>NZ_MVBK01000098.1:11696-20663 GCF_002000365.1 Thioalkalivibrio denitrificans | reverse complement strand
CCCATCGGCTGGAAGACCCCGAGCCGGTTGATGTCGTTCAGCATGTCATCGAGGGCGGCGTAGGTGACAAAGTCCGCCCCTATAACGCTTTCGCCTTCGATGTTGAACAGGTTCCAGTAGGTCGTGCCATCCGACCCGCTGCCAACAACGTTCTGGCCCGCACCACCCCCCATCGGCTGGAAGACCCCAAGCCGGTTGATGTCGTTCAGCATGTCATCGAGGGTGGCGTAGGTGACAAAGTCCGCCCCTATAACGCTTTCGCCTTCGATGTTGAACAGGTTCCAGTAGATGACGGGAGCCGCATTAGCGGCAGATGCAGTGAGAGCAAGGGCGGCAACGACAAGACATGCGCGTATGGTCTGCATCGAACCCTCCCGAACAGGAATGCCCCCTGTCCAAAAGATCCCACTGGCAAGCCCCCGCCTCAACCCGCGGGCAGACAGAACGACGAAACCTGACCCTGATGGGTCGATGGCATACATCTTGTCGTCTGGAGACTTATAGGTAAGTTGGTAGAGTTGTCAAGGTTTGCAGGAAAGGGGACGGAGGAGTTCTCTCGTTCAGATCAAGAAAGGGGACAGAGGAGTTTTCTTGCTCAGATTTGGTGGAAGTGAGAAAGGGAGATAAATTCCTCATTCCCCTTTTCGTGCGTTTCTGGCCGCCAGCGTCGGGTCGCCAAAGGCCCTGTTGAGATTTACGGCCTCGCGGACAAGGCGCCGCACGGTCGCGGACTTCACCGTCATGCCCTCCCGCAGTTCCAGCGTGGCCATCTCGTACTTGCCGCTGCCCTTAAGACGTGATTCGATATCCGTCAGACGCTTGCCCCGCCAAAAGCCGAACAACACACGTTCCTCTTCCGCGCGAATGAGCAGCACCGGCCCTTGCGCCAGGTAGACCAGGTGCCCCCATTTCACGACTTCTTCCAGTGTCGCGGCCCCGCGAACCACTGACCGCAAGGATTCCACCAGATCGCGTCGCCAGCCATCCAAGGCGGCCACATAGGCTTCGGGACTTGCCGCGGGTTCGGTTTTCTTCATGATCAGGAATCCGAAGCAAACTTGATGACGTCCTACAAGATCCTCCCAAAAAGGGCAAAAAGGGGACGGAGGAATTTTTTCTGGGAGAAAATCCCTCCGTTCCCTTTTCGGTCAACCGGCTGCCAGGTTGACCAGGGGAAACAAGCCGAACCAGAGGACGTAGCCCAGCGATACGGCCATGAGACCGTCGATGCGCCCCGGTGGATCCTCCCGGTCCAGTGCGCGCCACAGCAGCCACGCGAGCCATGCGCCGTGGGGGATCACCACGTACCCGATGCCGGCGTACGCACCCTGCGCAATTCCGGTCACCTGAAACAGGACGCCGGCAATCGCCGCGAGCAACGTGCAGCCCAGTGCCACCCGGAGTGCCCCGTCCCATCCCAGACGTACTGCCAGCGTTCGCTTCGACACGGCCGCATCCGAATCCAGGTCGGGAATGCCCGAGAGCGTAATGGACGGGAGGATGGCCAGCAGCAGTGGAAGGCTAAGCAGCCATGGGAGAGGGTCGCGCCAGTCCCCCGCCATGAACACGTAGCCGCACAGCAGGACGCCGAGGCTGTGGGTGAGCGCCACATCCAGCTCACCCAGACCACGGTAACTGAGCTTCAGTGGCGGCGCCGTGTAACCGATGGCGAGGATGGCCAGCACGGCCGTCACACCCAGCACCTGTACAGGTTCTCCGGGTGACAGACCGACGAACCACAACAGCGAAACCAGGAAGCCTGCCGAAGCCGCCAGAATGCCGAAGCGGACCTCGCGCGTTGACAGCAGCCGCTCCACCAGCACCCGGGATCCGCCGGTGAAGGGGCTGTAGAAGCGGTTCTGCCGGTCCGTGTCGAAGTCCACAAGTTCATTGACGAGCACGGTGGCGACTTCCAGAAGGAACAGGCACAGGTAGCCCAGCCAGAACACCGGGTTGCCGAACACGCCCGCCTCCGGCGCTGCCGCCAGCGCACCCACGGTGTAGGCCACCCAGGTCATGGGATAGAACTGCAATCGCATTGCCATGAGCCATGCGCCCGCCTTGTGGGCAAGCCGCTCACTCAACGAGACTCGGCCCCGTGCCAGACGCCGTCCTTCCGCCTGAGTCCTTCTCAGCCACACTTCGCGCCGCGCCTTGTCGGAAAAGCGCACCGAGCCGAACATCAGTGAACGCACCGGCCGAATGCCGCAGAAGCCCAGCGTCGCCCGCGCCATGGCGTTCCTGCCGGGCTGGCGGTACAAGAGCCGGTGAATAAACGGCGGCGTGTCCATGGTCGTGATGAGTTGCGCGGAACGACCCTGGAGCAATCCCTCATAGCCCGTACCGCCCTCGCATTTGCGAAAGGCGAATCCGGGCGATATGACGCGGTCGAGGAAACCCTTCAGAAGCGCCGGCATGGTGCCCCACCAGGTCGGATAGACAAATACCAGGTGGTCCGCCCACTCTATCAACGAGCGGGCGGCGCGCAGATCGTCTTCCAGTGGCTGCTGGTTGGGTGACAGCGTGTGAACGTGCGGATCGAACTCGAAGGTGGACAGATCCAGGCGCTTCAGATCCACCCCCGCTGCACGAGCCCCCTCGCAATAGGCATCGGCCAGCGCAGCGCAAAAACTGTCCGCACGCGGGTGGCCGAGGATGACCAGCACGTTCACGGGCCCATGCCCCTGGTCGCCGTCATCCGGCAGCGCCCCTGTGCGCTGCCCGAACGACAGGGGCACGCCGGGGTATGATGTCCATGTGCCGCCTGCGGGCGGATTGATGAACGCGCATGGCGAACCTTTCGGATTCCGATGGCTGTCATCGAACACGAAGTGGAGATACGGGCGTCCCGACAAGCGGTGTTCTCGCTCGTGAGCCGCGTCGAGGAGTTCGTTCACTACAGCGAGGCCATAGAGACCATAACGCGCGTGAACGACAACCGCTACCGATGGACCGTGCGGGCCGCGGGCATTCCCCTCAGCTTTGACGTGGAAATCACTGAATCCGTCCCCCCGGAACGGTTCTCCTGGCGATCGATCACCGGTGTCCCCAACCGCGGCACCTATCACCTGATCCCTGTCGACGGAGGAACACGAATCCATCTGCATCTGGAGTACGACCTGAACAACGCCCTTGTGGAGGAAGCTGTGCGCAAGGCGGGCAAACCGCTCATCCGCCGACTGAGTCGTGAAATCATCGAGAATGTGGAGGCGAGACTGCGGTCAGGCGCACGGGGAACCTGACCGGGGAAATGAGGGAACCAACGATTGACTCCCCGGATTCCCGATTCGCGTTTCAAACACCCAACCAAACCGCGGACAACAAGATCGCAGCCAACACCATGAACAACCCCCCCACCGTAGCCCAACGGTGCATGCGTTGTTCCAGGCGCGACAGTCCGACCCACACTGCCGAAGCGCGAATCTCGAAGGCCCGCGCCACTCGCCACCCCGGCCACCGGAACTTCCGGCTGCGCCCGGCGAACAGTGCGAAGAAGAGCGCGAGGCCCAGCGCCACCGGCCAGAGATCCTGCGCGAGCATCACGGGACTCGGTTCGATGGGCGGGATGTATTCGGGGGCCCAGCCTGTCCAGGGAAGAGATGCGAGGCAGAGCATGGCGAGGCCCCAGGGCAGCCACGGTGCGCCCGGAGACGGGGCATTCGGACGCGGCGTCCTCCAGAGGCTTTGGAGATAGTGCGCCATCAGCAGGGTGGTGCCTGCGATGCTTGCGGTGAGCATGGCCGACAACCAGGGCCCATATCCGCTGTCGGTCAACGACAGATCCAGCGCAGCCTTGGCGATCCATCCGCTGGTGTAGGGAACACCCGCCAGGGACAGGGCGGGCACGCACAGCAGCAGCAAGAGCCAGCGTCGCTGACTGTCGTTACTGCCCTGGAAAAGCCCCGTACCCAGGAACAACGCGCCCTTTGCCAGGGCGTGATGCATGACGAACCATGTGATCCCCATCCATGCCAGTGCGGCAGTGCCCGGCTCCGCGAGAGCCAGACCCGCCAGCAGGGCGATCAGGCCCATCTGACTTACGCTGGACCAGGCAAGTACCGTCTTCGGATCGCGGTTGTTCAGGCCCGACAATACACCGTAGAAAACCGTGATCAGACCCAGGGCCATCAACCACGGACCCCAGTCGGAGACCAGCGCTCCGTGAGGCGAGGTCACCCGCCACCATCCCAGGATGCCCGCCTTGATCATGACCCCGCTCAGCACGGCGCTGGCCGGGACCGGTGCGACCGGATGGGCGAGGGGCAACCAGGCGTGCAGTCCCGCCAGCCCCAGTTTCAGCGCAAATCCGAAGGCGAACAGCGCCCAGATCAGTTCGCGGCCCGGGGCGAGGCCCACGGCCGTGAACGCCAGCATCCCTCCGCCCACGGCGACCGCCACCAGCGCCACGGCCGTAAACAGGCACAACTCCCCGGCGAACATCATGGCCAGATACCAGCGCCCGGCGCGCAGGGCCTCGCCGGTGCCCTCGTGCACCACCAACCCATAGGCGGCGAAGGTCATCAGCGCGAAACCGATGTAGAACACATACAGGTCCCCCGCCAGGATCAGGCCCAGATTCCCCGACAGGGCCAGCAGCCAGAACCCGGCGAACACCGGGCCACGCCGCAACCCGCCGGCCGTGGCCGCATACCAGCCTGCCAGCGTCCACAACAGGGCCGCGGGCAGGAGAAAGGCCCGGGCCGTCCCGTCCAGCCGAAACATCACCCCGGCAAACAGATCGGGCAGCGCGAGCGTCGTATCCGGAGGGGCCAGGAGCGCCGCTGCCAGCGCTGGCAGCGGCGCCCAGGGCAGGCAGGCCAGCGCATATCGTCTGCCGATGCCGGTACACAACAGGAGCAGACCCAGCGACGGGAACGTCAGACTCAGGATCAGCCAGCCCGGATCGAGGGACATGTGCGGCACGACGGCGTTCATGGCATGCCCCAGGTGTCGGCGAGCGCGCCAGTGAGGGGGATTGGCACGAAGCCCGGTATCCAGGCCGCCAGGGCCAGGATGAGGGCCGTGAATCCCATGGCCCGGGTTGAATGGTCGGAGGATGGGGTCATGGCGCCCGCGGTGGGGCCGCCGAGGACCCTGAAGAGGTAGACGGCCGTCAACAGGCTGCCCGCCAGGATCACCAGGGCCCAATGCCAGGCCCCTGCGGCCAGGGCGCTCTGCAACAGCCACCACTTGGCCATGAAACCGCCGGAAGGCGGCAGTCCCACCAGGCTGACGGCCCCCAGGGCAAACGCCAGCCAGGCCAACGCGGGCCCCTGGCCGGGTCCCTTCAGTCTGTCGATCCGATCGTGGCCCAATGACCGGATCAGCACACCCGCCGAAAGGAACAGCGCAGCCTTGGCAAAGCCATGGGTCAGGATCAACACGACTGCGCCGTGCCAGGCCTGGGCCGCAAGGATGCCGGAGGCGACCAGCGGAAAGACCAGCAGGACGTAGCCCAGTTGCGATACGGTGGAATAGGCGATGAGCATCTTCAGGCGGCGCTGCAGCAGGGCCATGACGCCGCCCCAGAGAATGCCCATCGCACCCATGGCCCCAAGCGCAAGGGCCAAGGCCGGTGTCAGCATCGGCGAGAAGGGACCGAACCAGAGCCGCACCATCAGGTAGAAGGCAGCCGTCACCACCACGCCGGACAAAGCCGCACTGACCGCCGAAGGCGCCCGTCCGTGAGCGGCCGGCAGCCAGAAGTGCAGGGGAAACACGGCACCCTTGAGCAGAAGACCCAGCGTGATCAGCAGCGAGGCCAGCAGTTCAATCGCGGCCGGCCCCAGTGCGCCCTGCAACAGCCTCATGTCCAGGCTGCCGTGTTGGCCGTAGAGCAGGGCGACCCCCATGAGAAATACCGTTGAACCCAGCAGGGTCGCGATGAAGTAACGCCAGGCGGGGACCAGGGCGGTGCGCCCGCCCATGGCGATCAATGCCACGGCGGCCAGGGACACCAGTTCCAGGGTGACGTAGAGATTGAACAGGTCCGCGGACAGGAACAGCGCGTTGAGCCCGCCCCACAGGAAGAGCCACAGGGGCCAGAACAGCGGGCTATGGCCCGCGTCACCCTCGGCCACCCGGTAGACACCCGCGCCCCCCATCACGAGCGCCGTGAGCAGGAGCATGGCGACACTCAGCCCGTCCACCTGCCAGCCGATACCCAGCGGGGGAACCCAGCCGCCCAAATCCATGCGCCAGGCCCCCAGGGTCCCGACCATCAGGACCAGGGCAAGTGAAGCGACCGTGATCAGGCCGGCACTGACCAGGTAGATCCCTGCGCCGGCCCTCGGCCGGACGAATGCCGCAATGGCCGCGAACAGGGGTGCGACAAAGAGCAGTGAGGGCCCGATCTGAAAGAGATCGGGAATCACGGCAGGTCGTGCCTCCTGTGCGAAGCACGCAATCGCACGACGAGCACCACCGCCACGGCCGTGGTACTGACCGTCACTACGATCCCGGTAAGGACCATGGCGTGAGGCACCGGGTCAAGACCGGGCGCCGCCCGGGCCACGGTGACCAGCCAGAGGAACACGGCCGTGGACATGACATTCAGGGCTAGAATGCGGCGCAGCAGGTGGCGCGAAGCGAACACCCCGTAGAGCGCCATGAGAAACAGCGCGGTGGCCAGCAACAGATAAAAGGTCATTGCCACCCCCTGTCGCGCCAGCGGACGGGGGGTTGTCCGCCCAGGTACAGGGCGAACAGCAGCAGGGCGATGGACAACCCCGCGGCCAGTTCCAGCAGAGTGATCAGCCGGCCCGACCAGTCCGACGGGTATTGGAAGAACACGTACCCCGCAAATTGGGTCACGCTGGCCACCACCAGCATCGTTCCCAGCCCCAGTGTCAGCAACCAGCGCCAGGGCCCCTGCTCCCCGCCCGTGAGCCAGGGGCGCGCGCCCGCCAGCAACATCAGCACGCCACCCGCGCCCATCACCGCGCCGGCCGGGAACGCACCGCCCGGTGCGTGACTGCCCCGCCAGAGCAGGTAGACGGACACCAGGACGAAGGCCGGAAACAGGGCCCGGGCCATGGCCGGCAGGGCCGGCGAGGGCATGGCCGGGCCGGTGGACCAGGGCGAAGGCCCCAACGACCAGATGGCAAGGCTGCCCAGCAGCAGGACCCCGATCTCAAGCAGGGTGTCGAGGGCGCGGAACGCGAGCAGCACGGCGGTCACCGGGTTGTCCACGCCGGCTGCCGGCTGGTGGATGGCGACCATCTCGCCGAGGCCCGGAGGCGACGGCGGCGCAGCTTCCAGGCTCCAGAGAAACCAGGCCAGCAGCACGACGGGCGCCCAGAACAGGAGCCAGTATGAGTGAGAGAGGATATGTTGCGCCGCCTCTGCATACCGTTCCCGCGGCAGGCGACCCAGGGCGGACAGCAGCAGGGCGCCGGTCACGCCGGCACCGATGGCTGCCTCGGCCAGCGCGATGTCCGGTGCCTCCAGGCGCACCCAGGCCAATGCCATCAGCAGGCCGAAGATCATGAAACTGACCACCGCGCGGAACAGGTCGGCGGCGAAGATGGATTGCCAGGCCAGCCAGAGCAACAACGCGCCCAGCAGTGCATCGAAGAGCGGCACCAGGGCGTCCATGGCTCAAAGACCCCAGGGCCTGACGCCCCGCGAGAGGGCCGTGCGTGCGATCAGTCCCACCCCGGTGGCACTCGCGATGAGCATCAGTATCCAGATGAGCAGCAGCTTGAGGGTCATGGCCAGGCTGCCTGATTGCAGGCCGAGCCCCAGGCACACCAGACCCAGCCCGACATTGTCACCCTTGGCCAGGGCGTGGAGGCGCGTGTAGACGTCGGGAAACCGCAACAACCCGACGGTGCCGAGGAAGAAAAACGGCAGGCCGAACAACACCATCAGCAAACCGAGCCATTCGACAAGACTCATGAATCTCCTCCCGCACGTCTGTCTTTCCCGGAATCACCGGCGATCCAGAAGCGGCTGACGAAGGTGACCACCGTCACGGCCGAGAGCAGGGCGAAGACCAGCGCAACGTCCACGAGGCTTTCCTCGCCGCTGACGGTCGCCAGCAGGAGAAGGATCACCACGGCGGAGGTGGCGAACATTTCCGCCGCGAGCATTCGGTCCGCGGCGGTGGGCCCCTTAAGGACCCGGGCGAGGCCCACGAGGATGTTGACCATGAGCAGCAGACTGGCGATCACGTAGATCTCAAACATGATGTGTTTCCTTGGTATCAGACCCGAACAGGCGTCCCACCCGCCGCTCCAGGCGTTGCAGCGCGGACACGGCCCGGTCGGGGTTGCTGAGCACATGCACAGACATGGAGTGGTCGGTGATCTTCACACACAAAGTGCCCGGCATCAGATTGATGAGGACGGCGAGAAACACCCTGCCCCGCCCGGGCGGCAGTGCCCAAGGGTAGTCCACGACGGCGGGCTGCAGGGGACGACGGGGATGCAGGGCGCGCCATGCAACGTCCAGCGCACCACGCAGGGAAAGCATCAGGAACATCGCGACGAAGACCAGCAGCCCCAGCGGATGCCAGGAGATCGGCCGTGCAGGGGGAAAAGGATTGAACAGGGCGGCCGCGAGAATCGCCGGCAGCCCCCAGAACCAGGCAGAGGGTGAGCCGCCGGCCAGTATCCACCACAGGACCCCATAGATCAGCAACCGCTGGACAAAACCGGCCATGGGAGGGCGGTCTCCTTATCCTGGCTTCCCGGTGGTATCCCGGCAGCGTTTGTCGCCGTGAAAGCCCGGGAATTCATTGAGATCTTCAGTCATCGGCTCTATCGCCACACAAACCGGCCAGCGAAGCAGTCGTGTACACATTCCGAATACAGCATGGTATCGAAAGTCCGGCTTGAGAAGGTCGAAATCCACGCGACCTCCGGCTCGGATCCATGCGAGCCTCTCAATTGCGAGGACAACGATGCCGTTATGCACACTTGCAGCGTCAGCACGCGTAGAATCGAGCCCAGGAGCCTGTCGGAC
>NZ_MVBK01000098.1:0-11665 GCF_002000365.1 Thioalkalivibrio denitrificans | reverse complement strand
GTCCGACAGGCTCCTAGCCGGTTTCTCAATTTCCTGTCGCGGGCTCGGCCCGGGAGGGGTCTCAATGCGATCGTTCTCGACCATGCTGATCAGTCTGTTCCTGTTCTGGGCCATGCCCGCCGTCGGCGACAAGGTGGATGATGAGGTCATGATCAACCTCGCCTGGGACAGCGGCTGTTTCAACTGCCACGACGTGCACAAGACCCTGCGCGGTCCGGCCTGGCTGGATGTGGCGGAGCGCTACCGGGGCGACGACACGGCCTTCGAGCGGCTGGTCGTCAAGGTCCGCGAGGGAGGCAGCGGCAACTGGGGTACCGTATCCATGTCACCCAACCGGCGCGTGCCCATGGAGGACATCCACACACTGGTGGCGTGGCTGCTCACCCTGGAGGAGTGAGGGGAGCTGGAGACCGCACGCTGTCTCGGAAGGACGCCGGTGCCCGCGAACAGTTACACTGTCGTGGTCCTTACAAGAACATGAATCGAGCGGCAGGAGAATCTTCTATGGTCGATACCTCGTCGGTGTTGAAGTCCGTCAGGGAGCGGATCGCGGAGCTGGCGCGGCTGGCGGAGGCGGGTGACGCAGAGGCGGCGAAAAAGCTGGCGGCGGAACTGACCCGGGAGATTGAAAGTGCGCTCGAGGAGAAGCCCGCTGCGGCCCCGAAGCGATCTGCCCCCAAGGCACCCCGTGACGACGTGGTGAAATGCCCGCGGTGCACGCTGCGCAGCTTCACGTTCCAGAAAGGGACCGTTCGGGAGATGGAGGACGGATCGGGGGGGTTCGAGGCGCGCTTCCACTGCACCAGTTGCGGACACGAGGACTGGCGGGGGATCGGCTGAGAGACGAACGTCCATGTAGTTCCTGTCACACGAACCACGGCGTTCAGGAGACGGTTGCAGACCCACCGTTCAAATCCCCGTAAGTTTGACCCCGGTCAAGCATTTGGCCGCGCCGCAACAATCCCCAAGCCTATACTCAGGTTTCGCCCACCGCCTGGCCGGGCTTTGGACCCGGTCCATCCCATGGAGGACGGCGGCTGATGCCACGGACCCTATCAAAGCTGCTCATCACGGCCCTCTTTGCGGCGGGGCTGCTCCTGTCACTGATGACGCACGGCACCGGCGTGATCACCCACGACCCGGAGCGCAATATCTGGATTCCCGACGAACTCACCATGCCGCTGCGACTCCAGGTCGCCTATAACGACGAGGACATCCTGTTCCGCTACCGCTGGCCCCAGGACGAGCCCCACCTTTACCTCGACGTGCTGCGTTACAGCGACGGGCAATGGGTGCGTTACGGCACAAGCCCCGTCGGCCCGGATCCTCACGGCATCTACGAAGACCGCGTCACCATGCTGGTGGACGACGGCAGCGTCCCCGAGTTCAGTCGCTACGGCGGATACCTCACCGTGGGCGACGGCATGCGCTTCTTCACCAACGCCGCCACCCGGGAGGAGATCGCCGCGCATCCGGTGCTGGGGCCCGAGCGGCGCTCGGACATCCGCAAGCACCTCCCCGCCACCCGCAGCGATCCGGGTGACTGGCGAACCCTCGTGGACGAAGACACCCTGGCCGCGCAGCGTCGGGCCGGCTACTTCCTTGATCTCTGGCACTGGCGGGCACACCGCTCCAACCCCATCGACGTCTCCGACGACCAGTTCGTGGCGCAGTACCGGTTCGGCGACTCCGGCCGAGGACCGTACTTCACCAACTGGGACGGCGAGACGCGCCAGCCGCGGCTGATGTTCGACCCCGACGCGGTGGGTAAACATGCCCTGCGCTGGGAGGATGTCTCGCACAATATCGCGGACTTCGACGGCATCTACTACCTGGCCGAGGACTTCGCGGTACCGTTCGACCCGGACCACGCCTGGCAGGAGGGCGATGTGATCCCGCGCCGGGTGCTGCGCGAACCTGCAGGCTCACGGGGCGACATCAGGGTGGACGGCAAGGGCCGGTTCGCCGACGGCCAGTGGGACGTGACGCTGCGCCGGGCACTGGATACCGGCAACCCGCAGGAAGACAAGATCATGCATGACGGCGGGGTCTATGACGTGGGCATCGCCGTGCACCGCCATGGCACCGGCAGCCGGTGGCACTACGTGTCCATGCCGTACCAGGTGGGCCTGGGCCGCAAGGCGGAAATCCAGGCAACCCGCTTCGAGGGCGATTCCCCCGACTGGGACCAGATCGCGACCTACGACATCACGCTGTTCTATCCCGGACAGGTGAACTGGCCGCGGCTCAACAGCGAGATTCACGCAGGCGCCGAATACATCCGCCAGGGCGTGCCGGTCAAATTCCGCCACAACGAGGCCCAATTGGCGCAGTACGGCGTCGAGATCGAGTTCGAGCAGGAGATCCGCCGACAGTGGTTCCTGACACTGCTGCTAGGCGTGGCACTGATCATCAGCTTTGTGATGTCGGCAAGCCTGCTGCTTGGCCGGAAAGAGGAGGACTGAGGCGATGGGACCGTATCACACCATGCTCATCCACTTTCCGATCGCCTTCTGGGTGACTGCGACGGTGATCATCATCGTGCGCGCGGTCTCGGACGGTTGGCTTGCCCAGGCATTCGACCGCGTGCTGGTGCCCTTCCTGTTTCTCGGCATGCTCAGCGGCATCGGCGCTTACGTGCTTGGCATGATGGTCTGGCCTCCCGACACCCTGCAGACCTCACCGCTGGGACGCAACCACATGATGGCGGCGAGCTGGTCGCTGGTCTACTGGACGGCGCTCATGTTCATGCGCTGGCGTGTCGGTCCGTCCATCTGGGACAGCACGCTCAACCGGGTGATCATGCTGCTGCTGGGCGGGTTGGGCGGCCTGCTGCTGGTGATCACCGCCACCATCGGCGGTCATCTGGCCGGCTCGGCGACCTACCTGACGGACCTGCTGCGCATGATCGGCTGGGAGGTCTATGCCACTTTCTACGTGCCGAACTGGATGCTGCTGGTCCTGGTGATACTGATCATCGCCATGCCCCTGGTGGCGCTCATGAGCCGGCGCACGGCCTGACAGCGCAGGCCAGGCGCCTATCCGCAAGCCGGCCACTGTCCCGGTGAGATTTGCGGGCCAGCACCGTGTGGCGGCCATGGGCCGCCCTATGAACCATTTGCCGCCAAGCTGAATCTCACCAGCCCTCGCGGCCCATGGCCTCAGCCTGCCGTGGCGCTGCGGGCTTCCTCGAGCTTTCGCAGCCAGGCCTTTTTCACCTTGCCCACATCCCCGCGAAAGGCGCAGGCATCGAAGCCGGCGTCGCGCATGCGTTCGGCGAGTATGGCGGAGTGGGTGCCCCGCAGGCAGTAGAGCAGGTAGCGGCGGTCCCGCGGCAGTTCGCGGTACTGCCTCGTCAACTGGTCCGGTGTCCGGTTGACGGCGCCGGGCACGTGCCAGTGCCGGTAGCGCTGCGGGGGCTGGCAGTCGATGACCTCCACGTCGTCGGGGATCTCCTCCACGAGGATACCGGGCTCGGCCAGATCCTCCGCGGTCAGCGCCAGCAGGTCCAGCTCGACGGTGTTCTCGATGGCCTCCTCCAGGAAATGCGCCTCCAGCAGGGCCTCCTGGGCATCCACCTGCTCGCGCCGGGTGCGCACCAGTGGGCGGTCATTGGTCAGGGCACAGAACTCCGGCGCCTTCTCCGAGAGCACGAAGGTGCCGATGTCCCGGGCCCGTTCCATGATCTCCTGCTTGTCGAAGCCGATCAGCGGGCGCAGCACGGGGAGGTCCGTCGCGGCGTCGATGGTGTTCAGGTTGGAGAGTGTCTGGGAGGAAACCTGGCTCAGGGCCTCGCCGGTCACAAGGGCCTCGGCATCGATCCGACGGGCAATGGCGTCGGCGGCACGATACATCAGGCGCTTGAGCACCACCTGCCAGACATCGGACGGCAATGTGACGCGCAGGTCCGAGACCACCGCCTGGAAGTCCACGACAAACAGTCGCGGCCGTGTGCCCGAGGCCCAGCGTTCGGCAAGCAGACGGGCCACCTGTGTCACCTGGTGCAGATGCGCCGCGCCGCCCAGGTTGCAGAAGACATAATCCACCATTGCGCCGCGGCGCATCGTGTACCAGGCCGCCACGGCGGAGTCGAAGCCACCCGAGATCAGCGCCAAGGCACGCCCCTGCACACCCACCGGCAGTCCGCCTGCACCGGGGATGCGGCGCACATGGAAGCTGGCATGGTCGCCCCACAGATCCACGCGCACCGTGACCTGCGGGTGACTCAGATCCACCTTGCCCGGCCCGTCCAGCACGGCACCCACGCGCCACTCCACCTCCCGTGTGGAAAGAACCCGAGGGCCGTGGCGCTTGCAGCGCACCGCGAAGGTGCGCCCGCGCACGTACTGCGTGATGTGCTCACGCGCCACGCGGCAGAGCGCGTCGATGTCGGCATCGGTGACCGCCTCCACAGGAGAGAACGACGCGATCCCGAAGACCCGCGGCAGGATCTCGCAGGCGGTCTCCGGCTCCGGCGTCTCCAGCATGAAGCCGCCCTGCACCACCTGCAGGCGGTGCTCCACGTTCGCCAGCGCGGCACGCAGGTTGCGGCGCAGCTTGCGGCGGAAGCCCCGTCGGGTCTGGAAGGACTTGAGATGCACCTCCGGCGACTGCCGGATGATGATCTGATGCGTTCGTTCGGACATGGATTCGTTGCGGTATGTCGAGCGCGCCCCGCCGGGCCCGGAGGCATCAGCGTGCGAGCAGTTCGGGCGGGCACGGCGCCAGATAGCTTTGCTCCCGTACCCAGCTCAGTTCCAGTTCGTCGGCCAGGTCGCCCAGCAGCGCCAGCACCCGGCCGCGGGGCAGCGCCCCGTTGCGATAGGCCTCGATGGCCTCGTGCAGCGCTGTGCGGCGGGCCGCCTCCAGTCCCTCCCGGAAGTGCCCGGCCAGATGCTGCAATACATTGACATGATTGCCGATACTGCCCGCCAAGGCCAGCGCCGCCATGAACCCGGCCACGTAATCCCGGGCCAGGGCGCCGGCGGGCCGGGCGCCGGCACCGGCCACCAGGCGGCCAAGGCGATCGTAGCGCGTGCGGTCCTGCGCCAGGAGGAGCATCTTCTCGCGGGCGTGAAAGGCGGACAGGCCCCCGGCTGTCCACGGCGAGGAGAAGAAGCGACGCAGGCGCGCCCGGGCGAACAGCCGGATGCAGAAGGCCTCGCGTCCGGCAGCGTCTGCCAGACCAGACTCCTCGACCACCGGCAGATCGGGCAGCTTGCGCACCAGTGCCGCCGCATAAAACCCGGGCGCAGCGCCTTCGCGCCCCGACACGGCCACGGACAGTCCGCAACTCGGGGAACGGGCCTTGAGGATGTAGCCGTCGAGCCCCGCCGCTGCCAGCTCGGGTACCCGGCGCTCCACCTGGGTACGCAACGCGGCCGTGAGATCCCGCCCGGAGTCATTGCCCAGCAGCCGGATCACGCCCCGCTCACCCGCCTCCAGATGCATGGGCTCACGCGGCGTACCGAACCCCGCCTCCACCTCCGGGCACACGGGCCAGAGGGTCACATGGGGCGCGAGGGTCTCGACGATCCAGTCATCGCGCCGATCTCCGCCGTCATAGCGCACCGGCGCGCCGACGAGGCAGTGGGACAGGCCCAGGTTGGGTTTGGGATGGGAGTGCATGGGCGTGTGTCGTCCTTGTGCCGGGAATACACCAGTGTCATGCGGGCGGTCCGCCCGCGGCAAGCCAATACTCGGAAATCGGAGTATCCGGTCGTTGTGCCCTTGTCCCTGTCCTCGATCCTGCCAGAAGCACACCCTTGCGACGACGTCGCCCCATCAGGTCACTCTGCCCTTGAGAATCCAGACAAGCAACAGGTAGCCACCCGAAGTCAGGACGATGGAGAGCAGCAGCGCAACAAGAAAGCTGTAGTCGTTTCTGATGAGCAGCGGCAGCGTCACGAAAAGCACCAGGGACGCCAGGACGAGCCAGAATATCTGTTGTGACAGCTCGGCAATTCGTTGCACATCGCCTGTGTCCACGTAAATCCACAGGAACGCAAGGATGGACACGACTGGCAACGATGCAATCACCGCCCCGGCGAGCGAACTTCTCTTGGCAACCTCCGAGATCACCACGATCAGAATCGCCGAGATAAGTACTCTTGCGATGTAATAGGTCACTTGGGCCTCTTGAACGACATAGCCGCAACATCGGGCGAGTGAATGCGCCCTTCAGCTTGCGGCAACTTCTCCGCGTTCGCCAGGTGTGCCGGAATGCACCAGCAGTACGACACCCACGACCGCAGCGACCAGAAGCCCCAAATCCTGGGGCACACCAAGCAGGAACGCGGCCTGCACACCGACCATGGACCACAGAACCGGCACGATCAATGGGGTTCGCGGATAAGGCCTGGCGAGGAAGGCCAACATACCCACGGTAAAGAGGGTGGTCGGGCAGGGCACGCCGAATGTCGGCATGGCCGGATACCCATGGCCGGCGAGCAATGACCATGCCGGATACACAAGCAGCGCAAAAGAGATCAATGCGTAACCAACAAGCCCCCGGGCACTCCGGGACGACCGGAAATGAAGATTTCGCCTGACGGCTCCGTGCCACAGGAACAGCAGGCCTGCGACAACGAAGAGGACTGCGAACAGGTAAGCCAGCGGATTGATGCTCGCGAAGTAGGCCAGATGGTAGGCGAGACCGGACCAGATCCAGAAGATACCCAGAATGGCCGAGATAAGAACATCGGACCAGCGCCACTGAGAAAAAAGAAAAGCCAGGGAGAGGAACGCCAGCGCAAGCAGGATCATCTGTACGGGCCAGGCGGCTTCGTTGTAGTCGTGAAAGACCGCAAGGAACTGCTCCACCGTGAACGGGAGCTGGATCATGGCGAATCACTCCGTAGGCTCGCACACAAGCACGAGCATCCCCCTCCGAGTATCGTTGCGGTCCGGCAGCCGTCAATGGAGCCGGGCAACATTGCCAAGCGTGAAGCATGCCGCCGGGTGCTGCAGTGCGTGCCAATGATTTCCGATCGTGGTGGGCATGGCCAAGGCCCGCGGGCAACCCGCTCACGGGTGATTGCACAACACCAGGACCTCCGAGGGCGGCACGTCGCGGATCTCCACATAGGCCGCACCGTCTGCAGCGCGCTGCACAGGCACCTCACTGCCCGGCGGATGGGTGTGATCAACCCCCGGGCCCTCCGTCCACGCCGAGTTGAGCAGCACGGTCATGGCGGACCCCGGCGGGTTCAGGTGCGCATCCACGATCACGTCGGCCCCTCGCGACTGCGTGCCGTGCACGTTGACCACGCACAGGGCCTCCTCGTCGTCCAGGATGCGCGACCAGGCCAGGAGTTCACCGGGGCCGTGCACGTGGAAGGGGTGGCCCAGGAACGCGGTGGGGCGCAGGTACTGCCGGCCGTGACGCAGCACCGGCAGCGCCCTGCGCAGTTCGGCAAGGGCGGCGATGCGGCGGTAGGCGGGATGGTGCTCGTCGAAACAGTGCTGCCCCGCGGTGCCGTAGGGCCCGAAGCCGGGCAGGCTGTGGTCCAGCGGGTCGGGGGCGTCCGGCAGACCGTAGCGGCCCGGCCTGCGGGGATGTGCAGGGCCGAACATGGCCTCGCGCAGGTAGAGATCCGTGCCCTTCCACTCGGGCAGCCACTGGCGCTCTCCGGGTTCCGGACCGCCCAGTGCCTGCTCGGTGCCGTAGTAGATGCACGGAATCCCCAGCGTGAACAACTGCAGGGCGATGCCCGCCACCACCTGGCGCTCGTGAGCCGCCTCGGCGGAGAAGCGGATCTTGGCACCGAAGACATGGTCATGATCGTCGAGGATCGACACATGCCGGTCGCCCACGTTGCGGTGCGAGCCCATGAGCGCACGGGCGTCGAAGCCCGCGAAGTAACCGCCCGGGCGCTGAAGACCCTTGGCCAGCCCGTTGAGGGCCAGGCGCATCTCGCCGATGTCGAGTGCCGCGTCCAGGTTGCGGGCCAGCACGTCCAGGTAACGGGTCTGGTTGTAGTCCCCGCCCGCGATCTCTCCCACCAGCAGGAAGTCCGCCTTGCCGATGTTGGCCGCAAACTCCTTGACCGTGCCGCAGAAGTTGCGCGCCTCCTCGAAGCTCACGTGCTTGAGTGTGTCGAGCCGGAAGCCGTCGCAGTCGGTCAGTGCGATCCAGTACTTGAAACATCGCGCCAGATCGGTGAGCAGTCCCGGGGCCGAGAGATCGAAGTCGCGCAGCGTGATGAAGTCCGTGCGCTTGTGCTCGGCGTTCGGGTCTTCCAGATCGCCGGCCCCGAGGCTTCCGCTGCCCGCGCGCGTGTAGCGCTCCGGGTCCTGCAACTCGCGCGGCCAGGCGCCGTCCTCTGCGCCCTGGATCCCCTCGATGGCCTCACCCTGTTCACCGCGCCAGGCGCCGAACGGATGCCGGCCCGTGGTGTAATGGGGGGTGTAGGGTCCGCCGGGCAGTTCCGGCGGATAGATCCAGTTCTCGCCCGAGTGATTGAAGATCACGTCGAGGATCACGCGCAGGCCATGGCCGTGTGCGTCCTCGACCAGCGCCACCAGGTCGGCGCGCGTGCCGAAGCGCGGATCGACCTCCAGGAAGTCCTGCACCCCGTAGCCATGGTAGCTATCCAGGTGACCGCGCTGCTTGAAGACGGGACTCAGCCACAGGGCCGTGATACCCAGACGCTGCAGGTAGCCCAGTTTCGAACGCACGCCCTCCAGCGTACCGCCCTGCCAGCGCTGCCCGCCGGACTGCGCCCAACGATCCCAGCGCCAGGGCTCGCCGTTGATCGCGGGCCGCGCCGTAGCGGGATGGTGGCGATCCACCAGGGGCCGGCCGTCCTCGGCCCCGTCGCTGAAGCGGTCCACGAGCAGGAAGTACAGCACCTCATCCCGCCAGGCGTCCGGAGACGGGTAGTAGGGTGTACGCCTTGGGAGATCAACGTCCCGCACGCGCTCGGCGCGTCCGTGCCGCAAGGCATTCCGTGCGAAGTCCATGTCCGCCACCTCACGATTCGCCGGTGCCGGTTGGCACCGTCACCGCAAAGTGTAGTCGGGGTGACTGCGGCTAAAGGAACAATTGATCACAAACCCGGCGAGGGACACCGGACCGGGGAATGGACGCGTGAATCCGGGAATCGCCGGCGGCCGGCCGGGAACCCGGCCGGCCGCACGGATTCAGAGCTGATTGCCCGGAAGGGCCTCGTGGATCTCCGCGATGCTATCGCCGCGCCTCGAATGGACGAGCGTATGGGTGCCGTCGGCATTGCGTTGCGTGTAGTGGCAACGGTCATCCCGGCGATTATCCCAGCGCACACAGCGCATCGTGCCGTTCCTGTGGATCCACCACCGGCCTGTTCTCTCTTCATCATCCCGCTTCATGGTGACCGTTCCGTCAGGGCCATAGTAGTGCCTGGCCGGACCAGTCCGGAAATGGGTCCACACCATGGTCTTGTCGGTATAGAAGGCCTTGAGCTCCTCGCCGGTCAGGCGCTCGCCGGACACGGCCGTGGCCGGGAACATCAGAATCAGAACCAGGACCGGCACCAGTATAAGTATCCACCTGTTCATAACCCCCTCCTGTTTGATGGTCCGCATTGCGCCCCTTCGACCGGCCCGACCCGCGATCCGGTCAATCCCCGCGGCAACGGCCTCCCCGCGGAAGGCCGGCCACCGAAGGAATCTAGTCACGGAATCCCAAGGAACAAAGGGGACGGAGGGATTTTTGGACATAAGCCACCCGGACCAGCGGACGCGATGCACCGACATGAGCCGCATCCATGTGCTCTGAGCCGGGTTGCCAGGCCGACCTTGCCAAGCGGTTCACCTGAGGTCGAAGCGATCCTGGTTCATGACCTGTTCCGGGCCGCAACGAATTCGTGGACGAACGTCCCCTTCGCCCGCTGAACATGCCCGACCCGGCGCTCCAATGTCGTCGAATGGTCGCGAAACCGGCCCCGGCCCGACAGGCGAGTCAAAAAAGTCGTTCTTCGGACCGTCTCTTTCTCCCAAACTCTTCGCACACAAACTAATCTAAGTGTTGTAGAGGACTCGCATCCTCGGTTTTTGGCAGGCAATACACGCAAGAAACAGGAGATATGTACTGATGAAGGTCAAAGAGCTGCTTGAGCACTGGTCCAAGGGGAACGGCGGCCGGGTTACGCAGGAGGAGTACTGCATGCGACTGTCCGAGCGCGATGCCGCCCGCATCGCTGCGCTGGAACAGTTGTTTCCCGGCAAGCCCCGCGACATGCTCATCGGCGACCTGCTGTCCGCGGCACTGGACGAGCTGGAGGCGGCCATGCCCTATGTGCCGGGCGAGCGGGTCATTTCCGAGGACGAACTGGGCGACCCGATCTTCGAGGACACCGGGCTCACGCCGCGCTTCATGGAACTGACGCGCCGGCACATGGAGAAGCTCAACAGCTGAGCATCGCGGCCCGGCGGGCAGTGAGCGCTGTCGGTAGCGTCCCGCATGGCGCCGCTCGCCCTGCGCCAGCCGGGCGAGACACCGTCGAGCCCGGAACCCTGGGCTAGCTGTGATCTCTCAATGCTTTGTTCACCCGGGGGGGAGCTGCTGGCAGGCTGGGCTCCTACAACAAGCACCGTAGGACATGCTTCGCTCCTCCGCGAGAGCCTCATACGCTTCACCTGTGAACAACCTGTTTAGCCCGAGGCTTGTGCATCGGCGGCCAGCAGCTCTTCCAATCGCGGCACCACCTGCTTTTTTCTGGAAATGCAGCCGGGCACATGGACAGCGTGCTGCCTGATCGGACCGAATGCCTCTTCCACCGCGTCAAGATGGTCACCGATGGCCCACAGGTCGCTGGCCTGGCCATCGATGTCAGTGACCATCAGAACGACCAGCGCCAGTCCCCGTGCCTCGCGAACCGCACGCATCTCGGCGAGGATTTCGTCCTTGCGGTCCGCCAGCGCGTCGGGCCCCATCACCTCGACCTGGCCGATGCCCAGGCGCAGGTCGCCGACGTGGAATTCCTTGAAGTCGCTGCCGAGGATGTCCGGTGCACTCAGCTTCGCAGTGGCCTCGGTGCGGATCTGCTGCAGACGCCGGTCGAAGTCCTCCAGATCCAGCCCGGCCACCGGCGCCAACCGGGCCGCCACGTTGCGATCCTTGTCGCTGGTCGTCGGCGAGCGGAAGCCGACCGTATCGGACAGGATCGCAGCGACCAGCAGCCCCGCCATGGGCGGCGTGGGCATGAGATCACTGGCGAAATAGAACTCGCCGACCATGGTCGCAGTCGCCCCGACGGGCTCGCAATGCACGAGGATGGGCTCGGCGGTGCGCACATCGCCAAGGCGGTGATGCTCCAGAATCTCGTGGATCCTGGCTTTCTCAATGTTCGGCAGCGCCTGGCCGATTTCGCTGTGATCAACCAGAATGAGATCGAGCCCGTCAGCGTCGGTCAGCAGTTCCGGTACCGGCACATCGAAGTGCTCCAGCACGAATCGGGATTCCGCATTCAGTTCGCCGGCGCGCGCCGGCCGGACATCCGATTCACCATGCAGATTCTTCAGGTGTGCGTACGCAATCGCCGCACTGATGCTGTCGGTGTCCGGATTGCGATGTCCTATGACGTAGATTGGCTTGCCCACCGCCGCTTACCGCCTTGCATTCGGATAGGATGCCGCCAGCGGGCCACTCCAGCAGGCATTGCCGGCCCCCAGCGCGGGACGCCGG
>NZ_MVBK01000097.1 GCF_002000365.1 Thioalkalivibrio denitrificans | reverse complement strand
GTCCGACAGGCTCCTGGGCTGAATCGGCCGGCCAAACCACAGCCCCGGCGGGGTTGCGCGTTACCGTTCAGGGCATTCATGCTTTCCAGAATCTGACAGGCACCCACGGGCGTGACGGTGCCGCTTGTGTGCGACACGTTTGACAGGTATCCGTCATGGCCAACCCGATGCAGTTCCTCGAAGTGCCGCGCCAGGACCCGAAGAAAACACCGGCCCAGGTGCGCATCTACGAGTTCAAGGAGATCTACGGGCAGTTCGACCCGGAGACCGCGAAGCACCAGTCTGCCCGCTGCCTGGCCTGCGGCAATCCCTATTGCGAGTGGAAGTGCCCGGTCCACAACTACATCCCCAACTGGCTCAAGCTGGTGGCCGAAGGCAACCTGTTCGAGGCGGCGGAGATGTGCCACAAGACCAACTCCCTGCCCGAGGTCTGCGGCCGCGTCTGCCCCCAGGACCGGCTCTGCGAGGGCGCGTGCACGCTCAATGACGGATTCGGTGCCGTGACCATCGGTTCCGTCGAGAAATACATCACCGACGAGGCCTTCAAGGCCGGCTGGCGCCCGGACCTCTCGGGCGTCGAGGCCACCGGCAAGCGTGTGGCCGTGGTCGGCGCCGGCCCGGCGGGACTCGCGTGCGCCGACGTGCTGACCCGCAACGGCGTCGAGGCGGTCGTGTTCGACCGCTACCCGGAGATCGGCGGCCTGCTGACCTTCGGCATCCCGCCGTTCAAGCTGGAGAAGGAAGTGGTGCGCACCCGCCGGCAGATCATGGAGGAGATGGGCATCCGATTCGAACTCAACACGGATATCGGCCGCGACATCCCGTTCCAGAAGCTGCTGGACGACTATGACGCCGTGTTTCTGGGGATGGGCACCTATACGTATATGAAGGGCGGCTTCCCGGGTGAGGACCTGCCGGGTGTATTCGATGCCCTCCCCTATCTCATCTCCAATATCAACCGTGAGCTGGGCCTGGAGACATCCCCGGAGGAATTCATCAACATGCGCGACCAGCGCGTGGTGATCCTCGGCGGCGGCGACACCGCCATGGACTGCAACCGCACCGCCGTTCGCCAGGGCGCGGCCCGGGTCACCTGCGCCTATCGGCGCGACGAGGAGAACATGCCCGGATCCCGCCGCGAGGTGCAGAACGCCAAGGAGGAAGGCGTGCGCTTCCTGTGGAACCGCCAGCCGGTGGAGATTGTCGGCCGGGGCCGCGTGGAGGGCGTCAAGGTGGTCACCACCCGCCTGGGCGAGCCCGATGAACGCGGACGCCGACGGCCCGAGCCGGTACCCGGCTCCGAGGAGGTGATCCCCGCGGACCGCGTGATCATCGCCTTCGGGTTTCGGCCGAGCCCCGCGCCCTGGTTCGAGGAATTCGGCATCGCCGGCGACGACAGCGGCCGCGTGACCGCCCCCGCCGATGGCCAGTACCGGTTCCAGACCACGAACGCCAAGGTGTTCGCCGGCGGCGACATGGTGCGCGGCTCGGACCTGGTGGTCACCGCGGTCTACGAGGGCCGAGAGGCGGCGGAAGGCATACTGGAATACCTTGGCGTTTGAGAGGCAGTGGCAAGGCTCAAGTGGCAAGGGCCCCTCCCCAACCCTCCCCCGCAATGCGGGGGAGGGTGCTTTCGTCCCTCTCCCTCAGGGAGAGGGTGGGGTGAGGGTGGTTTTTTCCTTGCCACTTGAGACTTGCCGGTGATCCTATGACAGAACTCAAGAACGACCGCCTGTTGCGCGCGCTGCTGCGCGAGCCCGTCGATGTCACGCCGGTGTGGATCATGCGTCAGGCGGGACGCTACCTGCCGGAGTACCGGGCCACCCGGGAACGGGCGGGCGATTTCATGTCCCTGTGCCAGAACCCGGAACTGGCCTGCGAGGTGACGCTGCAGCCGCTGGAACGGTTCCCCCTGGACGCGGCCATTCTCTTCTCCGATATCCTCACCATTCCCGATGCCATGGGCCTGGGTCTGTACTTCGCGGAAGGCGAGGGTCCGCGCTTCAGCCGACCGGTGCAGGATGCTGCCGCCATCCGGGCGCTGGGCGTGCCGGATCCCGAAACGGAATTGCGTTACGTCATCGACGCCGTGCGCCTGATCCGCCGGGAACTGGACGGCCGGGTGCCCCTGATCGGCTTCTCGGGCAGCCCCTGGACCCTGGCCACGTACATGGTGGAAGGCAGTTCGTCCAAGGAGTTCGCCCGCATCAAGGGCATGCTCTACGACGACCCGGACACGCTCCATCACCTGCTGGGTATCCTGGCAGAAGCCGTCACCGCCTACCTCAACGCCCAGATCGCCGCCGGCGCCCAGGCCGTGATGGTGTTCGACACGTGGGGAGGCACATTGACGCCGCAGGGTTACGAGGAGTTCTCACTGGCCTACATGCGGCGCATCGTGTCGGGCATCACCCGCGAGCACGAGGGCCGGCGCGTGCCGGTCACCCTGTTCACCAAGGGCGGTGGCGCGTGGCTGGAGGCCATGGCCGACACCGGCTGCGACGCCCTGGGACTGGACTGGACGACCAACATCGGCGAGGCGCGCCGACGCGTCGGAGACCGTGTGGCGCTGCAGGGCAACCTCGATCCCGCCGTGCTCTACGCCTCGGCCGAACGCGTGCGCCAGGAGGTCCGCCGGGTGCTGGACGACTTCGGCCCCGGCACCGGCCACGTCTTCAACCTCGGCCACGGCATCCATCCCGCCATCGACCCGGAGAAGGTGGCGGCGCTGGTGGACGAAGTTCACGCGCGGCGCTGAGCGCCGCGCGAAGGATGAAGGATGAAGGCGGAAGGATGAAGAGGGGTTCATTCAACCTTCATCCTTCAACCTTCCGAAGGAGGTGGTTTCATTCAACCTTCATCCTTCAACCTTCAACCTTCCAGAAGCCCCTTCACCTCCCGAATCCCCGCTCGCCGCATGGGCCGGCCGTCCACGGGGCTGGGCGGCGCCTGGCGGATACCCTTGAGCGGGAAGACCACGGCCTCCACCTGGGCGTCGGGGCCCGCGAAGGCGAGCACGGGATAGTTCACATGACCCTGGGCGGTCCGCAGGCGGCGCTCATCGCCGCGCCAGCGGATGCCCCGGTCCTCCAGGTGAAAGATGACCTCTTCCACGCTGTCGGCAAAGACATGCAGGGTGATCTCGTCACGCCGGTTGACCACGCCTTCCAGCACCGGCCCCACCAGGCGCGGATCGAAGGGTTCCAACATCGTCATGGCGTCCAGGGCCACCGTGCGCAGACGGCGCAATTCCTCGCGGTCGGCGTCATCCTCGAACAGGCGCTGACGTGCATGCACGGCGCTGTCGATCTCCGCGTTACGGGGCAGGTTGCGTGTCTGGGCCGCACCGAGGCGCTCGGCAGCCTTGCGCTTGGCCAGACCGTAGTCGACCACGCCTTCGTCCAGAATGATTCGGGCCGCCTCCTCAATGATGAGTTGGCGCACCCTGAGGTCGTTGGTAGACATTCAGAAAAGGTACTCGGGCCTGACGGTGTCAGTGTCGTCCGGTCGGGGCTCGCGGCTGGCGGCGCGCCCGCTCTCGTCGCCTTCGGGCACCTGCTCGGGCGTGAAGGTCTCGAACAGCGTGCGCCGGGTGCCGGATGAGGCCAGTCGGCCGGTCTCCGCGTCGATGCGCACCGTGACCATACCGTCCGGCTGGGGCATGCTGTGCTCAGGACGACCCGACAGGGCCACGCTCATGAAGTCGATCCACACGGGCAACGCCACCACGCCGCCGGTCTCCCGGGGGCCCAGGGGGCTGTTGTCGTCAAAACCCACCCACACGGTACTGACAAGATCCCGGTTGAACCCCGAGAACCAGGCATCGCGCAGGTCGTTGGTGGTACCGGTCTTTCCGGCGATGTCGCTGCGGCCCATGCGGCGGGCTCCGCGCGCCGTGCCCTCCAGGATGACGTCGTGCATCATGCTGACCATCTGGTAGGCGTTGGCGGGGCTCAGCACGCGTTCGGCGGGCTCGACAATGGGCAGGGCAAGCGCTTCCATGTCCAACGGATCCGCGAGCGCATCATCGACCCGGATCAGCGCCTCGGCGGACTGGCACTCGTCGTCACACACACGCCGGGGCAGAGCCTGGAACACGATGTCGCCGTCGGGCCCCTCGATGCGCTCGATGAACCAGGGGTCCACCAGATGCCCGCCGTTGGCGAACACCGCGTAGGCCCGGGTCATCTCCAGCGGGGTGACGGCGCCGCTGCCCAGTGCCAGAGAGAGATTCCTGGGCTGCCGGGACAGGTCGAATCCGAACCGGCTCAGGTAACCATGCCCGTAATTCACCCCGATGGCGTGCAGCAGCCGGATGGAGACCAGGTTGCGGGACTGGGCCAGCGCCTCCCGAAGGCGCGTGGGGCCGTAGAAGCGCCCGCTGTAATTGGTGGGCCGCCAGGTGTCCTCCAGCGCGGAATCCTCGAACACCACCGGCGCGTCGTTGATCAGGCTGGCCGGGGAATAGCCCCGATCCAGGGCCGCCGCATACAGGAACGGCTTGAACGCCGAGCCGGGCTGACGCCGGGCCTGCACCGCGCGGTTGAAGCTCGCCTGGAAAAAGTCGAAGCCGCCCGCCAGTGCGCGCAGCGATCCATCGTCGGGATCCATCGCCACCAGAGCGCCGCTCGCGGCAGGGACCTGGCTCAACACCCAGCGCTCCGGATCGCCGCGCGATTGCTCGACGCGAATCAGGTCACCGGGAGAGAGCACGTCGTCCACCTGCGTGGGCGCATCCCCGGTACGTGACACATTGATATAGGGGCGCGCCCAGGACACGGCATCCAGATCCAGAGTGACCCGGCTTCCGGCGCCCAGATAGACCTCCGCCGACTCCGCCGTCGCCTCCAGTACGATACCCGGCCAGAGGCGGCCACCCACGCGGGCGACGCCGGACAGTACGGCATCCAGCGCGGCATCGTCCCGGTGTGCGGACAGATCGACACGCGCCTCCGGCCCCCGGTAACCGTGGCGGCGGTCATAGGCGATCAGGCCCTGACGCAGGGCGTCATTGGCCGCGCGCTGCAGACGGCCGTCCACAGTGGTGTAGACGTTGAAACCATCCGTGTAGGCCGCCTCGCCGTAGCGCGCCAGCATCTCCTGGCGCACCATCTCGCCCACGTAAGACGCTTCCAGTTGCACCACGGGATGGTGCAGCCGCGCGGCAACGGGTGTCTGCAATGCCGCGTGATAGTCCTCGGTGGTGATATGGCCCAGGCCGTACATTCTGCCCAGCACGTAGTTGCGGCGGATCTCGGCGCGCCTGGGGCTGGTCACGGGATTGGTGGTCGAAGGCGCCTTGGGCAGACCCGCGATCACGGCCATCTGGTCCAGGGTCAGCTGGTCCACCGTGGTGCCGTAGTAGACCTGCGCGGCCGCCGCCACGCCGTACGCCCTGTGCCCCAGGTAGATCTTGTTGAGGTAGAGCTCGAGGATCTCGTCCTTGCTCAGCTCCCGCTCGATACGCAGGGCCAGAAAGATCTCGGTGAGCTTGCGCGTGTAGGTGCGGTCCCGGCTGAGAAAGAAGTTGCGCGCCACCTGCATGGTGATGGTGCTGCCGCCCTGGGTGCGTTCGCCGGTGGTGACCAGGTTGTGGGCGGCACGCAGGAGACCCTGCGGGTCCACACCGGGATGGCGGTAGAAGCGGTCGTCCTCCGCGGCCAGGAAGGCCTGGATCAGCGGCTCCGGGATGTCCTCCAGGGGCAGCGGCTCACGGCGCTGTTCCCCATACTCGGCCATCAGCAGGCCGTCGGCGCTGTAGACACGCAGCGGCACCTGCAGGCGAACCTCCCGAAGGGATTCCACCTCGGGCATGTCGGGGGCCACGTACAGATAGGCGCCCGCCACGACCAGCACGGCAATAAAGCTCAGCGCGAAGAGGCTCGTGACGCCCCAGCGGATCAATTTGAGGATGGTGGTCATTCAGGGGGCCCAAAAAGCCGCGAGGGGGTAGGACGTCGGGAAAATGATACCGTTGCTCCGCAAAAGTGAAAACCTGTGCAAGTTTCTCGAAATATAAGCTAGTTATTTTATGGGCTTGAGGCTAGTATCTAGAAAAAATATAAGTTATACCTAATCCAAACTACATAAGGGACCTCGGGCAATCATGCCTCTGACGCCCCGGCCGGGTCGACCACCCGGGGGCCAGGACGGCATCGGCAGCCCCGGGCGACGGCCTCACTGCCGCGCCCCGGCAGAGGTGCCATAACCTGGTCCGGGCCAGTGCCATAAAGGGAGCGTCGTGATAGGTTTCAGCCGCAAGAAACCGCCCCTGCTGGGTGTCGACATCAGTTCCACCTCGGTGAAGCTGGTGGAACTCAGCCAGTCCGGCGGAAAGTACCGTGTCGAGAGCTACGCTGTCGAGCCGTTGCCCGCCAACGCCGTCGCAGAAAAGAACATCCAGGAACCCGAGGCCGTCGGCGACACCATCAAGAAGGCCCTCAAGCGCTCCGGAAGCAAGACCCGGGACTGCGCCCTGGCCGTGCCCTCCTCCGCGGTCATCACCAAGATGATCACCATGCCCGCCTCCCTCAAGGCCGAGGAGATGGAGGGCCAGATCCAGGTGGAGGCCGACCAGTACATTCCCTATGCCCTGGAAGAGGTCAACCTGGATTTCGAGATCATCGGACCGACCCCGAAGAACCCCGAAACCGTGGACGTCCTGCTCTCCGCCTCGCGCAGCGAAAACGTGGAGGTGCGCGTGGCCACGGCCGAGATGGCGGGGCTCACGCCCAAGGTGATGGATGTGGAGGCCTACGCCATTGAGCATACTTTTCCCCTGCTCGCCGGCCAGCTGGAGGGCCTGAACGACGACGCCACGGTGGCCATCATCGACGTCGGCGCCACCATGACCAGCATCAACATCCTCAGCCAGGGCCAACTCACCTACACGCGGGAACAGACCTTCGGCGGCAAACAGCTGACCGAAGAGATCATGCGCCGCTACGGTCTGTCCTACGATGAAGCGGGACAGGCAAAGAAGGAAGGCGGCCTGCCGGACAATTACGTCTCCGAGGTGTTGGAGCCATTCAAGGACACAATGGTTCAACAGGTGGGCCGGTTCTTGCAGTTCTTTTTTGCCGCCAGTCAGCACAACCACGTGGACCAGATCATCCTGGCCGGCGGATGCGCCTCCATCCCCGGTGTCGACGAACTCATCGAGTCCCGGATCGGCACACGGACGCAGATCGCCAACCCCTTCGGCCGCATGTCCCTCAATACCCGCGTCAATCCGCAGCGGCTCGGCCATGACGCCCCCGCGCTCATGATCGCCTGCGGCTTGGCCATGAGGAGTTTCGACTGATGTCTCATATCAACCTCCTCCCGTGGCGCGAGCAACGGCGCAAGGAACAGCAGAAGGAGTTCGCCGTGCTCACCGCACTGTGTGCGGTGGCGGCGGTCGTGGTGGTGTTCTTCGCCCACGTCCATGTGAACGGCCTCATTGAGCACCAGCAGGCCCGCAACGCCTACCTTCAGAACGAGATTCGCATCCTGGATCGCCAGATCGCCGAGATCCGTGAACTGGAGGCGACGCGCCAGGCACTGATCGACCGCATGAACATCATCCAGGAACTGCAGGCCAGCCGGCCCGTGGTGGTGCGCCTGTTCGACGAGATGGTCACCACGCTGCCCGACGGCACCTACCTGACCGCCATCGAGCAGCGGGGCAGCAACCTGACCATTCGGGGCCGGGCGGAGTCCAACGCCCGCATCTCCGCCATGATGCGCAACCTGGAGGGCTCGCCCTGGTTCGGCGAGCCGACGCTGGATGTCATCGAGACCCGCGAAGCGGGCGGTGTGCGCGCCCGGGACTTTACGCTGCGGGTGGGACAGACCACGCCGTCGGACGACGATGAGGAAACGGGTTCATGAACCTGCAGGATCTCAACAACATCGACCTGAAGACCATCGGCACGGCACCCGCGCCGGTGCGCGCCATCGCCATCGCCCTGGTGGTGATCGCGATCCTCGGCGCCGGGTACTGGTTCATCATCAAGGATCAGCTGGCGCGCCTTGATCGGGTGCAGGCCGAGGAAACCCAGTTGCGCCAGACCTTCGAGGTCCGCCAGCGCCGCGCCGCCAACCTGGATGCCTACCGGGAACAGCTGGAGGAGATGCAGCGGACCTTCGGCACCATGCTGCGCCAGCTTCCCAGCCGCACCGAAGTGCCGAGCCTGCTGGTGGATATCTCCCAGACCGCGCTGGCCGCCGGCCTGGAGATCGAGCTGTTCCGGCCGCAGGCCGAACAGCAGCGCGGCTTCTACGCCGAGATGCCCATCCAGATGCGCATGCGCGGTACCTACGAGCAGATGGCCGAGTTCACCAGCGGCGTGGCCGCCCTGCCCCGCATCGTCACCCTGCACGACCTGAACATCCGCCCCCAGGACGGCGGGCGGCTGATCATGGAAGCGACCGCAAGGACCTACCGTTACCTGGATGAGACCGATGGCTGATCTGCGCAACACACCCATGACCCGTCGGAGACAACTGATCCTCCTGATCGCCGTGGTCCCGTTGCTGACCGTGGGACTCAGCGGCTGCGGCCAGAGCATGAGCGACCTGGAACAGTACGTCGAACAGACCAAGGCGCGACCCGGGGGGCGCATCGAGCCCATGCCGGAAGTCATCACCCACGAGGGCTTCCCCTACCCCGGCCATACCCGGGATCCCTTCGACAGCTCGATTCTTGCACCCCAGATCGCCGCGGACCGACCGGTCGCAACCAGCACGGTCACCATCGACCCGGATCGGCCGCAGGAGTACCTGGAAAGCTACCCGCTGGACACGCTTCGCATGGTGGGCACCCTCGAACAGGGTGGCACCCACTGGGCATTGATTCGAACGCCGGACCGCACTATTCAACGGGTCGCGTCCGGCAACTACATGGGCCAGAACCACGGACGGATCACCGGCATCAGGGAGACCGGCGTGGACCTGACAGAGATCGTCCCCGACGGATTTGGCGGTTACATGGAGCGAGACACCTCCATCGCGCTCAGCGAATAAGCAACGAGGAACCGACGTTATGAGACTGGCTATACTCACCTGCCTCCCTAAACGGAGGACAGAGGGCGAAGGGCAGATGGCAGGAGGCAAAACGCGGGGCACCGGATCTTCCATGGTGGCCCGCGGTTTCACGGCGCTGCTGTTCACACTCACACTGGCCCTGTGGCAAGGCACAGCGTTTGCCCAGGCCAACTCGCTGGAGCGCATCACGTTCACTTCGCTACCCGGCGACCGGCTCCAGGTGTCCATGAGCTTCGCGAATCCGCCCGGGGAGCCGACCAGCTTCACCATCGACAACCCGGCACGCATCGCGCTGGATTTCGCCGATACCCGCAACGCGCTGCCCCAGCGCAGCCAGGAGATCGGCGTGGGACTGGCCCGCTCCATCTCCACGGCGGAGGCCCGCGACCGTACCCGCGTGGTCGTCAACCTGGTGCGCATGATGCGTTACGACACCCAGGTGCGGGGCAACGATGTGATCTTGACCCTGTCCCCCGGCGCCGACGGAGCCCCGGCTCCCGCGGCCGCCACGCCCGGCGTGACCGCCGTCGCCGATCGCGCGGCTGCGCCCAGGACATCCCGGGAAATCACCAACGTGGACTTTCGCCGCGGACCGGAAGGCGAGGGCCGGGTGATCATCCACCTGTCCGACCCCAGGACGCCTGTGGACGTGCGTGAACAGGCCGGGCGCGTCGAACTGTCCTTCCCGCGTGCCAGCCTGCCGGAGGAACTGGAGCGCCGCCTGGACGTGGTGGATTTCGCCACGCCGGTGCAGACCATCGACGCCATCTCCGAACCCGACCGGGTGCGCGTGGTGGTTGCCGCCAGCGGCCTCTACGACACCCTGTCCTACCAGATGCAGGACCGCCTGACCCTGGAGATCAAGCCGGTCAGCGAGGCCGAGGCCGAGGAGATCCGCCGCGACCGCTTCACGTACACCGGCGAGCGGCTGTCGCTGAACTTCCAGGACATCGAGGTTCGCTCGGTGCTGCAGCTGATCGCCGATTTCACCGACCTCAACGTGGTGGTGAGCGACTCGGTCACCGGCAACATCACCCTGCGCCTGCGCAACGTGCCCTGGGACCAGGCGCTGGATATCGTGCTGCGCTCGCGCGGCCTGGACATGCGCGAGGCCGGCAACGTCATCTACGTCGCGCCCAGCGAAGAGATCGCCGCTCGCGAGAAACTGGAGTTCGAAAGCCAGCAGGCCGTGCAGGAGCTGGCACCGCTGCGCGCGGAGTTCATCCAGGTGAACTACGCCCGCGCCGAGGAAGTGGCCGCCATCATCCGCAGCGAGCGCGCCACGTTCATGTCGGATCGCGGCAGCCTGACCGTGGACAACCGCACCAACACGCTGCTGGTCCAGGACACCGAGGCCAAGCTCAACGACGTCCGCCGTCTGGTGGACCGTCTGGACGTACCGGTGCAGCAGGTGCTTATCGAGACCCGCATCGTGATCGCCTCCGATGACTTTGCACGGGACCTGGGTGCGCGCTTCGGCGTCTCCGGGCGCGGCCGGGATGGCCGGACCACCACAGGCGTCGCGGGCAACCTGACGGCCAGTGACGCCATCGTCGGCACCACCACGCCCTTCCCCGCCGGACGCCCGGCACTGGCCAACCGGCTGAACGTCAGCCTCCCTGCCAGTCCGGCAAACCGCGGACAGTTTGCCCTCTCAATCCTGCGCCCGGACGTGCTGCTGGACCTGGAGATCTCCGCCCTGCAGGTGGAGGGTCGCGGCGAGATCATCTCCAGCCCGCGCGTGATCACCGCCAACGGCCAGACCGCGATGATCAAGCAGGGTGAGCGCATCCCTTACCAGGAGGCCACCTCCAGCGGCGCCACGGCCGTGCAGTTCATCGAGGCGGTGCTGTCCACCGAGGTGACGCCGCAGATTACCCCCAACGGCAACATCATCCTCAACATCAAGGTCAACAAGGACAACCCGGGCACCCTGGAGGTGCAGGGCACACCGTCCATCGAGACCCGCGAGGTGGAAACGCAGGTCTTTGTGCGCAACGGGGAGACCGTGGTGCTGGGTGGTGTATACGAGATCGACAGCCTGGAGACGCTGGAAAAGGTGCCCTTCTTCGGCGATCTGCCGGGCCTGCGTCACCTGTTCCGGCGCACCGGCACATCCACCCGCAAGGCGGAGTTGCTGATCTTCGTCACACCGAAGGTGATCGAGGAGGACATGCTCGACTCCTGACAGGCGCGAAAGCCAGTACGAACGACGGCGCCCGCCCATCGGCGGGCGCCGTCGTTTGAGCCGAAAGCAGGCCAGGCGAAGGCATGCGGGATCCGTGCAACAATCGGGTCAAGTCATGAACAAGCGGACCAACATCATCCTGGTGGGCCCCATGGGGGCCGGCAAGTCCACCATCGGGCGGCAACTGGCCGCGCGGCTGCACATGCCGTTCTTCGACAGCGACCGGGAGATCGAGAAGCGCACCGGCGTGGACATCCCCACCATCTTCGAGTTCGAGGGCGAGGAAGGCTTCCGCAACCGGGAGTCGGCCATGCTGGAGGATCTGTGCGCGCAGCGGGGCATCGTGCTGGCCACCGGCGGCGGCGCCGTCATGCGCGAAGCCAATCGTGAACTGCTCCGGCGCTGCGGCAAGGTGGTCTATCTGCGTACAGCCATCCAGACACAGCTTCGGCGCACCGCCCGTGACCGCAACCGACCCCTGCTCCAGACCGAGGACCCGAAGGCGCGTCTGGAGGAGCTCATGCGCATCCGGGACCCACTGTACCGGGAGATCGCCGACCTGATCGTGGACACGGACCGGGATTCGGTCCGCAAGGCGGTGCAGGCGGTGGTCCGGCATTTTCGCCAGCCGAAGAAGGGAGGAATGGACAGGATGAACAGGATTTCCCGGGATGAACAGGATAAGAGAGATTCTGAGTGACAGGATTCATACCTGTGATCGGGATCGGTCATGGGCCTCGCCGTTCCCGGATACGCCCTGTCTCCCTTGAATCCTGTTAATCTTGAAAAATCCTGTCAATCCTGTCCATTTCCCGACCTGCCCATGTCAGCGGAACCCGCCATTCAGACCCTCACCGTAGAACTCGGCGAACGCAGCTACCCGATTCATATCGGGCGCGGCCTGCTGGACGACCCGCAACGATTCGCCCCCCATATCCGCGGGCAGCGGGTGATGATCGTCACCAACGAGACCGTCGCGCCGCTTTACCTGGACCGTCTCAAGGCGACGCTCTCCGGATTCCTGGTGGACACGGTGATCCTGCCCGACGGCGAGGAGTACAAGAACCTCGAGACACTGAACCGGATCTACACCGCGCTGCTGGAGGGCCGCTTCGACCGTCGCTCCACCCTGGTGGCGCTGGGCGGCGGCGTGGTGGGCGATATCACCGGCTTTGCGGCCGCCAGCTACCAGCGCGGCGTGGACTTCCTCCAGGTACCCACCACCCTGCTCTCCCAGGTGGACTCCTCCGTGGGCGGCAAGACGGGGGTCAACCACCCGCTCGGCAAGAACATGATCGGTGCGTTTCACCAGCCGCGCTGCGTGGTCATCGACACCGATACGTTGAACACCCTGCCCGACCGGGAGTTGCACGCAGGCATCGCCGAGGTGATCAAGTACGGTCTCATCTGTGACCGGCCGTTCTTTGAGTGGCTCGAAGAACACATGGAGGGCCTGCTTGCGCGGGAACCAGGGACGCTGGCCTACGCAATTCACCGATCCTGCCAGGACAAGGCGCAGGTGGTGGCCGAAGACGAGCGGGAGAGCGGCCGGCGGGCCATCCTGAATCTAGGACACACCTTCGGGCATGCCATCGAGACGGGCATGGGCTACGGCGTCTGGCTGCACGGCGAGGGCGTGGCCGCGGGCATGGTCATGGCGGCGCGCATGTCGCGGCGGCTCGGCTGGATCGACGACGGGGAACTCACCCGTACCGAAGCCCTGGTGCGTGCCGCGGGCCTTCCGTGCGCACCGCCCCCCGAACTTTCGCCAGATCGCTTTATGCAACTCATGTCCGTGGACAAGAAGGTGCTGGACGGGCAGTTGCGCCTGGTGCTCCTGCGCGGCATCGGCGAGGCGGTGGTCACTGCAGAGTTCGATCCGCGGGCGCTCGAGGAAACGCTTGTTGAAGTGGGCAGGATGAAGGATGCGGGATCGTAGGCCGGACAAAGCGAAAGCGGTGTCCGGCAAGGGGGTGCCCGATGCCGCTGACGCTCTATCGGGCCTACGAACTCAATGAAGTGGGAAGTGAAAGTCCCCGGATCGCAGGCCTCGATTTCGCACTTCCCAATTCACACTTCTCACTTCACACATCACACCTCACTTCTTGATTAACGCATGGACGAACCCCGCCTCTCCCCTTACGCCGCCAGCGACGCCACCAGCCGGGGGCGCCGCCATCCCGAGGCCGCGCCCCGGTACCGGGGCGCCTACCAGCGCGACCGCGACCGCATCGTGCATTCGACGGCCTTCCGGCGCCTGGAGTACAAGACGCAGGTCTTCGTCAATCACGAGGGCGACCTGTTTCGAACCCGCCTGACCCACTCGCTGGAGGTGGCGCAGATCGCGCGCTCCATCGCCCGGGTGCTGCGGCTCAACGAAGACCTGACCGAAGCCATCGCCCTGGCCCACGATCTGGGACACACGCCCTTCGGGCATGCCGGGCAGGACACGCTGAATCGGTGCATGGCGGATTTCGGGGGCTTTGAGCATAACCTGCAGTCGCTGCGGGTGGTGGACGAGCTGGAGTGCCGCTACGCGGAGTTCGACGGCCTGAACCTCACGTTCGAAACGCGCGAGGGCATTCTCAAGCATTGTTCCCCGGCCCACGCCCGTGAACTCGGCGACGTCGGATGCCGCTTCCTGGAGCGCCGTCAGCCAACGCTGGAGGCACAGGTGACGAACCTCGCCGACGAGATCGCCTACAACAACCACGACGTGGACGACGGTATCCGTGCCGGCCTGATCTCCATCGAACAGCTCATGGAGATCGCCATGTTCAGACGCGAATGCGAAACGGTGCGCACGGCCCACCCGTCGCTGGATGCCAAACGCACCCGCCATGAAGTCATCCGGCGCATGATCAACCACCTGGTCTGCGATCTCGTGGATACCAGTCTGGAGCGCATCAGGACGGCCGCGCCGGCCTCGCCCGACGACGTGCGCGCACAGCCCGAACCCCTCATCGGATTCAGCGCACAAATGCGCAGTGACAGCCTTGCACTGAAGCGTTTCCTGCGAGAGCATCTGTACCGCCATGAACAGGTGGTACAGATGACCCGCAAGGCCGATCGGATCCTGTCCTTCCTGTTTTCCGCCTATATGGAGGACCTGCATCTGCTTCCCGCCGAACATCAGGCCCAGGCCCGGCGATTCTCGCAACAGCACGGGGACGCGGGCCGCGCCCGAGCCGTGGCCGACTACATCGCCGGCATGACGGACCGCTTCGCCATCGCCGAATACGCACGCCTCTCACACCCCGAGACCCTTCCATGACCGACAACGCCCACCTCAAGGCCGGCGATCCGCTTCCCATGGACGCCCTGTTGCGTCATGGGCTGGAGCAGCAACCTTTCGACGCCGTGGCCGGAGACCGGTTTCTGTACACGGACCCGGCCCTGGACATGGTGGTGGGCGTCCTGCTGGAGCATCTGCGCAACGACGACAGCGTGCTCCTGCTCAAGGGCGATGAGGGGTCCGGCAAGAGCACCCAGCTACTGCGCCTGCTCTCGCGCGGCGCGGAAGACATGGAGTTTTGTGCCTTCAAGGCCCGGGCCGGCGCCGGCTTCACCGCTGTCGAGTACACCATCCGGCAATACTGGAATCGCATCGCCGACGAAGACGACACGCTGCCCCTGGACGAGCTGGTGTGCAAGGTGGCCGCCTCAGGCCGGCGCCCCGCGGTGGTGGTCGACGACGCGCATCACCTGGAACCCGCCGTGCTGGCGGAGCTGGTGCGCTTGCGCAAGGAAGTGCGTCGCCGCTGCGATATCACGCCGGGCCTTCTCCTGGTGGGGGAACCCGTCATGGAAACGCGCCTGCAGGAGGCCTTCCCGCCTGACGCCCCCGAGGAGCCTCACATCAGCGTGCAGTTGCGTCCGCTCACCCGGGAGCAGACGGAGGCATACCTCCGCCAACGACTTCAGGCCGCGGGAGCCGATGATCCGGACCTGCTCAGCGGCAACAAGGCTCTGGAGATTCACCAGGAGACCGGCGGCCTGCCGGCGCGCATCAACGCCGAGGCGAATCGACATCTGCAGGGCGCTGGTGCCGACGCACCGCCCGCCGGAATGCACACGTCGCCACCGGAGCAGACCCCGTTCTGGAAGCACCGCATGTTCGTGCCCGTGCTGGCGGTCGTCCTGCTGGTCGCGGCAGTCTCCACCGTGGTCAATATCCTCTCGACACCGGACGAGCCGCTTGAAACCCGGGAACTCCTCGTCCTGCCGGAGCCGCGGCCGCTGAGCCCGCCGCCGGAGCGGGCACCGACGCCGGCGCCCGAGCCACCGGCACCGGCACCGGCAGAAGTCGCACCCGCGGACCCGCCGCCGCAACCCGTTGTGCCCGACCCGGCGCCACCTGCCGATCCGCCCGTGGTTGAAGCGCCCGCCGAACCCGAGCCGGATCCGGTGCCGGTCGAACCCGAGGAGCCGCCCCCCGTTGCCGAGGCCGAGCCCCCGCCGGCAGCACCTGAGCCGCCGGAGGTCACGGGCGAGCTGCGCGATGCATCCTGGCTCCAGGCCCAGCCCAGGGACCACTACACTGTCCAGATCATGGGCCTGTCGGATCTGCAGGCCCTGCGCCGGTACGGTCGCGAGCAGGGCATCGACCGGGAACTGGCGTGGTTCAGGACCACGCGCAATGGCGAGGCGTGGTATGTGCTGGTGGCCGGCAATTACCCGGATGCCGAAGCAGCCCGGGCATCGATTGCCGAACTCCCGGAAGCCGTACGGCGCAACCAGCCCTGGGTCCGCACCTTCGGCTCCGTGCAGGAGGCCATGGCGCAGGCGCGCTGAGGCCTCCGGGGAGGCTCGATCAAGTCAACATACTGACTTGAAAGAGAAAATCTTCCACTCCTCCCACGTTTGCGGGAGAGAAGTGAGAAAGATGCTGCGCCGGCGCATCCAAACCACCCCCACCCTGCCCTCCCCCGTGAGGGGGAGGGAACCCTGCCTCTTGCCTCTTGCCTCT
>NZ_MVBK01000096.1 GCF_002000365.1 Thioalkalivibrio denitrificans | reverse complement strand
CAGTAGGAGCAGCCTAAGTCCGACGGGCTCCTAGCAACCCGAGCCTGCAGTACCCAAGGCCCCGTGCTCCGGCACGGGGCCTTTTTTGGTTCCAGAGGAACCGCGACGCAAAGACGCAATGACGCAAGGTAACCCAAGGAATGACAGGCCTAGAAACAACAAGACCTTTGCGTCATTGCGTCTTTGCGTCGCGGTTGTGTTCCTTGAACTTGACCTTCCCATGATTGGAAGGTTTATGATTTGACCCTTACGCATGTGGGCAAGCCCGCATATCTCACCACCGTTCGTAGCGAGGGTGTCGAGATGCCGCTGTGACGGGGCGCGCGGACCGCAAGACGGCGCAGGCGTAGCCGACACTACGTCAAGCCGGCCGGAGGGAGCACGCCCCGTCACAGCGTGCAGATCGGCGACCGCAGTAGAAGGGTGGTGAGATATGCGGGCTAATGAGGACGAACCATGAGTACGGCACCGTCAGTCGGGCAGAAGGACGATCACATCGAACTGGGTGTGGAGGGCATGAGTTGCGCCTCCTGCGTGGCGCGTGTCGAGGACGCCATCCGGCAGGTGCCGGGAGTCAGCGACGTGAGCGTGAATCTCGCCACGGGGCGGGCCCGGGTTGGACTCGGCCAGGCCGAGCCTGGCAGCGTGGTCAAGGCGGTGGAGGCGGCCGGTTACGGAACCGCTGCCGAGGAGCTCGGCCTGAGCGTTGAGGGAATGAGCTGCGCCTCCTGCGTGGGCCGGGTGGAACAGGCGCTCCTGCAGGTGCCCGGTGTGTTGTCGGCATCGGTCAATCTCGCCACGGAGAGCGCGCAGGTCCGCTACGTGTCGGGTGCAGTGGATGCCAAGGGTCTCGCGGCGGCGGTGGAGTCCGCCGGTTACGGCGCGTCCATCCGCGAGTCCGGGGTCGACCGGGCGGACCGCGAGCGCGAGGCGCGGGCCGCGGAGATGAAAAGCCTGAAGCGCAGCCTCGTGTGGGCCGCGGCGTTCACCCTGCCCATCTTCATCCTGGACATGGGCGGGCACATGATTCCGGCGTTCCACCATGCCGTGCATGGCGCGCTCGGTACCCAGAACGTCTACATCCTGTTCTTCGTGCTCGCCAGCTTCGTTCAGTTCGGTCCGGGCCTGCGTTTCTACCGCAAGGGCTGGCCGGCCCTGGTGCGCGGCGCGCCGGACATGAACTCGCTCGTGATGCTGGGCACGTCCGCGGCCTATGGCTACTCGGTGGTCGCCACCTTCCTTCCCGGGATTCTGCCGGAGGGCACCGTGCACGTGTACTTCGAGGCGTCCACGGTGATCATCACTTTGATCCTGCTTGGGCGTTTTCTGGAGGCCCGTGCCAAGGGGGCCACGTCGGAGGCGATCCGCAAGCTCATGGGCCTTCGGCCGCGTTCGGCCAGGGTGCTGCGCGGCGGCGAAACCCTGGAGGTGGACGTGGAACAGGTGGTGGTGGGCGACCAGGTGCTCGTGCGCCCGGGTGAACGCCTGCCCGTGGACGGGGAGGTGATCGAGGGTGCGTCCTACGTGGACGAGTCGATGATCACCGGCGAACCGGTGCCGGTCCACAAGACGCCGGGCGGGCGGGTGGTGGGCGGCACCGTCAACGGTCAGGGCAGTCTCACGCTGCGGGCCACCCAGGTGGGTGCCGATACCGTGCTGGCGCAGATCATCCGCATGGTAGAAGCCGCACAGGGTTCCAAGCTGCCCATCCAGGCGCTGGTGGACCAGGTCACGCGCTATTTCGTGCCGGCGGTGATCGCCATTGCGCTGGTGTCCTTCATCGTATGGATGCTCTTCGGTCCGGCGCCCGCGCTCACGCTCGCACTGGTGAACGCGGTTGCGGTCCTGATCATCGCCTGTCCCTGCGCCATGGGTCTGGCAACGCCCACGTCCATCATGGTGGGTACCGGCAAGGGCGCCGAGATGGGCGTGCTGTTTCGCGGCGGTGATGCGCTGCAGGCCCTGCGAGGCACGCAGGTGGTGGCCATGGACAAGACCGGCACGCTGACCCGCGGGCGTCCGGAGTTGACCGACCTCCACGTGGCAGAGGGCGTGGAGGAATCGCAGGTGCTGAGTCTGGCCGCTGGTCTGGAGCAACATTCCGAGCATCCCATTGCCGAGGCCATCGTGCGCGCCGCCAGGGAGAGGGGGTTGCGTCTCGAGAGCGCCGCCGAATTCAACGCGGAACCCGGCATGGGCGCATCCGGTCGGGTGGCAGGCAAGGGGCTGCTGATCGGTGCGGATCGCTATCTTGCCCGCGAAGGCATCGACACCGCACCGTTGGCCCGCCACGCCGAGGGCCTCGCCGATGCAGGGCGCACACCTCTCTACCTTGCCGCGGACGGGCGCGCCATCGCCGTGCTCGGTGTTGCGGACCCCGTCAAGGACGGTGCCCGCGAGGCAGTGGCGCGGCTCAGGGAGCAGGGTCTTCAGGTGGTCATGGTGACCGGCGATAACCGGCGCACCGCACAGGCCATCGCACGGGAACTGGGCATTGAGGACGTGGTGGCCGAGGTGCTGCCGGACGGCAAGGTGGATGCCGTGCGCAGGCTGCAGGAGGGCGGACGGCGTGTGGCGTTTGTCGGTGACGGCATCAACGACGCGCCGGCCCTTGCGCAGGCCGACGTGGGCATCGCCATCGGTTCGGGTACGGACGTGGCCATGGAGAGTGCCGACGTGGTGCTGATGTCCGACAACCTGGGCAACGTGCCGAACGCCATTGCGCTCTCCCGCGCCACGATCCGCAACATCAAGCAGAACCTGTTCTGGGCGTTCATCTACAACGTCACGCTCCTGCCCGTGGCCGCCGGCGTGCTGTACCCCTTCGTGGGCCTGCTGCTCTCGCCCATGTTCGCGGCATTCGCCATGGCCTTTTCGAGCGTGAGCGTACTCACCAATGCACTGCGGCTGAAGCGCTTCCGCGTGCCGCAGACTGCGTGACGTCGGAATGGACAGGATGAACAGGATTTTTCCGGATTGACAGGATGATTGAGCGAGAAAGGACTAGACAGGATTAACATGATTTACAAGATTCTTTCCTTAAGGCTTTTAACCCGTTAATCATGTAAATCCTGTCTAAAGCTCTTTTGTCCTTATCCTGTAAATCCAGAATAATCCTGTTCATCCTGTCCATTCGCCTTTTGAATTCCTGCGAGGGCAACCATGAACATCGGTGAGGCGGCGAAGGCTTCCGGAGTGTCGGCGAAGATGATCCGCTATTACGAGCAGGTGGGTCTCCTGCCGCCGGCGCAGCGTGGCGGCAACGGCTACCGGCATTATGCGGAACCCGACGTGCACATGCTGCGTTTTATCCGGCGTGCACGGGATCTCGGATTCTCCCTGGAGCAGGTGGAACGACTGGTGGCGCTCTGGCGCGACCAGGGACGCGCCAGTGCCGAGGTCAAGGCCATTGCCCTTGAGCATGTGCGCGAACTGGAAGACAAGATCGCGGCACTGGAATCCATGCGCCGCACGCTGGAGCACCTCGCCCGCGACTGCCACGGCGACCATCGCCCCGACTGCCCCATCCTCGATGACCTCGCGGGCGGGACGGAACGCGGATGAGGCCTGGAACCACGAAGCGTACGAAGAAAAGACATTATCTCTCGCAAAGACGCGAAGTACGCCAAGAACTGCGCTTGGTTATAGAAGTCCTTCAGATCCAATTCATTCTTCGCGGGCTTTGCGGCTTCGCGAGAGACAGGCCTTTTTCTTCGTCTAATTGCTCTTGATGGCCGAAACAAAGGCCGCGCCGGGTGAAGGCCGCCGGGCTGTTATCATGGCCGGTCGATCCGGTGGAATCGGCCCTTCATGCATCGTTTCATTCTCGCGCTGGTGTTGTCGGCCCTGGTGCACCTGTTGGTGTTGCGGGGGGACTGGGCCGTGCCCGTGCTGCAACGGGAAGCGGGACCCGAGGGTGTGCGCGCGCTGGATGTGGCGCTGATATCCGCGGAATCGCCACCGGCTGCCCCGGAGCCGTTACCCTCTGAACAACCCGAACCCGAACCCGAGCCCGAGCCCGAGCCTGAGCCTGAGTTCGAGCCCGAACCGACGCCGACACCTGCCGAGCCCGAACGCTCACTGGAGTTCGCGCCGCTGGACAGGCCCGCTCCGACCGCGCCGTCAACGGAAGTGGTGCAGGCGATCCCGCAGGCGGAGGAGCCGGGTGTGGAGGAGTCCCTGACCGACGCCTATCTGGCGCGACTGCGGGAGGCCATAGAACGGGAGAAGCGCTATCCGGTCCTGGCCGCGCGACAGGGTGCCGAGGGCAGCGCGCGGGTGAGCTTCCGGGTGCTGGCTGACGGGCGCATCGAGGATGTGCAGGTGCTGGAAGGCACGGGCCACGGCCTTCTGGACGAGGCGGCGCGGGAAGCCGTGAGTCGTGTCGGGCGCGCGGAACCGTTGCCCGAAGGCATGGAGGTGCGAGATCTGGAGATCGTGCTGGAGTTCAGACTGCGTTGAAATGGGAAGGGTGAATTGGGAAGTGGGAATAAAACCAACCACCCTCACCCTGCCCTCTCCCTGAGGGAGAGGGAAAACCCCTGATCCCAAGCCCTGTAATCCCCTCTCCCGCTTGCGGGGGAGGGCCAGGGAGGGGGCCTTCCTACTTCCCAATTCACACTTCGTACTTCCCAATGCCCACTTCCCAATTCACACTTCGCACTTCAACCCGCCTGTTCCGGCGGCGCTTCCCGATCCGGTTTCGACTGTCCCACCTGTGAGTGCAGGTGGTCCTCGTATCGGCGTGCCTTGTCGGATTGCGTCACCAGGCGGCGCGCCATGCTGATGATGCGCAACTGGCGCTCCATCTCGGGAATGGGGATGGATCCGGAGGTGCCTTCCCGCAGCAGGGCCTGCTTGAGTCGGGCGTATTCCTGTTCCACCTGGGCCACGGCTTCGGCGGCGTCGTCGCGTTGGGGATCGCCGGGTTCCAGCCGCGCCAGGTCCAGGGCGCGAACGGCCAGTTCCTGCCATTGACGGCGCTGTGCGGCGATGGCGGGCAGCGCGTGGCGCTCGCGCAGTCTTCGCAGGCATCCGATGTCATAGGCAAGGGTGGCCACGTCCCGGTGGTAGCGGGCCACCCGCATGGCCTCGGTGATGCCCTCGGAGATGGTCTCGGGAAGATGCCCCGTGGAAATCCGGGCCGAGAACTCGCCGATCGTCTCCACCAGGCGCTCCACCGCCGACTTCTGCATGGCGAGGGACGTCTCGGCGGGCGGGTGCTCGGCCAGCGCCTCCCGGGCCATTCGGTGGCCCATGTCTCCCAGTCGGTCGATTTCCAGGATCAGTGCCCCCAGGGCCAGGTCGGGGACACCCGCGCTGCTTCTGTCCAGGTACCTCGGTCGGGCGGCATCCTCCTCGGGCGTTCGAAAGCGTTTCTGGAGCCAGCGGATCATGATCGGCGCAAGGGGAATCATCAGGGCCACACCCAGCAGATTGAAGCCCGTGTGAAACAGGGCAAGCAGCATAGCGGGCGCCGGTGCCTCGCCGGTGGCGCCCCAGATCCAGGCGATGGCGCCCAGGAACCAGGGCAGGATTATCAAGGCCACGAGCGCGGTGAGGGTGTTGAACAGCACGTGGGCCGCGGCCACGCGTCGGGCGTTCGCCGTGGCGCCGATGACCACCAGCATGGCCTTGATCGTGGTGCCCAGATTGGCGCCGATCACGCCGGCGGCCGCGGCCTCCAGGGGCAGGGCCCCGCTCATGGCAGCGGTGAGCGCCATGGCCATGGAGGCCGATGAACTCTGCATGAGGACGGTGAGCAGCGCCCCCAGGGCCACCATGATCACCAGTCCCGTGACACCGGGTTTCGCCAGCGCGCCCAGATCCACGGTGGCGCTCAGGCCCATGAAGGCGTTTCTCAACACCTCGATGCCAAAAAACAGCAGGCCGAACCCGGCCAGTGCGAGCCCCAGGTTCTTGCCCCGGCTGCCACGGGCGAACAGGTACAGCAACGCGCCGACGCCGATGGCGGGCAGGGAGAAGGCCTCGATGCGGATGTCCAGACCCACCAGTGCGACCAGCCAGCCTGTCATGGTGGTGCCGACATTGGAGCCGAAGATCACCCACACCGCCTGCCCCAGCGTCAGCAGGCCGGCATTGGCGAAGCCGATGGTGGCAACGGTGACCGCGCTTGATGATTGCACCAGCGCGGTGACGGCCATGCCCGAACCCAGAGCCCGGGCGCGTGTCCGGGTCCAGGTGCCCAGGATGTGCTGCAGGGCCTTGCCGCCGGCCAGCTTGAGGCCCTCGGTCATCAGCGTCATGCCCAGCAGGAACAGGCCCAGGCCGCCCAGGAACCCGGCTACCAGGGTGTAGATCGCGATGTCGGGGTTCTCGGCCATGGGCGCGAAGGTGGCGCGTGCGAGGGCGTCACGCAGTCACCTTCAGTGTAACGTGGAGGGAAGTCAGAAGTGGGAATTGGGAAGTGCGAACTTAGTGTCGTGTCCCGCAAATATCTTGCCATTCAGCGCGGCTGTGCGGGCGTGTGGCAAGATATTTTCCGGACACGACACTAGGGCTCTACTTCGCTCTTCGATTCAGAGCGTGAAGCGCCGGACCACTTCCCGCAAGTCGGTGGCCACCTCGCTGACCTCGCCGGTGGACTCCTGGGCCCTTACCAGTGATTCGGCGCCCACTTCCGCTGCGTCATTGATGCTGTTGACGTTGCGGTTGATGTCTTCGGCCACCGTGCTCTGCTGTTCCACGGCGCTGGCGATCTGGATGTTCATCTGTTCGATGGACTTGATGGCGCCGGAAATCTCGCCCAGCGACATGGCGGTTTCCTCCACATGGGTCTCGCTTTGGGACGCCTGTTCGCTGGCCTCGCCCATGGCCTCGACGGCGGCGCCCACCTGGGTGTTCAGGCGCGCCAGCATGTCCTGAATCTCGCCCGCCGAATCCTGCGTGCGTCGGGCCAGGTTGCGCACCTCGTCAGCCACCACGGCGAATCCTCGGCCCTGTTCTCCGGCGCGGGCGGCCTCGATGGCGGCGTTGAGCGCCAGCAGATTGGTCTGTTCGCTGATGCCCTGGATCACGTCCAGCACGGAGCGAATGTTGTCGTTCTCCTCGCGGACCTTGTCGATCACGGAGGTGGCCTTCTGGATGCCGGTGTTGAGATTGCCGATGGAGCCCAGGGCCTCGGTGGCCGTGAGGGCGCCCTTCTGGGCCTCGCCCGCCGCCTCGGAGGCCGCATCCGCCGCCTGCTGCGTGTTTACCGCCACCTCCCGCACCGTGGCAGCCATCTCGTTCATGGCCGTGGCGACCAGGGCGGTGGTGTCGCGCTGATCACCCTGGCGGCGGGTGGCCTCGCCGACAATATTCACCAGTGCGTCCGCCGAGGTGGAGAGCCTGTCGGTACTCTCGTGAATAAGACCGATCATGCCGCGCAGGCTTTCCGCCATGCGATTGAAGCTGCCCGCCAGCTCCCCGATCAGGTCATGGCTCTCGATCTCGCAGGTGTGCGTAAGGTCGTTGTTGCCAATGGCGGTGCAGACCCCGGACAAACGCTCGAGCTTGCGCAGCAGGATCAGGCGCAGGAGCAGGTAGTTCAGCGCGCCGACGGCCAGGCCCGCAATGATGCACCCGAAGTAGAACATGGCATACATGCCTGGCCGCCACTCCACGAAGAACTGCGCGTAGAGCGGAAACAGGAGGCCCATGGCCAGGCCCAGGCCGAGAAAGGCCAGCAACAGGTTTCTGAGTATGCTGGGTTGTGTGAGCTTGCGCATGGTGACTCCCGACGGTGCCCGTTCGATACCAATTCTTCTTCGGGTCTCTCCGCCCTGTTATCGGCGTCGGGGCGGGAATCTTAATAGTTGACGAGTTGCCGTGACCAAAGCCACAAAAATGCTCGGAAACGTGACGGGCGCCGGAAACCATCGGACGGACGGGCTAGAGTGCGATCTGTTCGCCCGGGCCGGGGATGCTGGCGTCGATCCCGTGTCGATCGGCCAGGGCCTGCGCCAGCGCTCGCTGGGCGTCGGGCTCTCCATGTACGAGGTGGAAAGCGGGCCTGTCCCGGAAGGCGGAGGCCCAGTCCAGCAGCTGGCTTTGACCCGCATGCGCGGAAAAGCCGCCGAGGGTATGAATGGACGCTTTCACGGCCACATCGGCACCCAGCAGTTTCACCTTTTCCGCCCCGTCCACCAGGCGACGGCCCAGCGTGCCGGCCGCCTGGAAACCGACGATCACCAGGTGGGCGTCCTGGCGCCAGAGGTTGTACTTGAGGTGATGGCGGATGCGTCCACCGTTGCACATCCCGCTGCCCGCGATGATGATCGCGCCGCCGTGGATGCGGTTGATGGCCATGGAGTCCTCCACGCTGCGGGAGAACTGCAGCGGCGGCAGGGCGTCGGCAAGGCTGCCGTTGCGCAGGCGCGAGACGTCCTCCGGATCCAGTGCCTTGTGCCGGCGGGCGTAGAGTTCGGTCACCTGGATCGCCATGGGGCTGTCCAGAAACACCTTCTGCTGGGGCAGCCGCCCTTCCTTGTAGAGCATGCTCAGGTGATACAGCACCTCCTGTGTGCGTCCTACCGCGAAGGCGGGGATGAGCACGTTACCGCCATCGGCGTGGGCCTGTTCCAGGATGCCCGCCAGTTCCTCGATCGTGTCCTGCATGGGGCGGTGGTCGCGGTCCCCGTAAGTGCTCTCCATGAGCACCGCATCGGCGTGTTCGAGGCGTGCCGGGTCGTGCATGAGTACCGAGTCGGGGTTGCCCAGGTCCCCGGAGAACACGAGGCGCCGGTCACGTCCCCCGGAAGGCAGGACCAGTTCCACGATGGCCGCCCCCAGGATATGGCCGGCATCGTGAAAGCGCAGACGTACATCGCCGGCCAGCGACTCCTCGCGGTTGTAAGCCACGCCTTTGCACAGCTTCAGCGCCGCCTCCACGTCCTGTTCGTCGAACAAGGGGTCCAGCAGGCGCCGGTCCGCGCGCTGCCGCCACTTGTTCTCCCACTCGACATCCTTGGCCATGACGAATGCGGCGTCCCTCCACATGATGTGCAGCAGGTCATGGGTCCCCGGTGTGCAGTAAACAGGACCCTGGAAGCCGTCGTGCACCAGCTTCGGCACCAGCCCGGCGTGATCGAGGTGGCCATGCGACAGGATGACGGCGTCCACTTGGCGCGCCAGGTTCCTGAGCGAGGCCCGGTTTGCCTTGTCCGCCTGGGCGCCGCCCTGGTGCAGCCCGCACTCGAGCAGCAGTGTGGCGTCGTCGGTCTCGATGAGATAGCGCGAGCCGGTCACCTCGCCGACGGCGCCAAGAAAGGTGAGTGTTGCCATGGGTTCAGTGTACCGATTTTTGTTGTTGGAGTTTTTGGAACCACGAAGGGCACGAGGAAAGGATGATGGGCTGTGGGGATACGGGATTTCTCTGACATTGCGGGTCCGCACGGCCGTTCGGTGGCTTCGTTTGCGCAAGGGATATGTCTCTCGCAAAGCCGCGAAGCCCGCCAAGAAAACACAAGAATTCTGAACTGACCTTTTCTTTGCGGGCTTCGCGTCTTTGCGAGAGTCCCTGCATTCGTCGTCAACAAAGCCACCAAACGGAAAGGCGGGTCGGCAAGATCAGCCGGAGCCCGAAGCCCCACAGCCCATCATTCTTTCCTCGTGTCCTTCGTGCGCTTCGTGGTGAGAATCCCGGGCTCACCGTTCGCGGCGGTAGATGAGGTCCATGCTCTGGGCCTCGTCGCTGGTTCGGGTCTCCAGGCTGAGCGTGCGGGTGAGACTGTAGCGCAGCATCAGGCTGGATGCGCGTTCGAACAGCCCCACGGTGTAGCGCAGGTACAGCCGCGATGAGAGTTGCTTGCCCATCATGAGCGCGCTCTGGTCCACGTCGCCTTCGGAGTCCAGAACGAACTCGTCGAGCCCCACCGCCTGCCCGATCTGTTCGGTGAGCATGCCGCCCTGTTCCACGCCGAAGGCGGCAATGGCCGTGGCCAGTACGTTGGCGTCCGCCTCGCTCGCGCCGGAGAGCGGCCGGCCGGTGAGCAGGAAGGACATGGCCTCGCTGTCCTCCATCGCCGGCGTGGAGAAGACACGCGAGCGGGGATCCTGCAGGGTGCCGCCGATGGCCAGCCCGGCGGTCACGTTGTAGGCGGGCACCCGGCGCACAGCGCGGATGTCCAGGCCCGGGTTGTCGGCCGGACCCTGGAACACCAGCACGCCCCGCTCCACGATCAGGTTCTGGCCGTACGCCCGGTAGCGGCCATCCTCGACACGGATCTCGCCCTCCACCCGAGTCGGACGCGCGGGGCTGTCCTCCACGGCCACCTCGCCGGCCAAGCGGGCGGTGAGCCCGAAGCCGCTGAGACGAACCTGGTCGCCGAGGATCACGGTCACGGTGCTGTACACCTGCCAGGGCGGTTCGTCGTCGGCTTCGGCATCCACGATCACCTCGTCCCGGGACACCGACACGGCCTGGGGCGGCAACTCCCTCAGTTCGATGTTGGCCTCCGGGATGGTCAGGCGGCCGTCCAGGCGGATCAGCCGGCCCTCGAGTTCCATGGTGAGATCCGGCGAGACGAGGACCTGCGCCTCCGGCCGGCGCACCGCTCGGAAGCGGTCTCCCTCCAGGGCCATGCGCGCCCAGGGTGCCCCTTCCGGGGTCAGCCCCATTTCACCGGACAGTTCCAGTGCGCCGGGCCCGGAGCGCACCCCGCCCGAGAGTGTCAGCCTGTCCAGCCCCTCGGCCGCGCCGTGAAGGTGCATGTCGGTGAGTTCGATGCCCGCTTCGGGGATCAGGGCCCGCCCCTCGGAGAGGCGCACATCGCCCCGGAAATCCGGTGTCTCAAGGGTGCCGGACACGTCGAGATTGGCCTGCAGGCGACCGGTCAGGTCGCGGACCTGGGGGGCGGCCACTTCCAGCCAGCGCAGTTCCTCGAGATCGGCGCGGGCGCTGCCCGCCAGCCGGTGGGTGTCCCCCTCGGGCGTCAGCAACAGACGGGCGGTGGCCTGGCCCCGTTCCAGGAAGGAGAGGCCGGCCGTGGTCTCGATGACGCCGTTGGATTTCTCCGCGTCCACGCGCACGTCACGGAACGGGATGTCCTCGTGTTCGCCGTCGGGTGTCAGTACACGCAACGTGCCTTCGTCGACGCGGGCCCGGGCCTGCCCCGTAAGCCCCTGTGCGTCGTGGCGCAGGCGCACATCGGCCGACAGGACGCCGTCCGCCGTGACGTTGTCCGGCAGCCACTCGGCCAGCCACGGCAGGAGGAATCCGGACAGTTCCGCCTGTGCCACGAGGCCCGCGACCTCCTGGCGCTCGCCTGCAAGGCACAGTGCCGCGTCGTCCCGTTTCACGCACAGGAGCGCGAGGCTGATCCGGGCGGCATCCGCCTCCAGCGCGGCCGGCCCGTCCAGTGTCCAGTCTCCCAGTCGGGTCTCGGAGAACTCCAGGCGCACGACCTCGCCGGACCAGCCCGGCGCTTCGGTCATGCGCCCCTGAAGGCCCAGGCCAACGACGCCTTCCGCGGTCCGCGCATCCAGCAGCACTTCGTGCGCGTCCTCGCGTCCGCGTGCCGTGAGTTGCACGGAGGAGGCCAGTGTCTGTGCGTCCAGCGCCAGGTCGGCGGCCTCCAGTGAAAGCGTCAGCGGATCGGCTCCGTCCAGTGCGCCCGAGGCCTCGAGGGACAGATACTCCAGTGACCAGGCCTCGTAACCGAGTCCCGAGCCGCGCAGCCTGAGGTCCAGTGCGGGGCGCTGCCAGTCTCCGGTGATGCGGCCGTCGCCGGACAGCGCCCCCCGCAGCCCCGGCCAGAGGACGTCCAGTGCGGGCGCGTCGATCACATAGTTCAGGTCCGCGGCGTCGGCCTGTGCCCGGCCTTCCAGTTCGATGCGGTTTTCGCCCATGCTGGCTTGGAGACCAGGCGTGACGATCCGGCGGCCCTCCTCGATCCGTGCCTCGCCGCGGGCGGACACGGGCAGATCGCGCAACGTCCCCTCGAGGCGGTCCAGACGGATGAACGCCTCCACGCCGAGCTCCGTGTCCAGGTGTCCGTCGCTGCGACCCTGCAGGTTCAGGCGGCCCGCCCACTGTGGATCAACCATCCCCGGGTCGAGGTTACGGGCTTGCACACGCAGATCCCAACTTATAACCGGCGCCCAATGAGTGTCGCCGGAGACCGTGAGCCGGGCGTCATCCAGCGCCAGTTCCATGCCCGGCGTGGACAGGCCATGGCCCAGCAGCGTGGCGTCACCCCGTGCGCTGACCCGGTGATCTGCAAGACGCCCTTCCAGTCGCTCCAGGCGAACGTCACCGTGGACCGCGTTGCCGTCCTCCAGTCGCCCGGTGCTGTCGAGCGCCAGATCCAGTCGGCCGGGCCAGTCCGCAAGCCACCGGCCCGGGTCCAGATCCTGTCCCTGCACGCGCAAATCCCAGTGGGGTTGCGGGTCCCAGCCGGCAACGCCCTGCGCGGTCAGCGTGCCTTCCGGTGTGGAGAGGGTCACTCCGGGGGTGGTGAGTTGCGTGTCGCTGAGGCGCGCGCTGCCCTCCAGCCGAATGTCCTCGTCCAGCAGCGAGCCGGTCAGCGTCAGCGCATCGACCCGCACATCCGGCGTGCCGGACGCGTCCACGCGGCCCGCGACCTGCGCATCCAGGTCGAGGCGTCCCGGCACGTCCGGATTAAACACGCCCGGATCCAGATCCCGGCCCGACACGGTGACATCCCAGACCGGTTCCGGCAGCCAGCCGGCGGATCCTTGCACGGCCAGTCGGCCGCTGTCGCCGGTGAGTCCCAGTGTGAACGAGGAGAACGCCTCGGTGTTGCCGGTCGCCGTGAGCTTTATGTGTTGTGACGGCACATCGGGCAGAGTGACCCCGGTGTCCAGCGCCAGGGTGAACTCGTCCAGCGTGCCCTCGCTGTGGAGCTCACCGCTGTCCATGGCCACGATACCGAAATCGGGCTGGTGCCAGTTGAATGCCTGCCAGCGGTGAACGAGATCCCAGCGCAGGTCCCTGGGCAGGTCGCGCAGGACACCTGACCCGGACAACTGCAGGGGGGCGTTCACGCGGTGCTCCAGGGCCAGCCGATCCAGGTCTCCCTCCAGGCTGAGTTGCCCGCGACCCTCGGGTGCCTGGAACCCGCTCGACAGAGGCTCCGGGAGCCGGACGCGCCAGTGGAGTTCCGCGTTGAGCGGAAAGGGCGCCGCGAGCCCGGCCCGCGCGGTGAGATCGACATGGAAATCGGGCGCGTCGATGACCAGCGTGCTGATCCGCGCCGCGTCCCGGTCCGCCTCCGCGGCGAGCCGGATTTCGTGGATCAGGACCGGCTCCGCGTCGCCGATCTGAACGGAAAGGTCCGTAAAACGTGCGGGTGCCAGGTCGACGGCAATGGGCAGGGCCACCGTGTCCGGCAACCGAAACGGTTCGGTGGGTGCGGGGTCCGGATCCGGCCGTATCCGCAGGTTCAGCCCGTGGGCATCGAGGCGGGTCACGGACAGGCGTGCCGCAAACAATGCCGCGGCATTGACGCGCACGGCCAGCGACTCGAGCCGGGCGTTGACGTTCTCGTCCTCATCCTCGAAGTCGATGCCTTCCAGTTCCAGGCCCTGCAGCAGCGTGCCCCGCACGCGCTCGACGGTGAGCGTGCCGGGTGCAAGGCCCGCAGCCTGCTTGACGATCCACCGGGCGCCGGGCTCGGTGCCCAGCAGCACGGTGAGCAGGGTCGCCACCGCGATGAAGACGATCAGGATTCCAATGATCAACCGGCGGATCACAGGTCTGCCCCCATGGTGAGGTGCAGGCGGAACTCGTCGTCCCCGTCGATGGGATGGGCAATGTCCACCCGGATCGGGCCGATGGGGGATATCCAGCGCACGCCCACGCCCACGCCCGTGCGGGGATCGAAGTCATCGATCCGGTCATAGGCGTTGCCGCTGTCCACGAACGCGGCGGCGCGCCAGCGGCCGCGGATGGGGATCTCGTACTCGACGCTGCCGGTGAGCAGATGGCGGCCGCCGATCACGTCTCCGTCGGCGTTGGTGGGGCCCAGCTTCTGGTAGCCGTAGCCGCGCACACTGGTGTCTCCACCGGCAAAGAAGCGCACCGAGGAGGGCAGTTCGGTGACCTCGTCCGCCTGGGTTGCGCCGCCGTCCACACGGGTCAGCAGGCGCCCCGGTCCGAGCGGGGCAATCAGCTTGGCGCGGCCGTGGAACTGCACGAAGCTGACCGACGAGACCACGTCCTCGGATGCGCCCCGAACGCTGCCGTACAACCGCCAGCCGCGCCTCGGGGTGACCGGATGGTCGGCGCGAATGCGGGTGAATGACAGGCCCGGCATGAGCAGGTCGGTACGGTCGGTGACGTCGGCCACCGTGAAGTCCTCACGCTCGTAGTTGAGCGAGCGCGTCTCGATCCACCCGGAATCGTGCTGGCGCGTGTGGGCGATGCCGACACCGTAGAGATCGGACCGTATGGTGTCCGAGTCCTCGGTCAGGTACCGGGCCGTCAGATTGAGTCGTTCCCGGGCCGGTTGATCCAGCGGGATCTCATAGTCGAATCCGATGCCCGACCGCACGGGCGAGAGCTCGATCTCGGTGCTGTAGCGATGACCGGCACGGTTCGCGTAGCGGTGTTCGAAACCCAGGCGAAGTCGCGGACCGATGTCGGTTGAGGCGCCGATGCCTGCGAGGTAGGCGCGCCGGGGGCGGGGCGTGAGTTGCACCAGGATCGGCACGGCGCCGTCCGCGCGCGCCTCGGTCAGCGTGCGCACCCTGACCTCGGAAAAATAGCCGCCGTCCGTCAGTGCCTGCTGCAGGTCGATGAGCTGCCGGCTGTCGTACGGATCGCCCTCGGCGAAGGGCAGGAACTTCTCCACGAAGCCGGGATCGAGAATGTCCTGTTCCAGCGTGAGGGCGCCGAACCGGTAGCGCGCGCCGCTGTCCATGTGGATCACCACGTCCGCATACCCTTCGGCGGCATGCACGCGCAACTCGCGCGTGATGAGGCGGTTGTCCAGATAACCCCGGTCCGCCGCCAGCCGGGTCAGTGCGCTGCGAAGCTGGTCGTAACGGTCGTGGCGCAGGCGGTCCCCTTCCTTGAGGGGCGGATCGGAGAGCAGGTCCGTGAATCGGGTGTCCTGTGCCGCATCTCCCTCCAGCGTGATATCCAGGCGCCTGATGCGAACGGGTTCCCCCGGGTCCACGTCGACCGTCAACTGCCAGCACGCCTCGTCACGCTCAAGGTCGATGTCCACGGCAGGGTGGTAATACCCCAGGGCCCGCAGCGCCTCCCGGGTCTCATCATGTGCCCTGCGCAGCAGCGGCCGCTCCCGCCACTCCGGTAACTCGCAGTCCTCCCTGGCGATGCTCAGGTGAACGCGGATGTTCTCCTGCGCCTCCTCGTCCACACCGGTGATGATGATCTGCGGCGTCTCCGCAAGCGCAGGCCCGGCCAGCCATGCCGTGGCCAGGAGCGCGAGAAGGGCCCCGCGGCGCCGATGCCGGGGTCCATTCGCAGTCGAGCGCGCAAAGGATATGAGAGAGGGCACTTGGACTTATCCGTGGATCGTTCGAGGAGGCGGAGGCGGTCGATCGCCCCCATGTTTGTCCCATGCACGGGGTTCGGGTTCAAGCCCGATTCGGAAGGTTGAAGGTGGAAGGATGAAGGTTGAATGAAACCA
>NZ_MVBK01000095.1 GCF_002000365.1 Thioalkalivibrio denitrificans | reverse complement strand
TCTCCCAGCATGTCGCCGGGCGCCAGTGCGTTGACATCCAGCGTCGGCGCGCTGGGCGGCGGTGCCTGACGCGCACCGGAGTCCCCCGAAGACTGGAGCATGGAAAGGGCGAGGGTCTCGTCCACGCCCTCGCGCTCGACCCGCCCGCGGTCCAGGGAGGCCACGGTGGAAAACTTCGCCTGCAGGCGATCGTGGGTGTCCTCGGCGGCTTCCCGAATCTCCGGTGAGGCCTTCTCCGTGTAGCGCAGGATGGCCTCACCGATCTTCGCCGCGGTGTCGGACCCCGCCAGTTGGCCCAGGGTGTGCAGGGCCTCCATCTGCACGGGAATTTCCGGGCGCTTGAGCTGCTCGAGCACCACGTGGATCACGCGATCATCGCCCAGCTTGCCCAGCGCGCGCAGGACCACCGGCGCCGCTTCAGCATCGCGCTTGAGCATGCGCACGAGCGCGGGCACCGCCGCCTTGTTGCCGATGTTGGCGAGGGCATCCACGGCACGCTCGCGTACCCACCAGTCGGAATCTTCCAGCGCATCGATCAGATAACTGAGCGACCGTTCGTCGCGGGTGGAATTGAGAATCTCGATGGCCGAGCGGCGGATGAATTCGTCATCGTCACGGATCAACTCCACCACGGCCTTCACGACGCGGGGCCCGCCGATCTTGGCCAACGCATCGGCCGATCGTGCCCGCACCCACCAGTCGGCGTCCTTGACTGACTCCAGGAGTTCCTTGATGGCCTGGGGTGTGCCGATGCTGTTGAGCACTTCCACCGCGGAACGGCGCACGTGCTCGGCCTCGTCGTGAAGCAGTGGCGCTAGATAGGTCATGGTGTCCGGCGCATTGAGGCGCACGATGGCCTCGATGGCCTGTTCCTGCACCTTCATGTCCTTGTCTCGGAGCATGCCGCACAGGGTGCGCACGTCCAGCTCGGTCTGGTGCGAGGACAAACCCTCCAGGGCGGCCTGGCGCACCCCCTTGTCGGGGTCGTTGAGCAGGCCCTTGAGGGTCTCGATTACCTCCGGCGACTTGAAGCGCGACAGGATGCGTACGATCTGCTGACGCACCACCGGGTCCTTGCCCGAGACCCGATTGAGCAGATCGGGGATCACGGAGTCGTCGGCCACTTCGCCGATCAGACGGAACACGGCGTTGCGCTCCGTGGCTTCCAGGGAATAGGCGTAGCGAAGCAGCATGCCCACGTTGAGCCGTTTCTTGTGCGCCTCCAGTACCTCCATCAGCGCGGCCCTGGATACCTGGGGATCACCCAGCAGTTCCAGGAGACGATTGGGGTCAAAACCGGCGTTGTTGACGAGGATCTGCGAAACACGATTCACCAGCAGGCTATTGGAATCCGTCAACGCCTCGCTGAATACCGGCAACGTCTGGTTGTCCAGCAGACGCCCCAGCAGATCACTGATACGGCCGGCCTCGTCGCGCCCTGCCTGGCCCAGCGCCTGGATGAGCTTGCGGATGCCCGTATCGCCCAGCTGCCTGAGCTTGCCCACCAGCTGCTTGCGCTCTTCGGCGCTGCCCGCCCGCTCCCGGGGGTCCAGCAGGCGCGCGATCAGGCGCTCGGCCTTGAAGTCGCGCAACAGGCTCACGGCCGACCTCCGGGCACCGGCGCAAACACTTCCGGGTGACTGTTCAGCGCATCCAGATCCGTCATCGGCTCAATGGTCCAGGGGGGTGACCCGAACGATGTAGGCCTTGTTGACCAGGGTGACCAGACGATCCTCCATGAACAGGCGGACAAACCGGTCCTCGAAGATATTCACGTAATCGAACAGCCGGGCGTGCTCGGGCACCAGCATTTCCCGGATCACCCCCTCCAGCGTGGAGCCGTCCATGAGATGCAGGCGCGTGCCCAGTTCCACGCACCCGGCGGGCCGCTCCTCACCGGGATCGGCGGAATACTCGAGGCGGACCACGGCGTTCTTGTTGTAGAACCTGAGGTCGTCATCGTTGCCGCCGCGCAGCACGAAAAACGGCTCCGGGCTGTTCATGGCCTCCACGGGCTGTTCCTCGCCCTCGTGGCGGTCGCTCTGGCAATACAAGTAGATGCCCCCCACGACCGGCCCTTCCGGGTGGACCCAGATCTTTACATGCTTGAGTTTCTTGGGGATTTTCAGTGCTTCTTTATCCATATCGACTCCCGCACGCTAACAGGGCCCGCAGACGGGTCGGACGTCAAGATTCCGACAACCTATTGCAGTATCGCGCATCTCACCCCCTGATTCCCATCATTTGCGCCCAAATTCCGTTGCTTATGCCTGTTGACAGATACGGGGTACGTAAATGATAATCGTTCTTGTTACGTTTCCCATCCCGGCATCCGGGCCATCCCGCCTGCCCCCAGACCACGACCGAGCGTTGAAACGACCATGAACACCTTCCGTCATCGATTCCTGACGTCCATCCTGCTGCTGTCCATCTCCCTGGTGCCCGGACTGCTGTTCGCACAGGGCGAGGTGAACGTCTATTCCGCGCGCCAGGAAGCGCTCATCAAACCCCTGATGGACCGGTTCACCGAGGAGACCGGCATCCGTGTCAACATCGTCAGCGCGCGTGCCGACGCGCTGTTGCAGCGCCTGCGCAGCGAGGGGCGCAACACGCCCGCCGACGTGCTGATCACCGTGGACGCCGGCAACCTGCACAGTGCCGTCGAGGCCGGCGTGCTCCAGCCGATCCGCTCCGACAACCTGGAGGCGGCCATCCCCGAGAGCTACCGCAATCCCGAAGGCTACTGGTACGGCCTGTCCATGCGCGCACGCCCCATCATGTATGTCAGGGACAAGGTGGACCCGGCGGAATTCAGCACCTACGAGGACCTCGCCGATCCGAAATGGCGCGGCCGAATCTGCGTGCGCTCCTCCAGCAACGTATACAACCAGTCCATGACCGCCTCGATGATCATTGCCCACGGCGAAGAGGCCACCGAGACCTGGGCCCGTGGACTGGTCGCCAATATGGCGCGCCCGCCCCAGGGCGGCGACCGGGACCAGATCCGCGCCGCAGCCGCCGGCCAGTGCGACATCGCCATCGCAAACACGTATTATCTCGGCCAGATGCACCACGGTGACGATGCCGACCGCAGGGCCGCAGACGCCATCGGTGTTTTCTGGCCCAACCAGGATGACCGCGGCGTGCACGTCAACGTCAGCGGCGCCGGCGTGACCGCCCATGCACGCAACCGCGACAACGCCATCCGCCTGCTGGAGTTCATGGCCGGCGACGAGGCACAGGCGTGGTACGCCGAGGCAAACCAGGAATACCCGGTCAAGCCGGATGTGCCGCACAGTGAGACCCTGGCCGGATTCGGCGAGTTCAAGGCCGACGCTGTCAATCTGGGCCTGCTGGGCGCTCACAACGCGGCCGCCGTTCGCCTGATGGACCGTGCCGGCTGGCGCTGATCGGCACGCACGATGCGCCACCGGTCTTATCCGGTGGCGCATCGGCTGCACTCACGGCAACATCTGCGGGGAGGCTTTGCCTCCCCTTGCCGTTTTGCGAGAGGCATCTGTTGAAACCATGATCGTCCGGCCAGAGGCCCGGCGAACCCGGGTCGTCGGGAAACCATCGTGTCAGCGCAACCCGAAAACCTGATGCCGGGCCCACCGCCCGATGAACCGGTCTCGCCGGTCCGGACCCGCCAACGGTCCCGGCGCACCGATCCCTGGACCCTGCTCACACTGTTGATCGCACTGGTCCTGGCGCTGCCGGTGCTGACCGTGTTCGCCCACGTGTTCATGCCCGCCACGGAGGTCTGGGAGCACCTGCGCCAGACGGTGCTGGCAGACTACGTGCTCAACTCACTCATCCTGATGATGGGCGTGGGCGTGGGTGTCCTGCTGCTGGGTGTTCCCACTGCCTGGCTGGTCAGCCTGTGTGACTTCCCCGGCCGCCGGGTCTTCGAATGGGCACTGCTGCTGCCCCTGGCCGTGCCGGCCTACATCATCGCCTACACCTACACCGGACTGCTGGATTTTGCGGGCCCGGTTCAGACGCAGATCCGCGCCTGGACCGGCTGGGGCTGGGGAGACTACTGGTTCCCGCAGATCCGCTCCCTGCCGGGCGCCGTGGTCATGCTCTCCCTGGTGCTCTACCCCTACGTGTACCTGCTGAGCCGCGCCGCCTTCCTGGAACAGTCGGTGTGCGTGCTGGAGGTTTCACGCACGCTCGGCGTGGGCCCCTGGGGCGGCTTTCGGCACGTCGCCCTGCCCCTTGCCCGGCCCGCGGTGGTGACGGGGCTGACCCTGGCCCTCATGGAGACGCTCGCGGACTACGGCACCGTGGAATACTTCGGCATTCCCACGTTCACCACCGGCATCTTTCGCACCTGGTTCGGGCTGGGCGACCCGGCCGCCGCCGCCCAGCTGGCGGGCCTGATGATGACCTTCGTACTGGTCCTGATTGTTCTTGAGCGTTACTCAAGGCGAAGGGCGCGCTTTCACCACACCAGCACACGCTACTCCCGCCTGCCCCGCTACCGTCTCTCCGGGTGGCGCAAGGCCGGCGCGATCCTGATCTGCGCCTTTCCAGTCGCCCTGGGCTTCATCGTCCCTGCACTGCAACTGGGCCAGTGGGCGCTCAGGACCACCGATGTCTGGATGCGGCCCGAGTTCCTGACCCTGGTCTGGAACAGCGTATCGCTGGCCGGCATCGCGGCGGTGCTGGCCGTCGCCCTGGCCCTGATCATGGCCTACGGCAAGCGCCTGCGTCCGAATCTCGCAGTCAACCTGGCCGTGCGCGTGGCCGGCATGGGTTACGCCATCCCAGGCACCGTGATTGCGGTGGGTGTCATGCTGCCGTTCGCCTGGATCGACAACACCATCGACAGCTTCATGCGCGCGCAATTCGGCGTATCCACCGGACTGATACTTTCCGGCACGCTGGTGGCCGTCATCTTCGCTTATTGCGTGCGATTTCTCGCCGTGTCCCTGAACACCGTGGAGGCGGCCCTTACGAAGATCAAACCGTCCATGGACGACGCGGCCCGTTCGCTGGGCATGGGTCCGTTGGCGGTACTTCGGAACATCCACATGCCCATCATGCGCGGCAGCGTGCTCACCGCCCTGCTGCTGGTCTTCGTCGACGTCTTGAAAGAGCTGCCGGCCACCCTGATACTTCGGCCCTTCAACTTCAACACCCTGGCTGTGCGCGCCTTCGAGCTGGCATCCGACGAGCGGCTGGCCGATTCTGCCAGTGCCGCGCTGGCCATCGTACTGGCCGGCATCATCCCCGTGATCCTGCTGAGCCGCACCATCGGCCGATCGAGACCCGGACATGACACGCCTGCTTGAGCTGGAGAACGTCAGCGTGGCCTACGGCGACAACACCGTGGTCCATGACGTCGATGTCGCGCTCAACGCCGGCGTGATCGGCTGCCTGCTCGGTCCCAGCGGTTGCGGCAAGACCACGCTGTTGCGCGCCATCGCCGGTTTCGAGGCCATCACCCGCGGGCACATCGTGCTGGACGGCCACGAGGTCAGCCGACCGGGACGGACACTCCCCCCGGAACGCCGCCAGGTGGGCATGGTCTTTCAGGACTTCGCCCTGTTCCCGCACCTTAGCGTGGCTGACAACATCGGCTTCGGCATCCGCCATCAGTCGACGGCCGAGCGAAAGGCGCGCATCAGCGAGCTTCTTGATCTGATCGGTTTGCCCGGATACGGAAACACCTACCCGCACGCCCTGTCCGGCGGCCAGCAGCAACGCATCGCGCTGGCCCGCGCCATGGCACCGCGCCCGCGCCTGCTGTTGCTGGATGAACCCTTCTCCAGCATGGACGTTGAGCTGCGCGAGGAACTGGCGCGCGAGGTGCGCCGCATCCTCAAGCAGGAACACATCACCGCCATCCTCGTGACCCACGACCAGATGGAGGCCTTCGCCATGGCCGATCGCATCGCCGTGATGAACGCCGGGCGAATCCTGCAATGGGACACCGCCTACAACCTCTACCATCGCCCCGCGGAACGCTTCGTGGCCGACTTCATTGGCCAGGGCAAACTGCTGCCGGGCACCGTGCTGAACGATCACCAGGTGGAGACCGAGATCGGCATCATCACCGGCCTCATACCCGAGGGCTGCGACAAGGGGGATCCGGTGGACGTGCTGGTGCGCCCGGACGACATCCGCCCCGACAAGTCGAGCCCCATCAGCGGCGAGGTGCTCGACAAGGCCTTCCGCGGCGCAAGCTTCCTTTACACCCTGCGCCTGGCCAGCGGCGGCAAGGTGCTGTGCTTCGCGCCCAGTCACGACAACTTCGCCATGGGCGAACGCATCGGACTGAAGCTCGCGTTCAACCATCTGGTGATTTTTCCCAGGGCGTGAGGCGTAAGGGGGCAGGCGATAGGCGCAAAAGCCAGGTGGGCCGAACCAATCTCTGGCGCTCAAAGCAAGACCCTTTTGCCACAGAGGGCACAGAGGTCACAGAGCAGGTCAAGAGCGGGAAAATTCGCCTTGTCGCGATGACAGGAGAAGCGCCAGGTTGCATCGTGCAAGAACGGATTCTCGCCGGGGCTTTTCCTCTGTGACCTCTGTG
>NZ_MVBK01000094.1:399-1304 GCF_002000365.1 Thioalkalivibrio denitrificans | reverse complement strand
GAGCATGTCCTGGAAACGCCGGAGCGCCGCTTCGGACGAGCGCCGGTACCGCGTCTCCGGGAACGGGTTGAAGGGGATCAGGTTCACCTTGCAGGGCACGTCGCGCAGCAGACGGATCAGTTCGCGCGCATGGGCGGGGGTGTCGTTGACGCCGTCCAGCATGACGTATTCAAAGGTGATCCGCTGATGATGCCGTTCCTCGCGCACGTAGCGCCGGCAGGCGCCGAGCAGTTCGGCAATCGGGTACTTGCGGTTGATGGGGACCAGCTGATCGCGCAGTGCGTCGTTCGGCGCATGCAGGCTGACGGCCAGTGCCACGTCCAGGGTCTCCTTCAGGCGATCCATGGCGGGCACGATACCGGAGGTGCTCAAGGTGACGCGCCGCTTGCTGAGCCCGTAGGCGTTGTCGTCCAGCATCAGGCGCATGGCATCGACCACCGCGTCGAAGTTCAGCAACGGCTCCCCCATGCCCATGAGCACCACATTGCTCACGGCCCGCTGCGGTGCCTTGCCGTCCGGCGCGCGTGGCGGCGCAAGGCGCCGGTTCGCCAGCCAGAGCTGCCCGATGATCTCGGCACTGGTGAGATTGCGGTTGAATCCCTGACGGGCCGTGGAGCAGAACGTGCAGTCCAGCGCGCAACCCACCTGGGAAGATATGCACAAGGTGGCGCGATCACGCTCCGGGATGAACACCGTCTCGATGCAGTTGCCATCCTCGAGGCGCAGCAGCCACTTGTGCGTGCCGTCGCTGCCCGCCTGGTCCAGCACCACTTCCGGGGCGCGCACCTCGGCGTGCTCGCCCAGGCGCTGACGCAAGGCCCTGGACAGATCCGTCATGGCGGCAAAGTCGGACACGCCGTGCTGATGAATCCATTTCATCACCTGTACAGCGCGAAAAGGCTTCT
>NZ_MVBK01000094.1:0-356 GCF_002000365.1 Thioalkalivibrio denitrificans | reverse complement strand
GGCACGGATGTTCATACTGGACGACCGCCAAGAGGACATCAGCGGGTGCGTGCGCAGATCTCGTCAGGCTTGAAGAAGAATTCGATCTCATTGCGTGCGGTGTCCGGGCCGTCGGATCCGTGCACGGCATTCTCGTCAATGCTGGTGGCAAAATCCGCACGAATGGTGCCCGGGGCGGCTTCCTTGGGATTGGTGGCACCCATGATCTCACGATTGCGTGCGATGGCGTCCTCACCTTCCAGCACCTGCACCATCACCGGGCCGCTGATCATGAACTCGACCAGATCCTTGAAGAAGGGCCGTTCCTTGTGTACTGCATAGAAGCCTTCCGCCTGTTCGCGGCTCAGGTGCAGCAT
>NZ_MVBK01000093.1 GCF_002000365.1 Thioalkalivibrio denitrificans | reverse complement strand
ACCCTGACCCTCCCCCATGAAGGAGAGGGGATGAAGTGGGGCCATGAGGGGGGAGGGGACAACAATTCGTGATTCCATCATGGGGAGGGGATGTACTCGTACGAGCGGGAGGGTTAGGAAGGAGTCCGCCGCTTTGCTCCATCTCCCGATTGCGCTGCACTCCACTCGGGCTACGTCGAGTGGCCCTCCATCCACAACTCCAGCATCATCAACACCCAGATCAGTTCACCGTAATAGCCTGCATGTCCCTCTCGGTGCAGGCGGATAGCTTCATCGATGAACTCGGGGCGGATGTAACCCCGTTTCTTCAGGTTCGAAAGACTGTCATAGGCCAGATCCCGCAGTGGCGCGTGCCGGCCCATCCACACCCCGAACGGCAGTCCGAAGCCGTGTTTTCGCTTATCGATGATCTCCCGTGGCAGGAAATCTTTCGTGGCTTCCTTGTAGAAATGTCTCAGCCGTCCATTCCGGAGTTTGAGTCGCGATGGGATCCGAAGTGAGTACTCGACAAGATCATCGTCAAGCATCGGAAAGCTCACCTCGATGTCGGCAAGTTCGCACATGCGCGTGACCTTGCGCAGGTCGTTGTCCGCAAGCGTGATCTGCCAGTCAAGGTACATCATTCTGTTCAGGGCCGAGGCGTGGGCGGGGCGACGATAGGTCGATCTCTGTAGTTCCAGCGGAGCGTCCAGATCGATCGTTTCCAGGAAATCCCCGGTCAGTACCTCAGCCGGATCCAGGCGATGCAGGAAGTTGTAGCTTTGCAGTCGGTCAGGCAAGGGAGTGCGTGCCTGTTCCACATAGCTGCGTGCCTTACGAAGCACGTTGGGGCGCCCGGGCAGGTTTGTCAGTACAGGCTCGAGCACACCTTTACGCAGTGATCCTGGCAGCCTTCCCCAGCGTTCGAACACACCCTGCTTCGCGTAACGCTCATTGCCGGCAAACAGCTCGTCACCCCCGTCCCCCGCAAGCAGGTGCCTCGTTCCGGCGTCAGCCGCCATGCGGGCACAGAAGTACGCGGGCAGGGCGGAGGAATTTCCGAAGGGTTCATCGTAGGCGGCGGCGATCTTCGGTACCGTCCCGACGACGTCCTCGGGCGTCACATAGTATTCGTGGGCACGAGTGCCGAAGTGACGCATCGCGATGCGCGCATAGGCCATTTCGTCATAGCCTTCGGCATCGAATCCGATGCTGTAAGTATCGGCCTCACCGGGCCGCAGTTCAGCAAGCAGGCCGGAAACGGTGGAGCTGTCCAGGCCGCCGCTGAGGAATGCCCCTATGGATTCTCCCTGCGCGGCATGGCCGACCGCCTTGCGCAGGAGATCCATGAGTTCCGCCGCCGATGCCGAAGCGGGTTCACTGAACTCGGGGACCCAGTAGGGCGCGACCTTTGCCTCGCCGCCCTGCCAGCCGAGAAAATGAGCGCCCGGCAGCTTGTGCACGCCCTCGAAGGCCGTGCCGGGCGCGGGAATCATGTGGAAGTACAGATAGTGGAAGAGTTGCTGGTGGGCCAGGCGCCGGTCGAGGCCGGCCGCCGCCAGCGCCCCGCCCGCCGTCGTGGCAATGGCGAGGTGTTCGCCATGAGTGGCATGGTAGAGCTGGCGTTGGCCTGTCCTGTCCACGGCCGCGATGACCCGTCCCCGGACGGTATCGACCAGTACCAGGGAAAAACTGCCGCGAATCAGCTCAAAGAGGCGCTCCCCCCGCTCCCTGTAGGCTGCGGCAATCGCACCGCCGGAGCCGCGCGCGCGGTCTTCCTTCTCCAGACGCGGTTCCGACCAGCGTGGATAGCCCTGAATCGCGATCCACAGGCCCGCTTCAGGTTCCGCCCACTGTCCGTCGATTGGTTCAACCGTCATTCCCTGCCCGGAGGCCGATATCCTGCCCGAGAATCCTGTCATTGGGGTCCTGTCCGTCTGTTCGTCAAGTGGTAGAATTTCGGCCGTACTTCACACATTGCCACAATCGGCGTGACGCCTGGAAACCCTCACGCCCGGGGAGCCTGCATGTCCACATTACAAGAAGTCAGAACATTACTCGACAGGGCCCTGGGCCTGGGCGGCCGGGCCGAGAAGTTCGACGCCGAAACACCCCTGCTCGGAAGCCTGCCTGAACTGGATTCCATGGCGGTGGTGGCGCTCATCACCGCCATTGAGGAGCACTATGGCATCATGGTCGAGGATGACGAGGTGGACGCCGAAACCTTTGAGACGCTGGGCAGCCTGGTGGCATTCGTTGAAAGCAAGCTGGCCTGAGCGGCGTGCGTGAGGGCGTATCAGGCGGAGATCCCAAGCCCGGGGGCAGCAGCGGCCAGCCCCTGGTGTCGATCATCATGCCATCCTTCAATACGGCGGCCTACGTCGCCGAAGCGATCGAGAGCGTCCTTTCCCAGGATTATCCCAACAAGGAACTGATCATCGTGGACGATGGGTCCACGGACGGCACCGTGGACGTGATCCGCAGCCTTGGCGATCAGGTGCGTCTGTTGCAAACTGACCGGGGCGGGCCGGCGGCCGCCCGCAATGCCGGCATCGCGGTCGCGAGAGGTGAATACATCGCCTTCAACGACTCCGACGACGTCTGGCTGCCGGGCCGCCTCAGCGTCCAGGTGGCCGATCTGGAGGCCCATCCGGAGGTGGGTGTCAATTACGTTGACATCATCTGGTGGTTTCGCGACGAAGACGGTGAATTTCGTGTTCCGGACCTGCCGCCACCACGGCTGGACGAGACGGGTAAACCCGTGGTCGACATCGACCCGCACCATTCCGGCTGGATCTACCACCACCTCCTCTTCGACTCCCTGATGAGCACCATCACCGTCCTGCTGAGGCGGTCCCTGATCGAGGAAATCGGCCCCTTCGACGAATCACTCAAGCGTGGCGAGGACTACGACATGTGGCTGCGCGCGTCCCGGGTCACGCAGATCCACAAGCTGGTCTATCCGGGCGCACTTTACCGGCGCCACGGCGAGGGCAGCATGGTGACCTTCTCGGACAGGAACTACGAGCTGGAGGTCCTCGAGCGGGCGATCGGACGCTGGGGCTGCACCGGACCCGACGGCTCACGCGCCGATCCGGAACAGGTCCGGCGACGGCTGGCGAGGAGCAGTTTCGGTTTCGGGCGCTTCCACCTGCGTCGCGGCGATCCCCGGCTCGCTTGCGCCGCGTTCACCAAGTCCCTGCGACGCAACCCATGGCGCCCGAAGACGTGGATCTTTCTGGGCCTTTCGGCAGCGAAGGCGGCATTTGGCCTGGCTAGGGGACGGTGAGATGCACCAGAGTGGGATTGAGGCCGGATTCATGGAGGGAGCACGGGGAGGCATCTTCTACGTGCTACATCCGCCTGTTGGACTGTTGCGTGGTGCGGTGCTCTACGCTCACCCCTTCGCCGAGGAAATGAACAAGTCCCGCCGTATGGCTGCTCTCCAGGCTCGGCTGTTGGCGGCACACGGCTTTGCGGTGCTCATGCCGGACCACTATGGCTGTGGCGACAGCGCGGGTGACTTTGGCGAGGCGACCTGGGATGGTTGGATCGACGATCTCGCCGCTGCGGCCGAGTTGCTGCACTCGCGTTACAACGCCCCTTTGACCTTGTGGGGCCTCAGAACGGGCTGTCTGCTCCTCTCGGAACTGCTTGCACGGGGCATCGCGCCCGAGCGCTGCCTGTTCTGGCAGCCGGTCACGAGCGGTGAGTTGTACCTGAACCAGTTCCTGCGCCTGCGCACGGCCTCGGAAATGATGGCCGGGGGCAAGGAGTCCGTGAAGGCGCTGCGCGAGGCCCTGGCTCGCGGGGAGACTTTGGAAGTGGCGGGTTACATGCTATCGCCGGCTTTGGCGCAGCCGCTTGCGGGGGCGCGGCTTGCCCCGCCCGCCTGCCCGGCGCATTGGATGGAGGTGGTCATGGATGAAGGCGCGGAACTGCCTCCCGCCAGCTGCCGGGTGGTGGATGCCTGGCGGGCCGAGGGCGCAAGCGTCTCGGTCAGCACGGTCCCGGGCGAGCCCTTCTGGAATACCCAGGAGATCCGCGAGGTGCCCGCACTCCTGGATGCCTCCCTGAAATGCCTTCTGGAGGCCGATTGATGGAGCAGCCTCTCGTATTCGACGTGGGCGGCGAGCCCTTGCTCGGAATCCTGCACGAAGGGGCGGCAGGAGCCGAACAGGGCGTGCTGATTGTGGTGGGGGGCCCCCAGTACCGGGTGGGCAGCCACCGGCAGTTCCTGCTGCTGGCGCGCCACCTGGCGGCTGCCGGGGTCCCGGTGTTGCGTTTCGATTACCGGGGCATGGGAGACTCCGGCGGTGCCCAGCGGGACTTCGAGCGGGTGGGGGAGGACATTCTCGCGGCCATCGACGTGTTCATTGAGCGAGTGCCGCAACTTCGGGGGGTTGTCCTGTGGGGCCTGTGCGACGCTGCGTCGGCCTCTCTGATGTATGCTCATCGGGACCCGCGCGTCAGCGGGCTCGTGCTGGCTAACCCCTGGGTCCGGACGGAAGAGGGCCTCGCAAAGGCGGTTCTCAGGCATTACTACCTCAAGCGCGTGTTCAGCTGGGAGTTCTGGTCCGGGCTGGTGCGCGGACGCCTCAATCCGGTCGCTTCCGCCCGGTCGATCGGCGGCATGCTGATGCGGGTCCTTGGCAGGCCATCGGCCTCCCGGGCACAGGCGATAGCCGATGATGGGGGGCCGTCTCCGGACGAGCCACTTCCCGACCGCATGGCCTGGGGGTGGCAGCGCTTTCGCGGGTCGATCCTGCTGATCCTGAGCGGAGCTGATCTGACCGCGGATGAGTTTCGCGATACGGCTTCGACTGCGCCTGCATGGAGAGGGCTGCTGGCGGAATCCCGTGTTACGCTGCGGGAACTCCCGGGAGCGAACCACACCTTCTCCAAGGGGGGATGGCGGGATCAGGTGGCCGCCTGGACCCAGGAATGGATGACCGATATACATCTCGCTCGGGACTGAGAGAAGGCCTCTCTGATACTCCCTTGTCCATCTCCTTTCCCGCTTGCGGAGGGCCGGGGAGGGGCTAGCCCGCATATCTCACCGGTCGGACACCGGCTGGCGCGCAACAGGCGGAAACATAAGGAGATTACCTTGCAATGGGTGCAAATCTCAGCATGACAGACGTTCCCGCCGGAGTCCTATCGCGGTTCAGGCTCGTCTTCGCATCCGTACGCTTGCTCTTCACTCAACCCATAGCTACGGCTATGG
>NZ_MVBK01000092.1 GCF_002000365.1 Thioalkalivibrio denitrificans | reverse complement strand
CATAGAAGGGCGGGCCGTGCTCGCCGCAGTGCCGTCTATAGACATCGGGCGGCGCCCACGGGGGCGCCCCATATTCAGCGTTCTTCTTGGCGGGCTTCGCGCCTTCGCGAGAGAAACCCAGCGAAAGCCTGCAAAGCCACCGAAGCCTGATCCGGCAAAGTTGCAAGACCGGGCACAGGAGCAGACAGCGTTCGGCCTGCCTTCGTGCCCTTCGTGTGCTTCGTGGTTGAAGAAAATCCCCGCCCCGTCCTACGGCAGCTGGGGCGGAAGCCGGGACTCGTCCAGATTCATTCGGGATACGGCGAAAGTGCGAATACGCCCATAGGTGATAAACAGCATGGCGCTGTAGCCTTCCGCCAGCCGCAACGACTCGGCAAAGGCCTGCGGATCTTCCATGTATTCATGGACCAGACGGTTGCGCAGCTTCCGGGCCTCCAGCCAGTCCTCCACACTTTCCACGATCCCGAGCCGCTCCGCCCGGTTGAGATTCTCGATCTGGCTACCGGGGTCTTCCGCAAGGGCCATCAGCCAGCGTGGGATCAGCTTGTCGGCCATGGTGTCCTGCATGCGGCCAAACCGGGAGACAAACGCCTCCAGCATTTCCGCAAGCTCCGGATGATCTTCCAGCCCCTCGACCCACTCGGCATCGATGGGCTGGGCATACAGGCGGTTCCGGCTGTATGCCAGGTGGTGGCCTTCGCGGAAGACCACATCTAGTGTCGTGTCCCGCAAATATCTTGCCATTCAGCGTGGCTGTGCGGGCGTATGGCAAGGCACGCTTGCGCAGGAATGGCCACCTCCCTTTCAAGCAAGCGTAACACCGCCACACGCCCGCACAGCCACGCCCGAAGGGAGCCCCGCAAAAGCGCCAATGCGGCGTTGCACACCTTGCCAAGGGCCTGCCATTGTCTGCGGTGTGCGCCTTGCCTTGGCGCTTTTGCGGGGCTCTGAACGGCAAGATATTTGCGGGACACGACACTAGGGTATGCGGGAAACGGTCGCTGGGCAGTTTCGATTCGCTGTTCACAGCCGAACCCCCGTGCGGCTCGCCTCCTCATGGATCGGCCGGCGCGGCGTCTCCGGGTCGAGCACCAGGACGTCGATCGGCTGATCACCCAGCCGCAGTTGCAGTCTCGCGACGAGCTTCAGCGCCTTGCGTTCCTTGTCCGCAATGCGTCGGTCGGATTCGACCAACAGATCGATATCCCCGCCCCGGGCCGCGTCATCCACCCGGGACCCAAACACGCTGACGCTCACGTCCGGGCCGAAGACCTCGGTCGTGGTGCGGCGGATGATGTCCTGGGCATTGCGAGACAGGCGCATGTTGGTTGATCTTCCGGCATGAAGAAGGATTAAAGAAGATACAGGATATGCGTCGTCGGACCCAAGCGAATGCCGTCCGGTCTCGTGGTAATTCCTGTTTGTCCTGGTTTAACCACGAAGCGCACGAAGGACACGAAGGGCTTTGGGGCAGGAAAGTTTCTGGCTCCGGTTGGGGGGGTTGCGGCCGGGTTCTCGGGCCAAGGGGCTTCGGTGGGTTCTGCAGAGATTCCTCTCGCCAAGCACGCGAAGCCCGCAAAGGAAATACCGATAGGGCGGGCCGCGCCCGCCGTAGCGCCGTAGATACGCGCTCGGCGGCGCCCATGGGGCGCCCTATTATTTCTCGCTCTTCTTGGCGGCCTTGGCGCGCTTTGCGAGAGAAACCCGGCGACAGTCTGCCAAGCCACCGGTGCCGGACCCGGCACTGTCGCAAGAGCGGGCACAAGAGCAGACAGCGTTCAGTTTTCCTTCGTGCCCTTCGTGTGCTTCGTGGTCAAAGAGATGCCCGCCACGCGACAAACGGCGCACCCCGTCAAACCAGATCGTCCAGCTCCACCTCGAGCGCATCGGCCAGTTGGCGCAGGATCTTCACCGAGCCGGTCTTGCGGCCTGACTCGATCTGGGAGATGTATGTCTTGTCCACGCCAGCCTGCTGTGCAAGCTGGGCCTGGGTCAGCCCGCGATACTCGCGCCATACGCGCAGTGGCGGATCGCCGTCTACCAGGCGCTGCATGATCGCCTGCGGCACAGGTTCTCCTTCGTCCGCCATGGCCGTATCGAACGCCCGGATATCCTCCATCGCCTCCGCCAGCTTGCGCAGCCGATCGAACTCATCAAAAGGCACCACTGCGTATTCCGGCACCCCGTCTCGTTCAATGATCTGGATCTTTGCGCTCATTTGTAGACATCTCCTCGGGCGCCGACCTGGACGACCAGAATCACGAGGCGCTCGTGTTCAAGGGTGTAAAGCGCCCGCCATTGCCCGATTCTCAGCCGGAACCCGGGCCGTCCCTGCATGGGAGTGATGTCGAGGTCGCGTCGCTCCGGGTCTTCGGCCAGCGCCTCGAAGGCCCGCAGAAACCGCGCGGCCGCATCGCTTGGCATACGCTGGAGGGCCTTCCTGGCAGGGCGCTTGTACTCGATCCTGTACATTGACTAAAAGTATTTGACATTATTGGCCATGAGTCAACCACGGGCATGGCATGTCGTCGGCGCAGCGGGGCGCCATCCGGGGCCGTGCGTCCGAATCCGGCGCCGGCGTAGGGTTGGAACCATGAAGCGCACGAAGGGCATTGGGGCAGGAAATCTTCGTGGCTCCAAATAGTGTCACGGCCGGGCCTGGGTCACCGGGCTTCGGTGGGTACCGCATGGATTCCTCTCGCAAAGACCGCCAAGCCCGCAAAGCAAATCCTGATAGGGCGGGCCGCGCCCGCCGCACCGCCGTGGCTATGCTCGGCGGCGCCTATGGGTCGCCCCGTATTCAGCGCCTTTCTTGGCGACCTTGGCGCTCTTTGCGAGAGAAACTCATGTGAAAGCCTGCGGGGTCACCAGAGCCTGATCCGGCAGCGTCGCAAAAGCGGGTACAAGAGCAGAGAGCGTAAGGCTTTCCTTCGTGCGCTTCGTGGTTGAAGAAAACGCCCGCCCCGGATGGCGCGTGGGTTCATCCGCAAAGGATCAGCCATGACGTCCTTCAGCACGCGATGGCCCTGATCCGGGTTCAAGTGGCCTGGATCGCCCCTCGGAGCGTTCTGGTATATTGCACCGGTAGCCATTCCAGAGCCGAGCCTCATGAAGCCGTCCACTTCCCTCGACACTCACCGTGCAGCCATTCGCGAGGCTGTCCGGCGTTTTCGGGCGTCCAACCCGCGCGTCTACGGGTCAGTTCTGCACGGCAAGGACAGCGACGATAGCGATCTGGATCTGCTGGTGGACCCGCTGCCTGGGGCAACCCTCTTTGATCTCGGGGGCTTGCAGGTGGAACTGGAGGATATGCTCGGTGTACCCGTGGACCTCAAGACGCCGGGCGATCTGCCGCCGCGGATTCGCGAGCGGGTTCTGGCCGAGGCGGACAGCGTATGAGCACGGATCGGCTCGGAGAGTACCTTGTTCACATGATCGAGGCTGCCGAGCTTATTTCAGCATATGTGGAGGATATGGATAAGCAGGCATTTCTGGCGGATCGGCGCACCCAGCAGGCGGTCATCCTGAATATCATCGTTCTCGGTGAAGCCGCCACCAGAATCCTGCAGGACCACGGCGACTTCGCATCCAGCCATCCTGATATTCCCTGGAACAATATGAAGGGCATGCGTAACCGGATGGCTCACGGATACTTCGACATCGATCTCGAGATCGTATGGTCCACGGTATGTGACGCGATCCCGGATCTCCTGGTTCGATTGAGGAGGGCCAGGGGTGTTCCTGCACCCCAGGGCAGGTGACTTTCTTGACCACGAAGCACACGAAGCACGCGAAGGAAATCGGGGCAGGAAGGTTTCGTGGCTCCGGTTGGGTTGAGGCCAGGTCTGGCTCAGGGGGCGGGCTTCGGTGGGTCCGGCAGTTTCCTCTCGCAAAGAGCGCCAAGGCCGCCAAGAAAGCCAGGAATAATAGAAGGGCGCCCCATGGGCGCCGCCGGGCATATACCCATGGCCCTGGGGCGGGCGCGGCCCGCCGTATCAGAATTTCCTTTGCGGGCTTGGCGCTCTTCGCGAGAGAAACCCGACGAAAGCCTGCAAAGCCACCGCAGCCGGATCCGGCACCATCGTAAAAGCGGGCACAAGAGCAGACAGTATTCAGCTTTCCTTCGTGCCCTTCGTGTGCTTCGTGGTTGAATCCCGGGGCGGGCGGGAGAGTCGGTCCCCGAAAACATGCCTTCGAAGCCCGAAAAACCGGAAGCCCGGTTCACGATAACTGTCCAGACAGCTATCCGTAAATAACATATTGATTGACCGTGGTTTTCGTCGAAACACTCAATCCCTTCTTGGTTCAATCATTCCCCCGGTCTGCCCCTGTGTTTTCCCGGCAACGCCCCGCGCACCGCCTCCGTGCACCCGTCACGGGCGAGTTCATGTAAGTTCTGAGGAGATGCGGCTAATGGCCCATCCTGTCTGGACTCGGCATGCCAGTCTCAATGTTGTAAAAAAGCAACACCAAAATGCACCGTTTGTCGCTTTTTTGCGAATTCACCCTTGCAAAGCACGATTCCTGTGCGTATAAAGATCCGGTCATTGCAACAATGACGCACAGTCTTGTGTGAAACGACTCAACTCCTGGGAGAGTGAATCCATGATGAAGAAGACTTTGATTGCCGCCGGTGTGGCAGTCGCCATGGCCGTGCCCATGGCCGCGACCGCCGACGTACAGCTTTCGGCTCAGCAGCAGGTGGAGGTTTTCAATATTTCTGGTGACCCCCGCGACGGCAACAACATGAACGGGACCGGCCTGTACATGGGTGACGCCATCGAGGCGGGCGGCAACATCAACAGTGGTAACTGGAGCCGCGTGGACCTGCGCGCCAGCCACGATCTGGGCAACGGCCTGACGGCCCTGGCCCACATCGCTGCAAACACCAACGTCACCACCGGTAACGCGCTTGGCGGTGACCGTGAAATCAACGTTGGCCTGCGCGGTGACTTCGGTACCGTGCGCTTCGGTCGTCTGACCGGTGCCTACGCCACCGCCGGCAAGGACCCCTTCAACGCCACCTTCATGCAGGCTCGCGGTAACGGTGGCATGATTGGCGGTTTCGGTGGTCTGGGCAACGGTGCCTACTTCGACCAGGCCATCGACTACCGTGGCAGCTTTGACATGCTGAGCCTGGCCGCGACGGTTGCTATTGACTCCTCGGATGAGGATGACAGTGACAGCACCAATGCGGAGCACGCGTATGCCCTGCGTGCGAACCTCAACCTGAACCCCGTGGAAGTCTGGGCGGCCTACACCAATGCCGATGAGTACGGCATGACCGGTGGCGGCCAGACAGGCGCCGGCCAGGACTTCAGCGCCTGGAAGTTGGGCGTGGAGTGGAGCGACGGCCCCATCCGCGTGATGGCCCAGTACGAGGACATCACCCACGAGACCGCCGCGGGTGACGACACCGACAATGCTGGTCAGTACATTATGCTCGCCGGTACCTACCGCATGGGCGCCAACACCTTCATGCTGGGCTTCGGTCAGTTCGACGCCGAGAACGACGCCGACCAGCGCTGGATGGCCCTGGGCATGCGTCACGCCTTCACCCGTCAGGTCTCCGTGCACGCCGGTGTGCGTCAGACCCAGTACAACGACAACGACGACAAGGAAACCGCCGTCGGTGCCGGTATGCGGGTGGTGTTCTGATCGGTTGATCTCTTGAGACCGATTGAGACGGGGCCCTTCGGGGCCCCGTTTTTGTTTGGTCAGTTGTCAGTGGTTCGTAGTCAGTTGTTGAAAAGCGCTTGACAAACGCCGTGCCGGATTCACGCTCCTGACAACTGACAACTGAC
>NZ_MVBK01000091.1 GCF_002000365.1 Thioalkalivibrio denitrificans | reverse complement strand
TCTTTGCGTCGAGGCTTTTCAAACCCGCCGCCACCAACGCCCACCGAACCGTCATTCCGGCAGGAAACGGATCTCTCCGTACCAGGCCCGGGCCTCGGAGCGGGTGTCGTCGCAGTCGGTCATGATGGCGACGGCGTCGATGCGCGTGATGTCCCGGTCGTGCAGATCACGAAAGTCCTCGACCACGTTGCGACGCTGAGTCACCCAGCGGCCCGCGTCCTCGTCGCCCGAGCGCACCGCGAGCATGCGGTTCTGCGCGGCATACGCATTGCGCCAGTCAGCCCCTTCGGGTTTCGCGCTGGCCCACACGTAATTCAGGGCACGGGTACGCCAGCGTGTCAGGCCACCGTCCGAGATCACATAGACCCGGGCGGGATAATCGTCCCCGGCGCGGGTGGTCTCGTCGATGTCCCCGTAGGTCGTCTCGATGCGCCAGGACCACTCCATGACCGGCGTGGCCGACAGATCGATCGGTTCCTCGAAGAACAGGCCGGAAGCGCTGCTGCGGCATTCCGCCTGCACGGCGGATCGACCATCCTTCTCCACCAGCGTGTACCGCGTCTCGCGGACGAAGGCGCGGTTCTCCCAGTCGGCGATGTCTTCGGGCGCAAACACCGGCCCCTCGCCGGCCTGTGCACCGGCCGTCATCAGCAGCAGGGCCGAAACGGCAATCCGGGGTCCGGTCATGTGCCACACACCCACGCCCATCGTCATACCGCCCAACGCAACGAACTGCGATTTTGACATGCGACCGCCAAAGCGGGCACAGGGTTCACCGTCGTCACGAAAGCCGGAACGCTTGTATGGAAAGGCGGCCCCTGCCTAAGCTGACTGGTACACATCTCGGGTCGATCCTCCGCCGGCGCGAGGGCGTCGAGATGCCGCTGTGACGGGGCACGCGGACCGGAAGACGGCGCAGGCGTAGCCGACACTACGCTGCTCAGGACCGGACGTAGGAGGCCCGACCCCGGGCCGAAGGCGGCGGCCGTTCGGGCTGGGCGGTTCGCGGCGGGGTCGCCGCTCCTACGCTGTGGACGCCCCGTCACAGCGCGCGGATCGGCGGCCGCAGTAGAAGGGTGGTGAGATACCCGGGCCAGGGTTCGCCGCGGCAACGAACCACTGACCACTGACCACTGACCAACACCAATGATCCCCGATCCCTTCGAACAGCCGCTTCCGGATCCGGAGCCGGAGACCGAGGCAGGCGGCACCTTCACCCTGGCGCTGACCCTGCGCTGGTCCAGTCCCGGCGTGGAACACAGCGACTGCCAGGTCCTGCAAGGAATCAACCTGCAGCGGGACAAGCTCCCCCCGGAACTGGAAGCCGGTCTGCGCGATCAACCCCACGGCACCCGGGTCACACACCGCTGGGAGCACGCCGAACCCCTGCCCCGGTACCGGGAGGACGACGTCCTGGACATCCCCGACAGCGCCTTCAATCGCCACCTGCGCCGCCGGATCATCGAGCCCCGTGCCGGGCGCTTCTACCCGCGGGGTTTCATCGCCGGGGTGCGCGGACTGCTGCGCGAAAACCGCACGCCGTTCAGGGTCGGCTCGGTCGGTGAGGACACGCTGACGGTCGATCTCAACCACCCCATGGCGGGCAGAGACATCGAACTCCAGGCCCGCGCGCTGGACATCAGGCACAGCCGCCGCAGCGGCACGGCAACCCACGACCTGGTGGAGCTGGCCGCCCACAACGGCCCGGGGATGCAGGCACGCTGGCGTGGGCAGCCCACGGACTTCTGGTCCGACGCCCCCTTTCGCCGGGAGGATCCCGCCCCGGACACCCGCTTTTATGAGAAGCCGCGCTTCGTCCAGCACCTTGACCGCGCCGCTCTCGCCGGGATCCGCCGGCTTTACGGGGCCCTGGTTCCGCCCGAGTCGACCGTACTGGACCTCATGTCCAGCTGGGTGTCGCACCTGGACGAGGTCGCCGCGCCGACCCGAGTGGCCGGCCTCGGCCTCAATGCCGAGGAACTGGACGCCAACCCGGTGCTCACCGAACGCCTGATCCACGATCTCAATGCGGAACCGCGCCTGCCCTGGGACGACGTGAGCTTCGATGCGGTGGTGTGCACCGTGTCCGTGGAGTACCTGGTGCATCCGGTGGAGGTGTTCTCCGAGGCACGCCGGGTGCTGCGTCCCGGCGGCCGGTTCGTCGTGACCTTCTCCGATCGGTGGTTTCCGCCCAAGGCCATCGCCCTGTGGGAGGAACTGCACCCCTTCGAACGGATGGGTCTGGTGGTGGAGTACTTCCTCGCCGCGGGCGGATTCGGAGGCATCACCACCTGGTCACTGCAGGGTCTGCCCCGCCCCCCGGACGACAAGTATGCCGACCGCCTGACCCTGTCCGATCCCGTCTTCGCCGTGTGGGGTCACAGGGAGAATTAAAGGCATCCGGTCGACGCAACACGCCTTCGCGGCTTCGCCTCGACCCGCAATTCACGTAAGCTGTAAGAAAACGCCGCGCAGTCATCGCCGAAACTGCCACGGACGACGTTTTGCACCGATGCCCGCCCGGGGTTTCAGTGGCAGACACTCCGAGTTCGGACAAAGCACCAGAGGGGAAAGTGCGCGATGACGACGAGGCATGATGGCGCCAACCGTACCGGCAACCGCCGGCTGCTCCAGTGGGTCGATGACATGGCCCGCCTGTGCAGGCCGGAACGCATCTACTGGTGCGACGGCAGCCAGGAGGAGTACGACCGGCTGTGCGAGGAGATGGTACAGAGTGGCACCTTCATCCGCCTGAACCCTGACAAACGCCCCAACAGCTACCTCGCCCGATCCCATCCCAGCGACGTCGCCCGGGTCGAGGACCGCACCTTCATCTGCTCCCGGCGCGAGGAGGACGCCGGCCCCACCAACAACTGGACGGACCCGGAAAAGATGCGCGCGCGGCTCACCGAGCTGTTCGACGGCTGCATGGCCGGGCGCACCATGTATGTGATCCCCTTCAGCATGGGCCCCATCGGCTCGCCCATCGCCCACATCGGAGTGGAGATCAGCGACTCGCCCTACGTGGCCGTCAACCAGCGCATCATGACCCGCATGGGTCAGGCGGCGCTGGACGCCCTGGGCGATGACGGGCACTTCGTGCCCTGCATGCACAGCGTCGGCGCGCCGCTCGCGCCGGGCGAACAGGACGTGCCCTGGCCCTGCGCCGCCGATATCGAGGACAAGTACATCTGCCACTTCCCGGAGACCCGGGAGATCTGGTCCTACGGCAGCGGCTACGGCGGCAACGCCCTGCTGGGCAAGAAATGCTTCGCTCTGCGCATCGCCTCGGTCATGGGCCGCGACGAGGGCTGGCTCGCCGAGCACATGCTGATCCTGGGCGCCGAGTCCCCGGAGGGCCGCAAGCACTACATCGCCGCCGCCTTCCCCAGTGCCTGCGGCAAGACCAACTTCGCCATGCTCATCCCGCCGCCCGCCTTCAAGGGCTGGAAGATCACCACCGTGGGCGACGACATCGCCTGGATCAAGCCCAACCCCGAGGACGGCCGGTTCTACGGCATCAACCCGGAGAACGGTTTCTTCGGCGTCGCGCCGGGCACCAACGCCCGCTCCAACCCCAACGCCATGGCCTCCCTGGATGCCAACGTCATCTTCACCAACACGGCGCTTACCGACGATGGCGACGTGTGGTGGGAGGGTCTCACCGAGGAGCCCCCGGAACATCTGATCGACTGGCAGGGCCGCGACTGGACACCGGGCTGCGGCCGCCCCGCCGCACACCCCAACTCACGTTTCACCGCCCCCATCAGCCAGTGCCCGTCCGTCGACCCACAGTGGGAGGACCCCAAGGGCGTGCCCATCGACGCCTTCCTGTTTGGTGGCCGCGTGAGCAAGAACTTCCCACTGGTGTTCCAGAGCTACAACTGGGAGCACGGGGTGTATCTGGCCGCCACCATGGGCTCCGAGGCCACCGCTGCCGCCATCGGGCAGGACGGCATGCGGCGCGACCCCATGGCCATGCTGCCCTTTTGCGGCTACAACATGGCCGATTACTGGCGGCACTGGCTGCGCATAGGCCGCGCCCACGTGGCCACCCCGCCCCTGATCTTCCGGGTCAACTGGTTTCGCAAGGACAAGCACGGGCGCTTCGTCTGGCCCGGCTTCGGCGAGAACATGCGCGTGCTGAAATGGATCGTGGAACGCTGCGAGGGCCAGGGCGCCGCGGTGGAAAGCCCGCTGGGCTGGCTGCCCAAATGGGAGGACATCTCCTGGGACGGCATCGATTTCGACCGCGACGACTTCTTCACCATCATGAACATCGACAAGGAGCGCGCCCGCCTGGAGACCGTCGACCAGGAGGAGCTGTTCACCCGCTTCGGCGATCACCTGCCCCGGGAGATGGAACTGGAGCGGGAGCTGCAGCTCTCGCGCCTGTATCACTCTCCGAGCGTCTGGGAACTTTCAAGGGCCGGCGCCCGTCCGGGCTGAGGGGCTGCCGCCTGCTGACGCCTCCCCGCATGCCCGCCCGGGCATGCGGGGATTCGCCCGGTCACGGCGCCGTCCCTGCCAAAGTTCATCCCGCATATCTCATCACCGTTCAGTCCCGGTTCATGACCCGCGCGTATGCTGAAACCATCGAGGCGCAAAGCGCGTATATGTATGCGAGGTCAAGGCCATGCGCACAGATGAAATCACCACCACGGCACCGGCCCGGACAGCTCTGCCCCTGCATCTCCCGTTCCGCCGCAATCCGTCCCTGGAGGTGCACCGGGTCGATGCGGGCCTGCTGCTGGTCGACCCCGCCACCGGGACCACCCGCCGCCTGGACCCCCTGGAAGCCGGCATCTGGTACCTGCTCAAGGACCCCACCACCGTGGAGGAGTCCGTCCTGACCCTGCAACGGACCTGCCCCGATCGCGACCCGGCCCGGATCCGCCACCAGGTGGAACAACTCTTCCGCGACCTGCTGTCGGTGCGCATGATCCTGGGTGAGTAGCGGCAGGCTGTTCACGTGCGTGCATCACGTTGGATCGGCTTGAAAAGCAAACCGCGAAGGGTCGCGAAGGTATGCGCGAAGGACGCGAAGTGACGTTGATCGGATAAGGCGCAGCCGACGATGCCCTGCTGACAAGTGAGAACGCGTACCATCGCGGTTAGCTTGTCCGCCAAACCTCCCTGTCACACACTCCCGCCACCTTACAGTCCCCTCCCGCGTAAGGAGGGGGCCGCCCATGTGTGATACCTTTCACAATCAGGGGAAATAACAATGCCCGGGCTAAGCATGGGACCACGACCAGAACAGGACGCACGCAGGGAGATCGACCGGTTGCTCACCGCCTCCGGTTGGGCGGTGCAGGGAGTGTCGAGATCCAGGCCGAGCGCTTCACGACAGACCTACCGCGCCTGGGCAACCCCCTGCCCTTCGCCGACCCGACCACCGGCGTGGAGACGCGCTTTACCAACGGCCCTCCCTGAGACATCTGAAGCTTCCTTCACCTCCGGAATTCTCCTTGCGCAGCCGGGACTGATTCCATGCTGATCTATACCGCCAACAAGGACCAGTTCGTTCGGGACGTTCTCCACAACGAAATTGATGATCGCATACTGGGGAAGATGCAGGCTTGCGGCTTAGGCGGCGTATCTCCAGCTGAACTCGCGTCATGGCGAAACTCTATGCAGTTTATGAAGAACATTCTCGATGTCCGGGACGTGCCGGACGATGCGGGAGTGGCCATCGAGTACGTCATCCCGCAAACAGGAAAGCGAATCGACTTCATACTGACCGGGCAGAACATCGAGGGTCAGGACACGGCTCTCATCGTGGAACTCAAGCAGTGGGAGACCGTTGAGGAAACCCACAAGGACGGAATCGTAAGGACCTTCCTCGGAGGCAGCCGGAGGGAGGTGCCGCACCCCTCCTATCAGGCCTGGAGCTACGCGGCACTCCTGAATGACTTCAACGAGGCGGTTGAAGTCCATCGTATCAACCTGAAAGCCTGCGCATACCTTCATAACTGCGTCTCGGATGCAGTGAATTCGCACTTCTACCGAGACCACCTCGAGCGCGCCCCGGCCTTCGTGAAGAAGGACACGGAGAGGTTGCGAAGCTTCATCTGTCAGCATGTTCGAAGAGGCGACCACAACCGCATCATCTACACCATCGAGAACGGGCGGATCCGTCCTTCGAAGTCCCTCGCAGATCATCTGGCCTCCCTGCTCAAGGGGAATCGAGAGTTCCTGATGATCGACGACCAAAAGCTGGTATATGAGAGCGCGCTGGAAGTCGCCGCACTCGGCCAGACGGGACGAAAGCAGGTTCTCATCGTCGAAGGGGGGCCGGGAACCGGGAAATCCGTCGTGGCAATCAATTTGCTCGTGGAACTGATCCAAAGGGGGCTAATTGCCCATTACGTCACCCGAAACGCCGCGCCGCGGGCTGTCTATGAGACCAAACTCACAGGACATTTTCGGCGTAGCCACATCGGCAATCTCTTCAAAGGCTCCGGTGCCTACCACGACGCACCAGCCAATTCCCTTGACGTACTGATCGTCGACGAGGCACACCGACTCAATGAGCGTTCCGGGATGTTTCAGAACCTGGGCATAAACCAGGTCATGGAGATTATCCGAGCCTCAAGGACAAGCATCTTCTTCCTCGACGAGGACCAGCGGGTTACCTGGAAAGACATCGGCTCACGACAGGAGATCGAGCACTGGGCCCGCTCCGAGGACACCACCGTACATCGGGCGGTGCTCCGTTCGCAGTTCCGCTGCAATGGCTCAGACGGTTATCTCGCATGGCTGGATCAGGCGCTGCAGATCCGTGACACGGCCAACCCGGATCTCGACGACCTGGACTACGCGGTGGAGGTCGCCGACTCTCCCACCGAGCTGCACAACCGAATTCGCTCTCTGAACGAATCAACCAATCGAGCGCGCCTTGTGGCCGGATACTGCTGGGACTGGATCAGCAAGAAAGATCCGAAGAAGCTGGATATCGAATTCCCCGAGCACGGTTTCGCGATGCGCTGGAATCTGGACAAGGATGGCCCTCTCTGGATCATGCAACCCGAGTCCGTCAATGAGATCGGTTGCATCCACACCTGCCAGGGACTGGAACTCGACCACGTGGGTGTCATCATCGGACCAGACCTGATCGCAAGGAACGGCCGCCTGATTGCGCAGCCAGAGGGGCGATCCCGCATGGATTCCTCCATCAAGGGATATAAGACCGATCGGAAGAAGAATGCCGTCGAGGCGGACGCTAAGGCAGCAGCGATCATCAAGAACACTTACCGCACACTCATGAGCCGGGGCACGAAGGGCTGTCTGATCTGGAGCTGCGACGCGGAGACGAACGAATACTTCAAGGCCCTGTTGAAACGACCTCACCAGCCGCCGATCAACTTGCCGCAGGAAGCGGCCGACATTCCCTTCCGGATCATTCCTGAGGATGAAGTACAGCCGTTCGTCAACGCTGTACCGCTTTTCGACTTCCATGCCGCCGCCGGTAACTTCAGCGAACACCAGAGCGTTTCAGGCTATCAGTGGGTTGAGTTGCCCAGCTATATCTCTCCGTCCCCAGGGATGTTCGTGCTGCAGGTAATAGGGGAATCCATGAACCGGCGCGTGCCGAACGGCTCCTGGTGCCTTTTCGAAGCGCCGCACGGAGGCACCCGACAGGGCAAGGTCGTCCTGGTACAGCATCACGATATCCAGGACCCCGACACCGGAGCGACCTTCACCATAAAGCGTTATGACAGCAGCAAGCGTTCTGATCCCGACACCGAATGGCAGCATGACCAGATCATCCTGCATCCCGACTCATACGACGCGGGCTATCAACCGATTGTGCTCGAAGACGATTCCATTAATGAGCTCCGGGTCGTTGGAGTTCTCAAGGCGGTATTGCAATAGGTACAGGCGTAACGGGGAAGTAGGTAGTTGAATGTGACCAGCCTGCTAGTTAAGTCCTCCGCCCCCCTTTTCTCCCTTTTTCTAAAGCGGGAGGATCTGGATGAGTTCGTGGCATGTTACAAACCAAGCAATCGCCACGACCGCACGGAGGAAAACCACCCTCACCCTCACCCTCTCCCTGAGGGAGAGGGGACTGGCGGCGAAGGGCGTTGGCGGGCCTACGATTACGACGAGCTGATCAAGCGCGACAAGGCCAGCTTGGACATCTTCTGGCTTCGGGACGAATCCCTTTCCGACTCCGACGACCTCCCCGCCCCGGAGGTCATCGCCCAGGAGATCGTGGAGGACCTTGAAGCGGCGCTGGAGCAGTTTCGGGAGATTGCGGGGGATCTGGGTGCGGACAGCGAAACAGCCAACGTGTAGGTCGGGCTTCAGCCCGATCGGGACATCCATCATCTTCTGCCCCAGGACGCAGACACTGTGACGAGCCAGCTCTTACCCCAAAGAACCAAACCTCCCAGAAATCCCAGTCCAGAATAATTCGCAATATGTGGCGATATAATGCACAATATAGGCATTATCTCGTCACAAATGGCGATCATGAGACTCGACGAAAAGCTCACAGACGACGCTGTGCTGGCGGAACTGGGCGATCGACTGGCCCGGCTGCGCATCGGGCGCGGGCTGACCCAGGCGCAACTGGCCAACGAGGCCGGGGTGGGCAAACGCACGGTGGAGCGGGCGGAGGCGGGGCACTCCGTGCAGTTGGTGACCCTGGTGCGGTTGTTCCGGGTGCTGGGCCTGATGAGCGCCCTGGATCAGCTCATGCCCGAGCCGGGGCCGACGCCCATGGAACGGCTCAAGGAAAAGACCACGGGCCGCGGCCGCCAGCGCGCATCCGGCCGCCGCACGCCCTCCGCCCCCAAGGCACGCACCGGCGGCAAGGCGTGGACATGGGGTGACGAATCGTGACGTCGGTGGCTGAAGTGAAACTCTGGGGCAGCACCATCGGCGCCGTCGCCCTGGACGACGGCGACGACGTCGCCAGCTTCGAGTACGACCCCGCCTTTGCCCGAAGCGGTATCGAGATTGCTCCGCTGACGATGCCACTCGGCCCCGGCGTTTACCGCTTTCCCGCCCTGGCGCGGGAAACCTTCCACGGTCTGCCCGGCCTGCTGGCGGATTCACTGCCCGACAAGTTCGGCAATGCCCTGATCGACGCCTGGCTGGCCACCCAGGGCAGAACCCCCGATTCCTTCAATTCCGTGGAGCGTCTCTGCTACACCGGCAGGCGCGGCATGGGCGCGCTGGAGTTCGAGCCGGTGACAGGCCCGAAGGCGCGGGCGGCGCAGAAGATCCAGGTGGATCAACTGGTGGCGCTGGCCTCGGACATCCTCACCCACCGCAGCGAACTGGCCACCCGTCTCAGCGACGAAATGCACAACGGCGACGCCCTGCAGCAGATCCTGCAGGTGGGCACCTCTGCCGGCGGAGCGCGCGCCAAGGCGGTGATCGCCTGGAACCCGGAAACCAACGAGGTGCGCTCCGGGCAGGTGGACGCGGGCGAGGGGTTCGGCTACTGGCTGCTCAAGTTCGACGGCGTGAGCGGTAACAAGGACAAGGAGCTTGAAGACCCCAAGGGCTACGGCGTGATCGAGTACGCCTACTCCCTCATGGCGCGCGATGCCGGGATCACCATGAACGAATGCCGCCTGCTGGAGGAGAACGGCCGCCGGCATTTCATGACGAAGCGCTTCGACCGGCTGGATGGGGGCGAGAAGCTGCATATGCAGTCCCTCGGGGCACTGGCGCATTTCGACTACAACATGGCCGGTGCCTACAGCTACGAACAGGCCTTCCAGGTCATCCGGCAATTGCGCCTGCCCATGCGCGACGTGGAGCAGCAGTTTCGCCGCATGGTGTTCAACATCGTGGCCCGCAATCAGGACGACCACGTGAAGAACATCGCCTTCCTGATGGACCGGACCGGGCGCTGGTCCCTCTCGCCGGCCTTTGACATGACCTACAGCTACCAGCCCGGCGGGCGCTGGACCTCCACCCACCAGATGACCCTGAACGGCAAGCGCGACGGTTTCGTGCCGGCGGACTTCGTCGCCTGCGCAGACGTGGCCGGCCTGAAACGGGGCCGCGCCGAAGCGATCCTCGACGAAGTACAACGCGTGGTGGCACGCTGGCCGGACTATGCTGACGAGGCGGGGCTCGATCCGGACCACCGCGACCGGATCCGCAGCGCACTGCGTCTGCCGGCGGACAGGTAGGCCACTGAATAGAAGGGAACCCACAACTGCGAGACCCACGCAGGGCCCGGCGGCCAGCGTTCCACCCCCCACCTGGCCCGCTTCTCCCACCACCCATCGATTGCGTCTGCTGCCCTTCTCATAACGAGTGCGTCGATGCGGCAAAGGCAGGAGCAATATGGTATATGCAATCGATGATCGGGTTATCTGTCCAGCAGAAACCCGGTTTCGGTTTCACGGGAGAACACGGTGGACGGTCCCTCACATTGGGGTTCCGGCACCGGAGGAAAAACAAGCAAGAACGAGGAGATGGATATGTTCGGAAAATGGTGTGTGGCAATAATGGTTTCAGGGCTGATGATGGCGGCCTTGGGCATGCAGGGGGTGACCGCCGGCGAAGTGGCACGGGCTCAGTTCACCACGGGTGTCACGGATCGCGAACCGGTCGACGCCGTCACAGGGGTGGACGCGGATACCCGGTCCGTCTTCTTCTTTACGGAACTGCGCGACCTCCAGGGGCGGCATGTGGTGCATCGCTGGGAGTATGACGGCGAACCCATGGCCGTGGTCGGCTTCGATGTGGGCGGCCCGCGCTGGCGGGTCTGGTCCAGCAAGCAGATGCAGCCGGACTGGCAGGGGCTCTGGCGCGTGCAGGTGGTCACGGACGACGGTGAAGTGCTGGCCGATGAGGTCCTGGCCTTTGGTGACGTGGACGCGCCGGCTGTTGACGATGCGGAGGAGATCATCGTGCCGGAGACCCATTTCATGCGGTCGGGGTCGTAGACGCACCGACCGGATGCGGCTGCGCCTTATCTGGCCTACGAGTTGTCGGCCTAAAGGCCGGCCTACATGCTGGTATTCAGATTGGGTTCGTGTGTCCGCTGTCGGCCTGAAGGCCGACCTACATTCCGGGGGACCCCGGAGCCTGTCCGAGTAATCTGCGCGTAGCACGGGACTTCTCAGCAGCAATCAAGACGCAATATGTCGTGACCCGCTTTGCCGCCATTGATTTCGAGACGGCCTGCCACGATGCCGACAGTGCGTGCGCTGTCGGCATCGTTGTGGTGGAGAACGGCGAGATCGTCTCCCGCCTCTACGAGATCATCCGCCCGCCGACACGCCGATTCGCCTTCACCCATATCCACGGCCTGACATGGCATGACGTAAAGGATGCCCGCCCGTTTGATGCCGTCTGGGACACCCTGTTACCAGCTCTGGAGGGCATCGATTTCCTGGCCGCCCATAACTCACCCTTCGACCGGAACGTGCTGCACGCCTGCTGCGGCACCTACGGACTCCCGCCGCCGGAGACGGGATTCGTGTGCACCGTGCAGCTTGCGCGTGCGCAATGGGACATCCGCCCTACGCGGCTGCCGGATGTATGCCGCTATCTGGGCATCACCCTGCGCCATCACGAGGCCGACTCGGATGCCGAGGCGTGTGCGCGAATCGTGATCGCGGCGCAGGAAGAAGGATGGCGGTTCCGTTGACCGATTGTTGAAGGCGGGTCACGGACCCTGATCGGGATCGACGGCGCCCGTGCACTCGGCGGCACGGCGCAGAAGCAATTGCCGTTCGCGATCATTGCCCGTGAGCGCCGCAGCGGCCTCGAACGCCTCGCGCGCCTCGTCGAACCGCCCGAGCCGTTGCAACAGGTCGCCGCGCACGCCGGGCAGGAGATGATAGCGCTGCAGGCGCGGCTCGCTGCACAGGGCGTCCACCATCTCCAGGCCCGCTGCCGGACCGAAGGCCATGCCGACGGCAACGGCCCGGTTGAGTTCCACCACGGGAGAGGGCGCCGCCTGTGCCAAGGCGTCGTAGAGCGCGGCGATGCGCTGCCAGTCCGTGTCCTCGGTGCTGGGCGCCTGGGCATGGCAGGCGGCGATGGCAGCCTGCAGCGTATACGGACCCAACGGTCCACCGAACGACAGGGCACGTTCCAGCGCAGCCAGGCCGCGACGGATCAGCAGGTAATCCCAGCGGCCGCGATCCTGCTCGCCTAGCAGCACCGGTTCTCCGGATTCCGTGGTGCGGGCCTTCAGGCGCGAAGCCTGCAGTTCCATGAGCGCCACAAGGCCGTGCACTTCCGCTTCCTCCGGCACCAGTTCCGCCAGAATGCGCCCGAGACGCAGCGCCTCGTCGCACAGGGAAGGACGCACCCAGTCGTCGCCCCGCGTCGCGGCATAGCCTTCGTTGAACACCAGGTAGATAACCTCCAGCACCGACGCCAACCGGTCTTCCAGGTCGGGGCCGCGCGGCACCTCGAAGGGCACCCGGGCCGCACCCAACGTGCGCTTGGCGCGCACGATGCGCTGCGCCACCGTGGGTTCCGCGGCGAGATAGGCTCGCGCGATCTCGTCGGTGGTCAGTCCGCAGAGCAGCCGGAGGGTCAGCGCCACGCGTGCGTCGGTGGACAACACGGGATGGCAGGCGGTGAAAATCAGCCGCAGGAGATCGTCGCCGATCGGGTCGTCCGGATCCGGCAAGCCCTGATCGCCGCCGTCAGATGCACGGGCCAGGTCGATCTCGTGACCCAGCTGCACGTGCTTCTCCGCCGCCTTGCGCCTGTGGCGCAGGTGGTCGATGGCGCGGTAACGTGCAGCCGCCGTCAGCCAGGCCCGCGGATTATCCGGGATGCCGGTCTTCGGCCAGGACTCCAGTGCCGCCACCATGGCGTCCTGGGCCAGCTCCTCGGCCACGCCCAGGTCTCCCGTCACGCGGGCCAGGTAGGCCACCAGGCGCGGGGATTCCATACGCCAGACCGCTTCGACCGTCTTCTGAACCTGCGTCCCCGTCATGACCGTGCCTGCAGCACCTGGATCAGGTGAAGCACGGGCCCAGTTCGCGCACCTCGACGGTGGCCCAACGCGCGGCCGGGCATTCGGCGGCAATGGCAATGGCCTGCGCCTTGTCGTCGCACTGCAGCAGGAAGTAGCCGCCGATCATCTCCTTGCTCTCGACGAACGGGCCGTCCACGACGCTCTTTTTCCCGTCGCGCACCCGCACGCGCACCGCGTCGGCATCGGTGCGCAGGGACTGGCTTACCTGCAGCAGACCACGCGACTTGAGCTGCCCGCTGTACTCGAGCATCTCCGCGTACAGGGCCCGCCCCTCTTCCTCGGTGCGCTCGCGGCGCTGGCCGACGGGTTCAACGATCAACAACATGTAGGGCATGCCTCGCCTCCCGGTTCAGTTTGAATGGTCGTCCTTCGCTGGCAGGTTGATCATCCAGCTCACCCCGTAACGATCGCTCACCATGCCGAAGCGCGGCGAGAAGAAGGTCTCGCCCAGGGGCATCAGCTCCTCGCCTCCGTCCAGCAGGGCGGCAAACATCCGGTCCGCTGTCTCGGCGTCGGGCACGGCCAGCGAGAGGGAAAACCCCCGGAAGCCCGGATCCGTTTCGGCGCAGCCGTCCGAGAGCATCAGCACCGCATCCCCGATGGCCAGTTCCGCGTGCATGATCTTATCCTCCCAGCCCGGGGGGATCGCGTCCGGCGGCATCGGATCGGGGCTCTCCCGGTAGCGCATCAGCATCGAGACCCTGGCGTCCAGCGCCTTGCGGTAGTAGCCCATGGCCTCCTCGCAACGGCCGTGGAAGAACAGGTAGGGCTGTATCTGCATGATCGTTTCCTCTGTCTGCTTGCGCGCGGCCGGCCCGGCGCACGATTCAGGTTCGGGTGCGCCCTGGCGGGGATTTCCCCCTTTCGGCCAGCCGTTCCTCCCGTTCGCGCAGTTCCGGCGTCAACGCCTCGCCGAAATCCTCCGCCTCGAAGACCGGTCGTATCTCCAACTCGCCTTCGGCGCCCGTGGGGTTCGGACAGCGCTTCGCCCACTCGATGGCCTCCTCCAGCGAACGCACCTGCCAGAGCCAGTAGCCCGCCACAAGTTCCCGCGTCTCGGTGAAGGGCCCGTCGATCACCCTGCGTCCCCTGCCGTTGAATCGCACCCGGGCACCGCGCGAGGTGGGGTGCAGGCCCTCGCCGGCCAGCAGCACCCCGGCCTTTGCCAGCGCCTCGTTGAAGCGGGTCATCTCTTCCAGCAGAGCTTCGTCGGGCATCACACCCGCCTCGGCATCCGGGCCGGCCTTCACCAGAATCATGCATCGCATGGTCAAGCCTCCTCTCGGGCCTGAACGGGGTCAGCGATGTCCCCATCCTGTAGCGTAGACGTTTGGGCACACTCAAGATCGACAGGCATCGCTCACCGGCCGGGGATTCGTTTCGCTCGGGCGCAACCCGCGCAGGGGGCCTCCGGCCCCCGTCAACGCGGTCGCATGCGACATTGACCCAGGTCATGGCACAGCTTCGGCGGCTGTAGTGCATTAGGACTGTGGGACCCGCGTGGTCCCTTCTGGGTCTGCTTTCCGTCCGGGCATTCGCCCCGACCCCCGGCGGACCGGAGGTGATGCAAGATGGATATCCTGCTCCTGGTGCTTCTGGCGGGTGCGTTCATTGCCACAGCCGCCTCGCTCGTCACCGGTCTGGGTGCGATGGCGTATGGCCGACGTCTCGATGAGAGACACAGCCATCACCTGATGGCTGCGCGGGTGACGATGCAGGGCGTAGCGGTCCTGCTGGTCTTGCTGATCGTACTCACCCGATTGGGTTAATGTCGTTCACCTGCCGCGCTGCCCAACCAGGGCAAGCCGCGCATGGCCGCCCGGTGGTTTGAACACCTGATCCGGGGTGATGCGGTGTCTTGCAATTCTGCAGGACAGCGCGGTGAGCCCCAATGCGCTTTCGTGCGCGCAGAATTCCTAGTGTCGTGTCCCGTAAATATCTTGCCATTCAGAGCCCCGCAAAAGCGCCAAGGCAAGGCGCACACCGCAGGCAATGGCAGGCCCTTGGCAAGGTGTGCACCCATCTGCCGGGAGCAGATGGGGACGGCCGCAGGCCGGCCCGAAGGGCGGACTCCAGGGATGGAGTCCGCAACGCGGCATTGGCGCTTTTGCGGGGCTCCCTTCGGGCGCGGCTGTGCGGGCGTGTGGCGGTGTTACGCTTGCTTGAAAGGGGGTGGGCCATTCCTGCGCAAGCTTGCCTTGCCACACGCCCGCACAGCCACGCTGAATGGCAAGATATTTGCGGGACACGACACTAGAGTAACTACCTCTCCCCGTCGTAATTGGCCTGGGCGCGAAAGCGCTGATCCAGGCGCCCCACCTCGGCATCGATGTCGTCGTCCGCCTCCGCGCCTGAACCGTCGAGGCGGAGCCGGGCCGTGGGGAGGCGGATCTCGAACTCGACGCCGCTCACGTCCAGGGCACGGAACGTCAGCTGGTTGGTGTTGCGCCGGGGCTGGTAGTCAATCTGCCAGCACGGCCGACCGGCATGGGCAGGGTCAAACCGGGTCTGCCTGCCCTTCTTGTCGAAATCTTCGAGACGGCGTGTCTCCCGGCTGCCGGTGAGCGTCACCTCCACGCTGCGCACGGGGGACTTGAACGTCCACTCCCGGACCTCCGGCGATCCGCCGTCGCCGCTCCGGCAACGCGGCTGCCCATCATGGACCTCAATATCGATCAGTTCGGTGTTGACGTCGCCGTCTTCCAGTTCCACCCGCACGGTGTAGCGCGTTTCCGGCGTGAGGATATTGCGTACCTCGATCCGCCCTTCGTAACCCTTGACGATCTCATTGACGAAATACAGGCCCAGACCCCGCCCGTGGTGTTCACGTGTGCGGCGCGTGGAGAAGCCCAGCTGAAAGAGATTCTGGAAGTCCTCTTCCCGAATGTGCGGGCCCCGGTTGTAGACGCGGATATAGACCTCCCCCTGCTCCTCGCGAAGCGTCAGGGCGACGGGTGCGAAAGGCGACTTGTAACCGCGCCTTGAAGAAAAGAACTGGGCGTTTTTCAGCAGGTTTTCCAGCAGCAGGACCAGGTGATTCTCTTTTCCCAGGAGCTCCCCTGCCGGGGCCAGCCACACGTACCAGCGGCTCTCGTCGAGCAGGTAGTCCGTTCCCGGCTCGGGCGGCTGCAACGCCTCCTGTCGAACCAGGGCCAGTGCGCGCCAGGCGGCATGTTGCGGCGAATACGCCGGTTCGTAGGGCAGCGGCGCCGCGTCCTCCATCTGAAGCAGACGCTGGCAGTAATGCTCTTCACACTCACACAGGAGGTTGCCGATGTGCAGCGCGAGATTGTCGGCCGTGGAAAGGTCCAGCAGATCCCAAAGGTAGCGCATGGCATCCAGCGCCTCGCGGTACTCCCTGGAGTCCGGGGTTTCCGCCAGTGCGCGCTGCAGGGCCGTCTGAACCTTGTCGAAGCTGATCACGCCGTTGTGGCGCACCTCGGCCGCGATGCTCTTGAAGTGCAGGAACTTCTCGTCGTACTCGATGTATTCCAGAAGCTTGTCGCTGATGAACAGCTTGAGCTTGTCCGCATGCCCGGAGTACGTATGTGCCTTGAGCTGCAGGCGTTTCTTGTCCTGCCAGAGCGTATCCACCTGGCCGCGCAGGTTGGTCAGATCGGTCTTCTGGCGGACATGCTGCCGGCTGTAACGGCGCAGGTCGAAGATCAACAGCGCCACGAACAGGCCGAGCACCGCGTATTTCACCTCCGCGCGCCACCAGTCCTCCGGCACCCCGTAGAACGCACCCAGCTCGGGTTCGATCAAGAACAGCAGATAGGCGATCACCAGCAGAGCGCCCACCGTGCTGAGCCACGGGAAACTGACCGGTCGCACGCGGCCGTTGGGTGCCTTGTCGATGTCGTCCTTCATGCGTCTCCTCCCGTGACGGGCCTCCAGCAGTAGGCTCCCTCGTCTCCGAAGGTCACGATGCCCTCGCCTGCCCTGCAAAGGGCGGCAAAACGTCCGTCGCCCCCCATGGCCTGATCGAAGGACAGGCGCAGGGTGCGGATGTGCTGGCGGTAGTTGGCATAGGAGAACCGCTCGGGATCAGCATCCAGCTTCTCGGCGATCTGCCAGGTGGTCAGAGGGCGCGGTGACGCCTCCACCAGGAAACGCAGGATCTTGCGGGGTGTCGGTGCGAGCGGGCGCTTCGCATTGGACGGATTCATGAGCTTGACGCCCTGCCAGTAGACCTCCCAGGTGGCGGTATCCAGCGTCAGGTCGCCGCTGCGCAGTACCTCTGTCGACTGCTCCGCCCCGGGGCGACCGAGGCTTCGGCTGCGCAGGGCGGCCCGGATGCGCCAGCACAACACGGACTCGATGTTGTGCTGGTGTTTGGCAATGAAGTCCTGAGCACCCGTCGCCTCGAAGGCCTCCTGCTCGATGCCGGTCCCGCTGTGTTCGGAGAGGTAGATGACGGGGAGATCCGGCCACTTGCGCTGCAACGCCCGGGAGACGGAAAAGCCGGCGGCATGATTGCCGTTCATGTTGGCATCCAGCAGCGCGAGATCGGGGCGCTGCCCGGCGTCGGCGAGGCGAATGTGCTGACAGGCGGCCTCCGCGAACTTGAAGACCTGCACCACGGTCTGCCGGCCGTCAAAGTCCGTGGCCTCCAGCACGGGCCTGAACTTGTCGATCCAGTGCGACTGGTCCTCCACCCAGAAGATCGTGGCCATGGCGCTTCCCTTTTCCACTCACAGATTTTTCACCAGCCCCGGCGATGCTCTTTACCGACACGGCACGGGGCCTGAACCCCATCATGCCGAATCCAACAGAAGAACGGGGGGGACCCTCATGTCCACTGAAATTCTCCATATCTGGTCGGCTTCACCGGCCCTGTCACTGGCCATCTGGCTGGTGATCGCCATCATCCTACTTTACCTGGGCCGACCCCATGCCCATCAACTGCTGCGCGGCACCGGGCGCGCGATATACGGCAGCGCCCGCTTGGCCGCGGCGAGCATCCGCCAGCTGGAGAAGCGCGTCATGGCCCGAAACCGTGACGTGCTGCTCGCCATGGGGCGGGAAGCAAGCGAAAAGGCCATCGAGCGCGATTTCACGCGCGTCAACACCATCATCGAGCGCGACCTCGGGCATTATCCCGCCCTGCACCGCAAGCTGGCCGACACCGTACAGAAGGTGGAGGCGGATTACCGCGCCGCCACCGAGGACGCGCCTCTGCCCCCCGCATGGGCCGAGGTGATCGAGACCCTGTCCGCGCTGCCGGGGCGCAGCGATCCCGCGGTTGCGAAAATCCTCGATGACATCCGCGAAGCCGTTGATCAATCCCACGATGAGACGCTGGCGGCTTACCGCAAGAGTGCTCATGAGCGGCACCGGATCCTCAACGGCATGCAGCCCCACTGGCGCAGCCTGAACGGCACGATGGAGAAGGTGCATCGCACCATCACCGGGCTGGAGGATCGCGCCAGGGCCATCGACGCCCACATGGCCAACTATGAAAGCATGCGCAAGGCCGAGGACCGGGCCGTGCACGCCCTGACCGCCTCCTCGCTCACGCAGTTTTTCATCGCCACGGTGGTGCTGATCATTGCGGCCTTTGGCGGCCTGATCAACTTTCACCTGATCGCCCTGCCCATGTCTGAAATGGTGGGCGGCGCCAGCTACATCGGTTCCGTGCGCGCCTCTGACGTGGCGGCACTGGTGATCGTCCTGCTGGAGATCACCATGGGGCTGTTCCTGCTGGAGTCGCTGCAGATCACGCGGCTCTTCCCCATGATCGGCAGCATGGATGACCGCATGCGCAAGCGCATGGCCATTGCCGCATTCACCATCCTGTTCATCCTGGCAAGCATCGAGTCCTCGCTGGCCTACATGCGCGACCTGCTGGCGCTGGACCGCGAGGCCCTCTCCCAGTCGCTGGCCGGTGCCTCCGTGGCCGAGGCGCAGTTCCGCTGGATCCCCTCGGTGGCGCAGATGGTCCTGGGCTTCGTCCTGCCGTTCGCGCTGGCCTTCGTGGCCATCCCGCTGGAGGCGTTCGTGCATTCGCTGCGTACGGTGCTTGGACTGTTGGCGCTGGCCGCACTGCGTGCCCTGCGCCTGACGGTGCGCATCGTCGGCGGCACGGCCAACCACCTGAGCAAGATGCTGGTGAGCCTGTATGACCTGTTCATCATGCTGCCGCTGGGCATCGAGCGCATCGTGCGGGAGAACCGCACCGGCCTGGCTCACCGCGAGGCCGACGGGACCGATGCCGGGCAGGGAGAAACGCCTACCGATGGCAGGGGTGCCCCGCGCGGCCGCCGCCGCAAGGGTCCTGCCGGAGAAATCGACGACGACGCGGTGCTTGCCGCGAGGGAGGTTTGAGTCATGAAACACATAAGCAATCGCATCGGGCATGAGGCAAACCGCCGGATTCGTCTGACTGTACTGGGGGCGGCCATGATGCTTGCCGTCATGCTCGCGGGCTGCGGGCAGCCGGCCAACAACACGCGCGCCGCATTCGTCCTGATCGACATCTCCCGCGATTACGCCGGAGAACTGGAGAAGGCGCGCACGCTCACCAACTTCCTGCTGGGCAGCCTGAACAGCGGTGACTCCATCGCCATCGCGTTCATCGACAACAGCAGCTTCACCGCACGCAACATGATCGCCAGGACCACCTTCGATCATCGTCCCAGTGTCACGACCCGGCAGAAGCGCGAGGTCCGGGCGCTGCTCGATGCGTTCATCGAGCGGTTCCGGGTACCCAGCCATCACAGCGACATCACCGGCGGCCTCCTGCTGGCCGCGGACCACCTGGAAGAGCTGGGTGCGGGCGAAAGCTACCTGTTCATCCTCTCGGATCTCCACGAGGACCTGCCGCCGTGGCTCAGGCGGGATATGCCGGTGGCGTTGCGCGACGTGCAGGTGATCGCCGTGAACGTCAAGCGTCAGCGCCGCGACAACAACGACCCGCAGGCCTATCGGGAACGGCTGGCCAGCTGGCAGGAACGCATTGAGGGCGGCGGCGGACAATTCCGCGTGGTCAACGACCTGGCCCGCCTGGACAACGTGGTGGCGCGGCGCTGATGCCTCGCCATCCGCACAGATTCACCACAAACAGGAGCACGCCAACATGAACTACAAGATCGTGATCGAGGAAACGACCCTGGGTTATTCAGCCCATTCGCCCGACGTGGACGGCTGCGTCGCCACCGGTTCGACCCGGGAAGGAGTCATCGAGGCCATCCGCGAGCTGATCGACGACCACCTGGAATGGCTCGGCGAGCACACCCCCCGCGGCGGTCGCGTACGCGGCGGTGTTCTGGAGATGCGGACGTGACAAGGCGGTCTAACCACGAAGCACACGAAGGGCACGAAGAAAGGCTTTATGGGCTGCGGGGTCCGGTTCATCCCGACCTCCAGCTGCCTATATCGGCATCCGGTTGCTTCGTTGGCTCTAAAGACAATGTCTCTCGCAAAGACGCGAAGCACGCCAAGAAACCGCAAGGACGATGAAATAATTCTCTCTTTGCGCACTTGGCGTGCTTCGCGAGAGACCATTCCTTCTCTCAACGAAGCAACCGAAACGACGGACCGGTCGGCAAGATCAGGTAAAACCCCGGCCCACACAGCCCATAAAGCCTTTCTTCGTGCCCTTCGTGTGCTTCGTGGTTCAAAACAAGACGGGCGGGGAATCCCCGCCCGTTTCCGCCCTCGCAGGCGAGGTGGCAATCAGTGCACCACCTCGATGCGGCGCGGCTGGGTCTCGGCCCGCTTGCCGATGGTCACCTCCAGGATGCCGTCGTGGACACGGGCGGTGACGTCGTCCGGATTGGCGCTGTCGGGCAGCAGGAACTGACGATAGAAGCTGCCCGTCGGACGCTCCTGCCGGCCGTAGCGGCCGTCCTCGGCCTGGAATGCCTCCATCTTGCGCTCGCCCTTGATCCGCAGGACGCCGCCTTCCAGGGTCACCTCGACGTCGTCGGCCTTGACGCCGGGCAGGTCGGCGAGGATCAGGAAGCGGTTGGGCTCCTCACGGATGTCCATCAGGGGCACCCAGTCAGCAACGCTGGACTCCCGCCCCTGGTCGGTCCACCTGCGGTGGGGCGACCCCATGGCGCGGGCCAGTTCATCGTGCAGCTGGTTGAGCATGGCAAACGGATCGTTGTGCAGGATCATGGACATGACTCATCACCTCCATTGCACTGTCGGTCGTTAATACCTCTGCCTTGGCAAGTGATTAAATGGGTACAGTGGCGGAATTTTCAAGGGGAGGGAGTCGGTCGGAGACCGGGTGCACACGGCATACTGTACTGGCAACATAGGTGGCATCAATAGCTTTTCCAGAGTCTGATCAAACGAGTCTAACGACATGTTCGGTGAAAGCTTCAGACTGTTCCGGATCCTGGGATTCGAGATCCGCGCCAATGTGACCTGGCTGTTCCTTGCGCTGCTGGTCACCTGGTCGCTGGCCGCCGGGTTGTTCCCGTTCGCCTTCCCGGATCTCTCCCCGAGGACCTATTGGCTGATGGCCATCGTCGGGATGTTCGGGTTGTTCTTCTCCCTGCTGTTTCACGAGCTGAGCCATTCCGTTGTGGCCCGGGCCTTCGGGCTGCCCGTGGGGGGCATCACCCTGTTCCTGTTCGGCGGCATGGCGGAGATCCAGGCCGAGGCGAAGCGCCCGCGGGAGGAATTCTGGATGGCCATCGCGGGGCCCATCGCCAGCGTCGTGCTGGGCGCCGCCTTCTACCTGGTGTCGGTGCTCATGCTGCTGCTGGGCGTACCGGATTACATTGCCGGCGTGCCCCTTTACCTGGGCTTCCTGAACATCCTGCTGGCCGTGTTCAACATGGTCCCCGGCTTTCCCATGGACGGCGGGCGGGTGCTGAGGGCCGCGCTCTGGCATCTGAAGGGAGATCTGCGCTGGGCGACCCTGTGGGCCTCGCGGTTCGGCCAGGGTTTCGGGCTGCTGCTCGTGGCGCTCGGCATCTACAGCTTCCTGCTCGGCAACTTCGTGGGGGGCATGTGGTGGTTCCTGATCGGGTTGTTCATTCGCGGCGCCGCGATCGCCAGCTACCGGCAGGTGGACACCCAGCTTGCCCTCAAGGGTCAGACGGTACGGCGATTCATGACCACCGACCCGGTCACCGTGCCCGCCGAGGCGACCATCCGGGAGTTCGTGGACGATTATCTCTACCACCATGCCCACGACGTCTTTCCCGTGATCCGGGATGGAAAGCTGCTGGGCCGCATCTCGCTGCGCCACGCGAAGACAGTCCCCCGGGCGGACTGGGACCGGACCCGGGTCGACGACGTGTGCCGCCAGCTTCCCGAGGAGTTCACCGTGGACGCCGATTCGGATGCCGCGCAGGCCCTCGACCGGATGCAGCAGAATCAGAGCGGCCGCCTGGTCGTGACCGAAAATGGTCGCATCGTGGGCATTCTGGTGCTAAAGGATCTGTTGAGGTACCTGCAGATCCGCTCCGAACTGGAACGGGCCTGAGCAACGCCCACAGCCTGGAGGCGCATCACCGGCAAGGCCGGTCGCGAGGATGTACCTGATGCACAGGAAGCTGTCTGGCCACCGGAGTGGCACGCCGCGCGCTCCGAACAGACCCGGCGACACGCCCTATCGCACGCCCGGGGTGTACGTGGAATCGCGGCCGGATCGTTTCCCGGAGATCGAACCGGCGGACCTGTCTGCGGCCGCGTTCGTGGGGATCACCCCCCGGGGCCCCGTGGGGACTGCCGTAGCCATCGAGGACATGCAGGCGTTCACGAACACCTTCGGTGACGTCGGCTCGGGACACCTGGGCATCGCTGCAGGGCATTTCTTCGCCAACGGCGGACGAAGACTGTACGTGGTTCGTATATGTGCACCGCCGGAAACCGGTGACCACACCCTGGCCCTGCTGACCGCGTTGGACGGACTGGATGACCTGGGCCTGCTGGCCCTGCCCGGAGTAACCGCAACGCCGGTGCTCTCGGCCGCAATCCGATACTGCGAAGCCCGCCGGCACATGATCACGGTGGCGGACTGCCCGCCGGCGAGGACATCGGTCGCACACGTGCGGGCCTTTGCCGACGGACTTCGCGGCCCGGTGGCCCTGTATCATCCCTGGCTCAGAGGCATACACGCACCGGTCCCGGTGCCGCCGTCGGGTGCGGTATCAGGGGTGCTGGCTCGTTACCAGATCGAGGGCTGCATCTGGCGCTCGCCGGCCGGGCCGAGGGCGGCACTGGCCGATGTCACAGGCGTGGTGCACGGGTACAGTCGGCACGAACTCGGGGAGCTGGTACGGCACAACATCAACCCGATCCGCAACCTCTCCGGCGTCGTCACGCCCTGGGGTGCCCGCACCCTCAGCGACAACCCGGAGCACCGGTACCTCGGCGTGCTGCGCTTTTTGGGTTTCGTGGAGGCCTCCATTCGGCGCTCCACCGGGTGGGCGCTGTTCGAGCCCAACGACCACACGACGTGGACGAGGCTGCGCGCAAGTGTCGAGGCGTTCCTCGACGACCAGTGGCGCGCCGGCGCACTGCAGGGCAGCTGGCCCGAAGATGCCTTCTTCGTGCGCTGCGACGAGACCACCATGACACCGGCGGATCTGGACGAGGGGCGCCTCGTGATACTCGTCGGGCTGGCGGCGCTCAGAGCGTCGGAGTTCCTGGGATTGCGGATCGAGTTGAAACGCGACGCCGGGCCGTAGGCGGGGCCGGCGCTTGTCGGCAAAACCGGGGAACTCATCGCAGACTGCGCTGACTCACCTGGGAACGGCGTTACCATCGAGCTTCGGACGGTCGCGCGACCCGCCGACGTACGCTCGCACTGCACGCCACAGGCAACTCATGTACACACGACTCCTGACCACGCTCCTGATCGCCCTGCCATGGATCTGTGCCCCGGCCCTGGCCGGCGAGTTCAGCACGGAGGTACGGATGGACGACCGGGGCGGCGCCGCCTTCTACGTACCCGGCAATATCGAGGGCTTCGGTTCCGTTGATCTGATGGTCGACACCGGCTCCGGCTACATGACCATCAACGAGGACATGCTGCGCACCCTGAAGGACGGTGGTCAGGCCCGCTTCGTGAGGGATCTGCGCGGCCGCCTGGCCGACGGCAGCGAACTGACCGTGCCCGTCTATGCCCTCGACGCCGTCAGCATCGGGGAGGCCTGCCGGATGCGCGACGTGGAGGCTGCGGTCTTCCCGGGCAGTACCCGGCCCATCCTGGGACTCAATGTCCTGCAACGTGCCGCGCCGTTCATCTTCTCTTTCGATCCGCCGCGCCTGGTGCTGAGCCATTGCGACGCGGACTCGAATCCGGGTGCGGAAGACCGCGCCGAGATCTAGCCGTGATCTCTCAATACGTTGTTTATCCAGGGTGAGGTGCTGGCAGGCAGGGCCGGTNNCCGCAAGCATCGCGATAGGCTGGTGGCGCGGTTCAAACTGCCACCGCAGTTTTACCACCCAATGCGCCCACTCCTGTCACTGACTCAGAAGCATACACAGAGCCGCCAGCCGCCTTGGTGCAATGTCCGGGTTAGAGCGGTGGCTCGGGTACGATAGTCGAACCGGGTTCTTCATCCGGCATCGGCTCGAAGGCGGAGAACTCGCTGATGGGCAGATCCGGCTCCAGTTCAACGTACTCCTCCGGCACATACTCACCACGTTCCTGAAGCTCCTCCCTGGTGGCGATCACCTGGACCTTGTCGTCGGCAAGCTTCAGTTCATCGAAGGACACGACGATCTCGCGCGCGCCGAAGCCCAGTATCCCGCCTGAGGCGATCACCGCATGTACGCGTTCAGTCCGGGGGTCGCCCACCACGGTCTTGATGTTGCCCACCTTTTCGCCGTCGGCGTCGAACACCTCGCCGCGACGCAGCTCATTGGGTGTCAGTAAATAGAGCGGGTTCCCGTTGGTCGCGGGATCCGGGGCCAGAAGGTTGCGCTCACCGCCTGCGGCCGGCGGCGCATCCATGGGCTGTCCGGTCTCTGCGCCCGGCACATCGCCGGAAGGTTCGGTGACATCGGTCTGGCCCCATACGGGCGCAGCGAGCAGGGCCGCAACCGCGCCCGCCAGAAGTGACTTGCGGAATGTCGTGTTCATAAACAGGCTCTCCTGCCTCACGGCTCTGGTTGGTCGTCGATCAATCATCAGGCGCGGATCACCGACGCCCTTTGAGGTCAACGATAGGCAAAGCAAACCCCGTGCCAGACCTACAGTGCGGTCAGGTCATTCACATGCCTGCCCGGTGCAGATGCCTGAAATTACGGGGCCAGAGCCCACTTCCAGGGTGATGCGCGGGTGTTGAGAGCGCCTTGCCCAAGGCACCTTTGGGAGTCCTCTGCATCGCGGTTTGTCGCACGGTGGCAACACCTGCGGGAGGCTCACAGTGATCAGACCTTCATGGATCCATGAAGGACTTGTCGCCCATTTGAGACACTAGACGGAGACCCGCGCGTACGAGGGCCCGATCAGATGTGCAGAGAATGGCCCGGATACAAGCGCCGGGCCTCGGCCGGCGCCCGGCCGGGCTCCTGGCGGTGCTGTCGTCAATTTGCGACACGCGTATTCAGGCGGCGGAGGTTACCGGGACACCCCCTGCGTCTGGCCGGATGTCCGGGCTATCATGGTGCCCATTCCGCAATCCCATGAGGCGCGATCACTATGCCCAATGAGCTCGACGACCTGACCCGCCGCCTGCGCCAGTTCGCCCGGGACCGGGATTGGGAGCAGTTTCATTCCCCCAAGAACATGGCCATGGCACTTATCGGCGAGGCCGGTGAGCTGATTGAGCACTTTCAATGGCTGACCGAGGAACAGAGCTACCGGTTGCCACCCGACAAGCTGGAAGCCGTGCGCCTGGAGATGGCGGATATCCTCATTTACCTGATCCGGCTGTCCGACCGGCTGGACATCGATCTCATGGCCGCGGTGGAGGACAAGATCGTGCTGAATGAGCGCAAGTACCCGGTGGAGCGGGTGCGGGGCAGTGCAAAGAAGTACAACGAATACTGAACTCAGCTTCCGACAACGCTGATACGTGCCGTCCCGTCGGGCCGATCGATCTCCAGATCCATTTCGCAGTATTCGGGATATTCATTCTCCGGGCTCGGGTCATCGGCACAGGCGCACCCGGCCAGCACGCTGGAGTAAAAGGCACCCACGCGGACCATCACCCGTTCGGGTGTTTCACGCAGGTCCAGAATGGTGATGCTCAGGTCCTTGTCCAGACTGACGCTGCCGTTGCGCAGCCCCTGCTGCAGGGGCAGGACGTCCACCCCCAGACGCGTCAACGCCTCCTTGAGCATTGTGTTGAAGCGCGGGGTTCCCAGTGCTTCGAGACAGATCGGCATGGGTGGCAATGGCGTCGGATCGTTCATCTTCCAAATACTCACTCGGCTACATCGCCACGACAGGAACACCAATCAGCCATGCGTGCAACCAGAGAATGAAGGCCACGTAGACGGCCAGCCCACCCACCACGGCAATGGCGTCGTTCAAGGCGCCGGGAGGCAGACCCGGAGGAGACGGCGGATTGCGCCGTTTGAGAGAGATCCGATCAACCACCGCCCAGGCGAGAAAGCCGCCGAACAGGAGAACGTCGGCCAGCATGCCGTTTGCCAGCAGATGGGCAACGGCCCAGAGCTTCACAGCTGCGAGCATGGGATGACGCACGCGCGCCTGTATGCGACCCGGCAGATAGGTGGCCAGCAGGAGCGGAAACACCGGGATCATCAGCAACAGCGCGATATGGCGCAGCCAGACAGGCGGCCAGTAGAGCACCACCGGCGCCTGCCGGGCCATTGCGTAGCCCTGGATGATGAGCACCAGTCCGACGACCGCAATGACCGAGTAAACGGCCATCCAGGGCAACAGACCCATGCGCGCCACCATGCGTTCGCGCCAGCCCGGTGCAACGATGGCCACGGAGTGCACGCCCAGGAAGATCACCAGTCCTGCGATCAGGGTCAGCATGACAGTGCTCCGTCAACGTGAGAGTTTGAGACCCACCCGCGAGATGCGCGCGCCGTCCATCTCGCGGATCACCAGTTCGACGCCGGCCAGGGACACCCGGTCGCCCACCACCGGCGTGGTGTGCAACTTGTCGCGGATGTACTCCTCCAGCGTCAACTCCGAAACACCCTCCGGCAGCACCAGCCCGTAGGCAAGCGACAGGTCGCCCAGCCTTGCGTCGCCGTTGAGCACGAACTCGCCGAAGAAGGTCTGTTCGGACAGCCGCTTGGGGGCGGCGCGCGGGACGAACAGGCGGTCCAGATCCGGGAGATCATCGGGGGCAGCCATCAGGTACAGGTAATCCCCGGAACGCAGGTCCATGAGCTCCAGGGAATCCAGCAGCTTCTTGTCGCGCAGGTGGGCCACCACCCGCACGCTCTTCGGCAGTACGAAGTTGGTCCACTTCTCCTGCACCACCGGCGTGTCCTCCACCAGGCGGTAGCCCACCAGTTCCATTTCCTGCTGCCCCGGGATATCCAGTTCCACGCGCTGCACCACGTGGGTGGTGGGCGGCACCTCGAGCCGGAGCAGCCGCGCCACGGGCGCCACGGTCCAGCCCTGCACCACCAGGGAGATCAGCACAACGAAGAACACGATGTTGAAGAAGTTCCCCGCCTGCTCCAGCCCGGCGAGCAGCGGGAACAGGGCCAGGATGATGGGCACCGCGCCGCGCAGGCCCACCCAGGCGATGAAGCCCTGTTCGCGCCAGGGGAAGTGGAACGGCAGCAGGGACAACCACACCGCCACGGGCCGGGCCAACAGGATCAGTACGCCTGCAATGAGCAGGGCGTCCACGGCCACCGGCATCAGCTGCGACGGCGTCACCAGCATGCCAAGCATCAGGAACATGCCGATCTGCGCGAGCCGTGCGATGCCGTCGTGAAAGCGGTTGATGTTCTGGCTGGCCTGCAGGGGCCGATTACCCAGCACCAGCCCCGCGAGGTAGATGGCCAGGAAGCCGGAGCCGTTGACCTGGCTGGCCACACCGAACACGGTGAGACCGGCGGCCAGGGCGGCCAGCGGATACAGTCCGGGCGCCAGGTCGAGACGATTGATCACCCAGACGAACGCGAATCCGCCGGCGATGCCGATTAGCGCACCGAGGCCCATCTGCTGCACGAACTCCCAGAGCACCACCAGGCCCATGTTCTGCGGCCCGGTGATGAGCAGCTCGATGAACACGATGGTGAGAAAGATGGCCATCGGGTCGTTGCTGCCGGACTCGATCTCCAGCGTGGCCCCCACGCGCTGCTTGAGTTCCAGCCCGCGGCTGTGCAGCAGGGAGAACACCGCCGCCGCGTCTGTGGAACCGACGATGGCGCCGAGCAGCAATCCCTCCATCCAGTGCAGGCCCAGCCACCAGGCGGCGAACGCGCCCGTGATGGCGGCGGTAATGATCACCCCGACGGTGGCCAGCACGACCGCCGGCTTGAGGCCGACACGGAAGTTCTTGACCGGAGTGCGCAGGCCGCCGTCGAACAGGATGATGGCCAGCGCGAGGCTGCCGAACAGGTGCGCCAGCTGGATGTCGTGAAAGACCACACCGCCGGGCCCCTCTTCCCCCAGCAGCATGCCGATGATGAGGAACACCAGCAGGATCGGCGCACCCAGACGCGTGGTGATCACGCTGGAGAGCACGCTCAGGAGCAGCACCAGGCTGCCCAGAAGGATGATCTGGTTTGTCAGTTCCATCCCGCGTGTGTCCCGTCCGGCAGTGCCATCCTGTTCGGTAATGGCGGTGTGTGTGCCGGCAGCGTCTGCGTCCGGCAGTGGATCATCAGTACATGCGAAACCTATTGTGCCAGACTAGAACACGGCGTCCTCTACCTCCTCGTACATGTGCGCCACGGAGCGGTTGACCTTGTCTTCGAAGCCGGGGTAGTCCGCGACGATCTTCGCCATGTGCTCACGCACGACAGGCACGGTCTCGTGCGCCGGCAGTCCCTGCCGCACGCCTTCCTCGACACCCGCCCACAAGGCCGTGAGATAGCCCTTGAGCCGGGGCAGCGTCTCCGGGCCCTCTATGCGCCCGTGACCGGGGATCACGACTTCGGATTCAAGGGCGATGAGCGTGTCCATGAACTCGATCCATTGGGCCACCCGTCCGTCCCAAACCGACGGGGCCCGGTCCGTGTAAACCACGTCTCCGGGAATGAGCACACGGGTTTCCGGCAACCAGACAACGAGGTCTCCGGGGGAATGGCTGTCGCCGGATGGCAGCAGTACGACTCGCGTGCCGCCCAATACGCGCTCGGTCGGTTCATCTACGGCCGTATCGGGAAACAGGGTGCGGGACTCTCCGGTGGCACCCTCGGTCATTTCGTTGAAGCTGTCGATCCACCCCTGGGCCTGCTGCTCCATGCGGGCGATCGCCGCGCTGCCCGCCATGATCTCCGGCGCGTCATCCTTGAAACCGTAGTTGCCCAGCCAGTGATCGCCGTGGCTGTGCGTGTTGACGATCCAGCGCACCGGCCGATCGGTGACCGAACGAATGGCATTCCGCAAGGCAACACCCATGTTCTCCGAGGAACCCGTGTCGACGACCAGTACGCCGTCATCGGTGACCACGAAGGCCATGTTGGCATTCCACCCCAGGTTCTCCGGGTTGGGAAAATCCCGTGCCGGAGTGATCACGGCATACACGCCGGGCGCGACCTCCTCGGGCGTCATGGGATACTGCTCGGGACTCGCCGCAGCCAAGGCCTGCACGGGCCACAGCGCGGCAACCGCAAGACATGCAATCACTCGGATCATGGTCGTTTCTCCGTACTGGAAGATCGCCGCACCGCAGGCGGGAGCTGCGCGGTGCCACTTTCCCATGCCGGCGGCCGGGTCATGGACAGCCGCACGCACTCACGGGCTAGAATGGAACGCCCTCTACTGAAGGATCGCACATGTCGTACCGTTGCGCTGCGCTTGCCGGACTGCTGCTCGTCGCCTGGCAGGCAGCGCACGCGGACACTCCGCCACCGCAACCCGACATGGGAATACTCGTCCTCGAATTCGAGAACGATCTCTTCGCCGGGGAGGATCGCTACTACACCAACGGCGTCCGGGCGAGTTGGATCACGCCCGAGGAAGGCGTGCCCGGCCTGTTGCGCGATCTGGGCCGACTGATTCCCTTCTTCCCCGGGGAGGGGGAACTGAAGAATTCATGGTCCATCGGCCAGAGCATGTACACGCCCAAGGATCTGGAGGCCGACCCTCCCGATCCCGACGACCGCCCCTACGCGGGCTGGCTGTACGTCAGCGGCGGCTTGGCCGAGGAGACCGGACAGCGGCTTGACCGCTTGTCGCTCACGCTGGGAGTCATCGGACCGGCATCGCTGGCCGACGTGTCCCAGAAGGAGATTCATCGCATGGTCGGGGCACCTGTCCCCCAGGGGTGGGATCACCAGCTGGAGAACGAACTCACCGTGATGGTCAGTTACGAGCGCCAGATCCGCGCCCTCGTGCAGACCGGTGCCGGCGGCTGGCAGATGGATCTGACCCCGCACTGGGGCGGCACACTGGGCACCCCGTTCACCCTGGTCAATGCGGGCCTGATGCTGCGCGCAGGCCGCGACCTGCCGCACGATTACGGTCCGCCCCGCATACAGCCCTCCCTGCCCGGATCGGGCCTGTTCGTGCCGAAGGCACGCTGGGGATGGTACGTCTTTGCAGGCGTGGACGGCCGCGCCGTGGCGTGGAACACGTTTCTGGACGGCAGCACGTTTCGCGACAGCCCCAGCGTGGACAGGAGACTCTTCGTGGGCGACGCCCAGGTGGGCGGCGTCGTGAGCCTGGGACGCGCTCGCCTGGCCTACACCCACGTGTTCCGCACCAAGGAATTCGACAACCAGGTGGATCGGGAGGATTTCGGGGCTGTGAGCCTGTCGTGGATTTTCTAGCCCGGATTGCACCGATGATCGCGAATGATTGTGGGCACTGGGGCTGTCTCGTTTGCCTGTAGGTCGGCCTTCAGGCCGACGGCATTGGCATGTTCAGGCACCGCTTGTCGGGCTGAAGCCCGACCTACGACCGGTCTCGCAGGGCGGATAAGCGAAACAGGCCGGGAGGCCGCAAGCACCGCGATGGTCCCGGGCCAACCCGGCTCAGTCGCTCGCCAGCTCCGGCCGATCACGAAACTGTTCCAGCGCGTCGGGGTTGGCCAGCGCCTCCAGGTTCCCGACACTGCGGCCGTGGATCACGTCGCGAACGGCAAGCTCCACGATCTTGCCGCTGCGCGTGCGAGGCAGCTCTCCCACCTGGAGGATCTTTGCCGGCACATGCCGCGGTGTGGTGTTCTCGCGGATCACCGCCCGGATGCGAGTGCGCAGATCCTCGTCCAGCGTCAGGCCTTCGCGCAGCACCACGAACAGCACCACGCGCTCGCTGCCGCGCCACGACTGACCCACGGCCACACTCTCCAGCACCTCCGCCAGCGCGTCCACCTGCCGGTAGATTTCCGCGGTGCCGATGCGCACGCCGCCCGGGTTGAGCACGGCGTCCGACCGCCCGTGGATGATCAGTCCGTCCTGTGCGGTGATCTCGGCATAATCCCCATGGGCCCATACGCCGGGATAACGCTCGAAATAGGCCGCCCGGTAGCGCGAGCCGTCGGGATCGTTCCAGAAGCCGACCGGCATGGAGGGAAAGGGCGCGGTACACACGAGTTCCCCCTTGCGTTCCCGGACCGGCCGGCCGGCCTCGTCGAAGACCTCGACGGCCATGCCGAGGCCGCGGCACTGGAGCTGCCCCCGGTACACGGGCAGGACGGGGTTGCCCAGCGCGAAGCAGGAGATGATGTCCGTGCCTCCGGAGATGGACGCCAGATGCACGTCAGCCTTGACGTCCCGATACACGTAGTCGAAGGACTCCGGAGCCAGCGGCGAGCCCGTGGACAGGATGGTGCGCAACGGTTCCAGGCGATGGCTGGCGCGCGGGCGCACCCCTGCCTTCTCGAGCGCGGCGATGTAACTGGCGCTGGTCCCGAACACGGTGATCCCCTCGCGCTCTGCGAGATCCATGAGTGCGGTTGGGGCCGGATGAAACGGCGAGCCGTCATACAGCACCAGCGTCGCGCCGGTGGCCAGTGCGCTCACCAGCCAGTTCCACATCATCCAGCCGCAGGTGGTGAAGTAGAACACCCGGTCACCGGGGCCGATGTCCGTGTGCAGCAAGTGCTCCTTGAGATGCTGCAGCAGCGTGCCCCCGGCCCCGTGCACGATGCACTTGGGCTTTCCGGTGGTGCCCGAGGAGTACATGATGTAGACGGGGTGGTCGAACGGCAGCTGGGCCGGCTGCGGCATGCCTGCCTGGGAGGTCTGCATGTACGTGTCCCACTCCACGGCGCCCGGCACTTCCGCGACGTCGACGCTGTCCTGGACATAGGGAAACACCACCACGCGGCGCAACCCCGGCAGCTGCGCGGCCACGCGGGCGAGGCGCGCTCGCGAGTCGAAGGTTCTGCCCTTGAAAAAGTAACCGTCGGCCGAGAACAGCACCTTCGGGTTGATCTGCGCAAAGCGGTCGAGAACGCCCTGCTCGCCGAAATCCGGCGAGCACGAGCTCCAGACCGCACCCAGGCGTGTGGCCGCCAGCATGGCGATGACCGCCTCCGGCCGATTCGGCACGAAGCCCGCCACGCGATCCCCCGGTTCCACGCCATCGCGGTGCAGCGCCGCCGCCAGCCGTTCCACCTGCGCGTGCAGTTGGGCATGACTCAGCTCCCGGCGCGAACCGTCCTCGGCACAGGCGATCAGGGCAGGACGGTCATCACGGCGACGCAGCAGATTTTCGGCAAAGTTGAGCCTGGCGCCGGCAAACCAGCGGGCCCCGGGCATGCGGTCCGGTGCCCCGAGCACCGACGACCAGGGCTGCGAAGCGCGCACCTCCCCATAACGCCACACGGCGGACCAGAACCCCTCCGGATCGGCCACCGACCAGGCGTGCAACGCCGCGTAGTCTGTCGCATCCGCCGACGCCTCGCGCACCTGCCGCATGAAGGACATCATGTGTGTGCGCTCGATGCGTTCCTGTGGGGGCGTCCACACCGGTCTGCTCATCCTCTCTCCTCCCGCGAGGGGTGGTCACCCACCCGCGACTTGGCGTTAGCCCGGATATTGCATCAGGGATCACGATGCGAGATGCAATATCCGGGTTAAGCTTAAACTGTATGAGCCCGGGAGACCGCCCGGGTTTCACTTTTGACGGTGCAGCCAAGGGTCCGCATGCCATGACTCCCGACGACAGCTACTCTCCCCGCGTACAGCTCAATCTCAACGCCCGAGGGCTGCCGCAATCGGCCACGCTGGCGATTAACGAGCGCTGTGCGGCCATGCGCCGCGAGGGCCGCTCGGTGTTTCGCATGGGCCTCGGACAGTCCCCGTTTCCGGTGCCGGAGCCCGTGGTCGAGGCCCTGCGCGCCAACTCGCACCAGAAGGATTACCTGCCGGTGAAGGGCCTGCCGGAACTGCGCCAGGCGATCGTGGACTATCTCCACCGCCATGAGGGCCTGAGCTTCTCGGCCGACCATGTGCTGGTGGGCCCGGGCACCAAGGAGCTGATGTTCATCGTGCAGCTGGTGTATTACGGGGACCTGGTCATCCCGACGCCCAGTTGGGTCTCCTACGCACCTCAGGCGCATATCATCGGCCGTCACCTGCGATGGCTGCCCACCCACCCCGAGACGGGCCTCGGCGTCACGCCCGAGGCGCTGGATGCCCTGTGTCGCGTGGATCCCGATCGGCCGCGGCTGCTGATTCTCAACTCTCCAGGGAATCCCACCGGGAGCGCCTACGCAGTCGAGCAGTTGCAGGCCATCGCCGAAGTGGCGCGTCGTTACCGGGTGCTGGTGCTCTCGGACGAGATCTACAGCGGCCTGCATTTCGAGGGCAAGCACGTCTCCATCGCCCGCTTCTACCCCGAGGGCACCATCATCAGCAACGGTCTTTCCAAATGGTGCGGGGCGGGGGGCTGGCGTCTCGGCGCGCTGGCCTTCCCGCGTTCCCTGACATGGCTGCTGGAACCCATGGCCAGCGTGGCCAGCGAGACGTTCACGTCCACCAGTGCGCCGATCCAGTACGCCGCGGTGCGCGCCTTTGAAGGCGGCCCGGAGATCGAGCATTACCTCACACAGTGCCGACGCATTCTCCGGGCCATCGCCCACTACACCTGGGAAAGCGTCCGCGCGGTCGGCGCGGTGGCCACCGAACCCAAGGGTGGCTTCTACCTGTTCCCCAACTTCGACCCCTTGCGAGAGCGCCTGGCAAGCCGCGGCATCACCACCAGCGAGCAGCTCTGCCTGCATCTGCTGGAAGACACCGGCGTCGCCTGCCTGCCTGGTGAAGCGTTCGGCCGCCCGCTGGACGAACTCTCCGTGCGCCTCGCGCTGGTGGACTTCGACGGACAGAAAGCCCTCGAGGCAGCCGAGTCCCTGCCCGAGGGCACAGATCCCGACAACGAATTCCTGCGGCGCCACTGCGGCGACGTCGTCGAGGCCGTCGACCGGCTCTGCGCCTGGGTCAGCTGACCAGCCGGCAAAGGCTCGCCACCGTTCGTAGCGAGGCGTCGAGATGCCGCTGTGGCGGGCCACATGCGGGTGCCCCCACCTATTCAGTCCAGTGCCATACTCCAGGGTAAATGCGGCTGCCCGTGAGCAGGTCGACGCATGCCCATACGCCCGGCAAGCACTGTATTGATCGCCCTGCTGGTGGTCATGCAGATAATGGCGCACGCCATGGCCTCACATCCCCCGGAGGAGCAGCTTGTGTTCGTGGTGGACGTGGAAAACGACGCGTTCGCCCGCACCGACCGCTACTACACCAGCGGACTTCGCCTCACCTGGGTGCGGCCAGCCGACCATGAACCCGAATGGGTGCACCGGCTGGCCCGGGGCACGCCCTTGCTGTCCGACGAGGCCCGGCTGGGCCTCACCACGGCCATTGGCCAGAGTATCTACACGCCCGCGGACAAGGACGCGACCCCGCCCGACCCGGATGACCGTCCCTACGCCGGCTGGCTGTACGTCACGATCGGTGTGGACGCACTCACGCAAGCACGTCTGGACCGTCTTCAACTGACGCTCGGCGTGGTCGGCCCCGCTTCCCTCGGGGAACGCAGCCAGCGCCTCATTCACGACATCAAGGGAGAAGATGCGCCCCAGGGCTGGAGCGATCAGCTGCGCAACGAGCCCACGCTGATGCTCAGCTATGAGCGCCAGTGGCACGCTCTGGCGAGCCGCCCGGACCGGGGCTGGGAAGCGGACCTGACGCCGCACGCCGGGGCAAGCCTGGGTACGCCATTCACGTTTGCCAACGGGGGCTTCATGATCCGTGCCGGGCGGGACCTGCCCATGGACTACGGCCCGCCGCGTATCCAGCCCGGGCTTCCGGGTTCGGGGCTCTTCGAGTCACGCCCTGGACGGTGGGGCTACGGGTTTGCCGGGGTGGATGTTCGACTGGTGGGCTACGATCTGCTTCTGGACGGCAACACCTGGCGCGACAGCCCAAGCGTGGACAAGGAGAGAATGGTGGGCGACCTGTATCTTGGCCTGGCGCTGGGATTCGAACACCTCAGGGTGTCCTACACACACGTGTGGCGCACGCGGGAGTTTCGCACCCAGGATCAGCGACAGACCTTCGGTTCGCTGTCGGTTTCGTGGATTCATTGATTGGGCGTGGGGTGAAAGGCGTTTTGCCACAGAGGTCACAGAGGTCACAGAGAAAAAATCACTGAAGACCAATCGGCATTCAGCGCGGAGGTACCGGGCATCGCCCTGCCAGGATCAATGATCACGCTGAACTCATCGCAGCTTCGTATTTGGCGAGCGACGCCTTGGTCTTGTTGTTCTCTGTGACCTCTGTGCCCTCTGTGGCAAAAGCCTTTCGACTTACGCCTCACCCAAAGGCCCACCTACCGCTTCACATCCACCTGCGAGATATCGCGCACCGCGCCGCGGGCCGCAGATGTGGTCATCAGTGCATAGGCCCTGAGTGCCTGGCTCACCGCCCGCTGCCGATTCACCGGCTTCCAGGCGGCTTCCCCTTTGGCCTCCATGGCCTCGCGCCGGCGCGCCAGTTCCGCGTCGTCCACGGCGATGCGGATGCTGCGGTGGGGGATGTCGATCTCGATGGTGTCGCCCTCCTCCACCAGGCCGATGTTGCCGCCCTCGGCGGCCTCCGGCGAGACGTGGCCGATGGACAGGCCCGACGTGCCCCCGGAAAAGCGGCCGTCGGTGACCAGCGCGCAGGCCTTGCCCAGCCCCTTGGACTTCAGGTAACTGGTGGGATAGAGCATCTCCTGCATGCCGGGCCCGCCCCGTGGGCCTTCATAGCGGATGATCACCACGTCGCCTTCGCGGATGCGATCCCCGAGGATGGCCTCCACGGCCGCATCCTGACTTTCGAAGATGCGGGCCGGGCCGGAAAAGGTGAGGATCTCGGCGTCCACGCCCGCGGTCTTGACGATGCAGCCCTCCGGGGCCAGGTTGCCGTAGAGCACGGCAAGGCCGCCGTCCTTCGAATAGGCGTGTTCGATGTCGCGAATGCAGCCGCCGGCCCGGTCCAGGTCGAGATCGTCCCAGCGCCGATCCTGGCTGAAGGCCGTCTGGGTGGGCACGCCGCCGGGCGCCGCCAGGTAACGCATGCGCGCGTCGCCGGCCTCGGCGCGGATCACGTCCCAGTGGTCCAGGGCCTCGCCCATGGTGGCGCTGTGCACGGTCCTTGCCTCGCGATGGATCAGGCCGCCCCGGTCCAGCTCACCCAGAATCCCGATCACGCCCCCCGCCCGGTGCACGTCCTCCATGTGGTATTCCTGGGTCGCCGGGGCCACCTTGCAGAGATTGGGGATCCTGCGCGACATGCGGTCGATGTCCGCCATGGTGAAGTCGACTCCGGCCTCGTGGGCGGCGGCCAGCAGGTGCAGCACCGTGTTGGTGGAGCCGCCCATGGCGATGTCCAGGGCCATGGCGTTCTCGAAGGCCTCGAAGGTGGCGATGGACCGGGGCAGGACCGTGTCGTCATCCTGCTCGTAATAGCGTTTTGCCAGCGCCACCACCAGGCGGCCCGCCTCGAGGAACAGTTCCTTGCGGTCAGCGTGGGTGGCCAGCAATGAGCCGTTGCCCGGCAGCGACAGGCCCAGGGCCTCGGTCAGGCAGTTCATGGAGTTGGCAGTGAACATCCCCGAGCATGAGCCGCAGGTGGGGCAGGCGGAGCGTTCGTACTCGGCCACGTCCTCGTCCGTGGCGTTCGGGTCGGCCGCAGTGACCATGGCATCCACCAGGTCCAGGTGGATGACCTTGTCCTTCACGATCACCTTGCCGGCCTCCATGGGGCCGCCGGAGACGAACACCGTGGGGATGTTGAGCCGCAGGGCAGCCATGAGCATGCCGGGGGTGATCTTGTCGCAGTTGGAGATGCACACAAGGGCGTCGGCGCAGTGCGCATTGACCATGTATTCCACGGAATCGGCGATCAAATCCCGGGAAGGCAGGGAATAAAGCATCCCGCCATGACCCATGGCAATGCCGTCGTCCACGGCTATGGTATTGAATTCCTTGGCCACACCCCCGGCCCTCTCGATCTCCCGGGCCACCATCTGGCCCAGGTCCTTGAGGTGCACATGCCCCGGCACGAACTGGGTGAAGGAGTTGGCGATGGCGATGATGGGCTTGTCGAAATCGCCGTCCTTCATGCCCGTCGCGCGCCACAGGGCCCGGGCGCCGGCCATGTTGCGGCCATGGGTGGTGGTGCGGGAACGGTACTGGGGCATGACGGACTCCGAAGAAGGTATCCTTGGACGAACCCGTGATTTTACACCGGCGGAGGGCCAGTCACAGCATGCCCTCGAAACCGGCGGGGGATCGCCCTAGGAGCCTGTCGGANNAGTCCGACAGGCTCCTAGGATGGGGCATTCGCCCCGCGCCCACGGGGCCGGCAGGTACCGCCTTCAAATCGACACTTGAACCGGAGCAAGACCATGACCCTGACCTTCGACGTGCAGAATATCCAGTGCGGCGGGTGCGCCGCCAGCATCCGCAAGGGCCTTTCCGAGGATTCCCGGGTTCAGGACGTATCCGTCGACATCGAACAGGGTCGGGTGAGCGTCGAGGCCAGCGAGGACATCCGTGCCGAACTGGCCGCACGCCTGACCCAGCTGGGCTTCCCGGAAAAGCCGGCGGCCTGAAAAACCCGATCAACCACGAAGCGCACGAAGGTCACGAAGATTTCTTAAAAGACAAAGAATTTTTCTCGCCAAGACGCGAAGCCCGCAAAGAAGACCGTATTTTTTCTGAGAATTTCTTGGCGTTCTTTGCGCCTTTGCGAGAGAAATGCTCTTTTCTTCGTGCCCTTCGTGTGCTTCGTGGTAAGAAAACGCCAATGCACGCAACACCACCAAAGCAGGGGACGACAGCACCATGAGCCAGACCAAGATCCTGTTGGACGAGAACGAGATCCCGACCCACTGGTACAACGTGATGGCGGATATGCCGAACCCTCCGGCACCGCCCCTGGGTCCGGATGGCAAACCGGTGAGCCCCGAGATGCTGGGCGCCATCTTCCCGCCGGGCATCCTGGAACAGGAGATGAGCACCGAGCGCTGGATTCCGATCCCCGACGAGGTGCGCGAGATCCTGCGCCTGTGGCGCCCCTCACCGCTGTACCGGGCGCACCGGCTGGAGGCCGCCCTCGGCACCCCGGCGAAGATCTATTACAAGTATGAGGGCGTCAGCCCCGCCGGCTCACACAAGCCCAACAGCGCGGTGGCCCAGGCTTACTACAACCGCGAGGCGGGCATCCGCCGCCTGACCACCGAGACCGGCGCAGGTCAGTGGGGTTCCTCGATCGCCCTCGCCGGCCAGATGTTCGGCCTGGAAGTCCGGGTCTACATGGTGAAGGTGAGCTACGACCAGAAACCCTTCCGTCGCTCCATGATGGAGACCTGGGGCGCCGAGGTGCTGGCGAGCCCCACCGACATGACCGAGTCGGGGCGCAAGATCCTGGCCCAGGACCCGAACTCCCCCGGCTCGCTGGGCATCGCCATCTCAGAGGCGGTGGAGGAGGCGGCGTCGCGCCCCGACACCAACTATGCCCTGGGCTCGGTGCTCAACCACGTGGTACTGCACCAGACCATCATCGGCCAGGAAGTGAAGAAGCAATTCGAGAAGGTGGGCGATTACCCGGATGCCATCTTCGCCCCCTGCGGCGGCGGCTCGAACTTTGGGGGCGCCGCGTTCCCGTTCCTGGCCGACAAGGCGGCGGGCCGCGAGGTGCGCCTGGTGGCCGTGGAGCCCACCTCCTGCCCCACCCTCACGCGCGGGCACTACGCGTATGACTTCGGCGACAGCGTGGGCCTCACGCCGCTCATGCTCATGTACACCCTGGGCCATGATTTCGTGCCCCCGGGCATCCACGCCGGCGGCCTGCGCTACCACGGCGACAGCCCGCTGGTCTCGCAGCTCTACAAGGAAGGGCTGATCGAGGCGGTGGCGGTACCGCAGATCGCCACCTTCGACGCAGGCGTGCAGTTCGCCCGCACCGAAGGCATCATCCCGGCACCCGAATCCTGTCATGCCATCCGGGCCTGCATCGACGAGGCCCTGCGCTGCAAGGAGGCCGGCGAGGCCAGGACCCTGTTCTTCAACCTCTCCGGGCACGGCCACTTCGACATGGCCTCCTTCGACAAGTATTTCCGCGGCGAGCTGGAGGACTACGCGTATCCCGAGGAGGCCATCCATGCGGCGCTGGAGCGGCTTCCCAAAGTGGAGACGGCGTGAGGTGAAAAGGCAAGGCAATGGACAGGATTGACAGGATGAAATGCGGATGAACAGGATGAGGACGTGTGAACCCGGTCATCTCGTTGCGTTGATGCACGACCGCCGGATGCTCTTCCTCATCGCCTGTATCTTTCCAATCCTGTTCATCCTGTCCATTCCCGGCGCACCGGCACTTGGCGATGCCCCGGTCATCGAACTGCGTATCGATGCGCACCGCATCACCGCCGAGGTCGCGGACACGGAGCCGTTGCGCCGGCACGGGCTCATGTTCCGTGAGCACCTGCCCGAGAACCACGGGATGCTGTTCGTCTGGAACGAACCGGCCCGTTATGCCATGTGGATGCTCAACACCCCCCTGCCCCTGTCGGTGGCCTTCATCGACGCGGACGGGCGCATCGTGAACATCGAGGACATGCAACCCGACACCACCCGAACCCACCAGGCCGCCGCCCCGGTCATCTACGCACTGGAAATGGAACAGGGCTGGTTCGCGGCCCGCGGTATCCGTGCCGGGGATCGGGTTGGGGGGTTGCCCGAATAAAGGCCATCTACCACGAAGCCCTCGAATATCCGAAGCAAGAAAACCCCTTCCTCTCGCGAAGACGCGAAGCCCGCAAAGAAGTTCTCTTTATCAAAGAAATGATCTCTTTGGGGTTCTTGGCGCGCTTTGCGTCTTTGCGAGAGAAATATCTTTTTGACTTTCTTCGTGTCCTTCGTGCGCTTCGTGGTAAATAGCTTCCTTCAGCGCTTGCGCTTGCGGTCGAGGCGGCGCAGGAAGTCTTCCATGATGCGCCGGTATAGATCGTCCTTGATGACGGCGTCCTCGATGCCGGCGTCCAGGTTCGGGTTGTCGTTGACTTCGATGACCATCACGCCCTTGCGGGTCTCCTTGAGATCCACGCCGTAGAGGCCGTCGCCAATGAGGTTCGAGGCGCGAAGTGCCGTCTTGACCACCCTGGGCGGTGCGTCCTCAACGGCCAGGGTACGAAAGCCCCCCTGGCGCGGACTGCCCTTTGCCTTGTGGTTGACGATCTGCCAGTGCTTGCGGGACATGAAGTACTGGCATACGTACATGGGCTGCTTGTTGAGGATGCCCACGCGCCAGTCGAACTCCGTGTAGGCGAATTCCTGGGCCAGGATCAGGTCCGAGTCCCTGAACAGCCCCTTGGCCGTCTCCTCCAGCTCCTGGCGGTTGTCGGCCTTGAACACGCCGCGGGAAAATGAACCGTCCGGGATCTTGAGCACCACGGGGTAACCGATGGCCTCCTCGGCGGCCAGCAGGTTGTCGCGGTTCAGGATCAGGGTGCGCGGTGTAGGCACCTTGTGAGACGCCAGCAGTTCCGCGAGATAGACCTTGTTGGTGCACTTGAGGATGGAATCGGGGTCATCGATGACCACCATGCCCTCGCCGTCCGCCTTGCGGGCGAAGCGGTAGGTGTAGTGGTCGATCCGGGTGGTCTCGCGAATGAAGAGCGCATCGTACTCAGCGAGCCTGGAAAAATCCTTGCGGTCGATCAGATCCACTTCCAGGCCGACCGAACGCCCGATGCGCATGAAGTTGTTCAGGGCCGTGCGGTTTGACGGCGGCAGGTCCTCGTCGGGGTTCTGAAGGATGGCCAGATCGTACTTGTAACCGCGCGCTCCCCGCGGCTTGCGCCATGGACGCTTGAGGTAGTTGTCCAGGGCGGCGAAGAAATCGGCCTCCTGGTCCTGCGTGAGCGCGTGCAGCGACAGGGGCTTGATGGCATCGATGCGCCACTGGCCGGCCAGCCTGAACTCCACCTTGAACAGAGGTGCCCGAAAGAAGGAAAAGAGTTGTTGCGCAATCTCCTGCATCTCCTTGGGCGCGCACTGGCCGAAGAACACCGTCATCTCGAACGCAGTGGGCTGCAACCCCGCGCGCTTGCGACCCAGCACCTTCGCCACCTTGCGGTCGATATCCTCGGTGTCCAGGCTGTAGATGGACTTGCGCGAGAGATCCTGCAGCGTACGCACCGTGGGGATGACCTTGTGGTTGCGGGCCTCGGCCAGCAGCGAGCAGTAGTAGCCGACACTCAGGTAGCGGCTGCTGCGGCAGAGGTTGATCACGCGCAGCTGCCCCGAGCCGTTTTCCGGGGCCCTGGTGAGATAGTCCCGGGCGAGCATCACGGGATACTCGGGAAAGTGGGGTTTCCAGTCCCCGGGCTGTTCGATCAGTAACACGTGGTCCGACATACGGGCTCGCAGCTCCCTCAGGGCAACGTATCGGTTTTCGGATAGATCACCAGCACGGCCTTGAGGCCCGCCTTGCCGTAGCGGGCCATGCGCTCAAAGTCGCGCCGGGGGATCGGCATGTTGATGGAATCCAGCGCCGTCTCGCCGGCCTCATAGTCCACGAACGGGTCATGCACGTATATGAAGTGGTCGTCAAACCCGGTCACGACGACCCAATGCGGGAACTTCTCACCGTAGATCCGGTAGGAGCTGATCAGCACCACCGGCACGCCGCCGGCGTCGAAACGGGCCTTGAGATCGTCCACGCTCAGGGAACCGTACGTGAGCGGAATGCCCAGCGACTGGATCTCGTCCAGCATGTCCTGCTGTACCAGGCGCATGACTTCCTTCTTCTCCTCGCTGCGCACGGAGTCCAGCAGCGGCATGCGCTCGTCGTTGATGACCAGCTCCACGCCGAACTCCCGGTGGGCCGCCGACAGGGCCAGCCCATAGGGGCCGCAGCCGCCGTGCCCGGAGGTCATGAAGATGGTGGTGGCCTCCCGCCAGATGCGCAGCTCCAGCCTACGGTCCAGCTCCACGTTCGGCTCCAGGGCCTTCATGGCCATCATCACCGCCGACGGGCCACAGGTGAAGTCCAGGGTCTGCTCGTAGAACGGCACGCGGACCAGGTCGGGGCTCAGGTGAGACGCCAGGGATTTCTCGTAACGCCACGCATCCATGTGGTCTTCGTAGTAATCTCCATACTCTCCGAACGGCTTGTAACCCAGGCGCTCGAACAAGGCGATGGAAGCCGCGTTGTCCTTGCGGACCTCCAGCCTCAGGTAGGCGCAGTCGCGCTCCCTGGCGGCCGCCTCGGCCGCCTCCACCAGGGCCTGACCGATACCGCGACCTCGGGCACGTTCATCTACCGCAATGGAATAAAGGCGCGCCATGGACGTGCCGCGGCTGAACAGCAGCAGCACATAGCCGTTCAGGTCGCCGTCCGCCTCACTGACCAGCACATGGGCGTTGGCCTTGGTAAGCATGTAGCGGAACTGGCGGCGGGAAAGCCGGTCGGTGGTGAAGCAACGTTCCTCCAGGGCCACCAGGGCGGGGATGTCGGAGACGTCGGCTGGGCGGATGGTCACGAGGCAGGTACAAGGGCAAAAGTACAAGGGGAAAGGGGGGGAACAACCAGGCCGATCATGGGCCTCGACAAAGGCCCGGTCAATGGGGAGAGGGAAAAGGATGGCTCACCTTCGCACCCCCTTGTACCTCGTATCTTGTACCTTGTACCTTCACCCCATGAAACAGCTCCCCAAACTCGACCACATGCTGCGCCGCCTGATCGGGATCCCCTCGGTCAGCAGCGTGTCGCCCGAATTCGACATGGGCAACCGGGGGGTGATCGACGAACTGGCCGGCTGGTGCGAATCCGCCGGGTTCGCGGTGGAGGTCACGCCCATTGACGGCAACCCGGACAAGGCAAACCTCGTGGCAACCCTAGGCAAGGGGCCCGGGGGACTGGTGTTGTCCGGCCATACCGACACCGTGCCCTGTGATCCGGAACTCTGGAGCCAGGATCCGTTTCGCCTCACCGAACGCGACGGACGCCTCTACGGTCTTGGCACGACGGACATGAAGAGCTTCCTTGCACTTGCCCTGGAGGCAGCGCGCTCCTTCGACCCCGCGGACTTTCAGCAACCGCTGGTCCTGCTCGCCACCGCGGACGAGGAAAGCTCCATGTCGGGGGCCCGGGCCATTCGCGCAGCCGGCCGGCCGCTGGGTCGCCAGGCGGTGATCGGCGAACCCACGGGCCTTCGCCCGGTGCGCATGCACAAGGGCATCATCATGGAAGGGATCCGCATCACGGGGCGTTCCGGCCATTCCAGCGATCCGCGGCTCGGCAACAACGCGCTCGAAGGTATGCACCGAGCCATCGGCGAGATCCTCGCCTGGCGCGATGAACTGCAGGCCCGTTACAACAATCCCCTGTTCAAGGTGGCCGTGCCCACCCTCAACCTGGGCCACATCCACGGCGGGGACAATCCCAACCGCATCTGCGGTCACTGTGAAATGCACATCGACCTGCGCCCCCTGCCGGGCATGGATCTGGACGAGTTGCGCGAGGCCCTGAATGCACGCCTGCAACGGGCACTGGGTGATACCGGGCTCGGTTTGGAGGTGTTCCGTCTGTTTCCGGGTACGCCGGCCATGGAAACCCCGGCGGACGCGCCCCTCGTGCGCGCCGCAGAATCGCTCACCGGCCATGCGGCGGAAGCCGTGGCCTTCGGCACCGAGGGCCCCTACCTGCGCGAACTGGACATGGACGTGGTGGTGCTCGGACCCGGCGACATCGACCAGGCCCACCAGCCGGACGAGTACCTTTCCATGGATCGCATCGAGCCAACCCTGAACCTGCTGCGTTCGCTGATCAGGGGGTTCTGCCTCTAGGAGAGGCTGGCGAACTCCAAGTCAAGAGCATTTCGAACCCCGCTGCGCGG
>NZ_MVBK01000090.1:40369-42449 GCF_002000365.1 Thioalkalivibrio denitrificans | reverse complement strand
TGCGACCGATGTGCTCAGATGGGCCGTGTTCTTTCGGAGTATGGTAAACGAGATGAAAGGGATTGAATATTTTACCAAGTTCCTGCTCAAACGCTGGGTGGCGTTCGCCCACGATCTGGTGTGGGTCCCGATTGCACTTGTGTTGGCTTTCTGGATTCGAGCGAACCTGGGGGCTATTCCACCGCTGCACTGGGAGGTCGTCTACGGTTTTCTGCTGATCGCTATCCCCGTCCAGGCGGTCGCGTTCTACTTCTTTGGCCTCTATCGGGGCATCTGGCGTTTCGCGTCGATCCCGGATCTGATCCGGATCCTCCAGGCCGTCTGGATCGGGGCGGCTGTGAGTTTTCTGCTCCTGTTCTTTGCCGACCGACTCGTTGGCATGCCCCGGTCCGTCATCCTTTTGTACCCGCTGTTTCTGACCTTGGGTCTTACTGCGCCGCGGCTGCTGTATCGCTGGGTGAAGGATCACCGCTTGGGCCTGAAGGCCAGCGCGGGCCGCCGGACACTGGTGATCGGCGCGGGACGGGCTGGGGATATGCTGGTCCGGGACCTGGTGAAGAATGAAAGTTACGTGCCTGCGGGCATTCTGGACGACGATCCGGGCAAGCAGGGTCGCGCGTTGCACGGGATTCGTATTCTCGGCGGGTTGTCCGATTTGGAACGGTTCGTGGAGAAGCTGCGCATCGAGGTAGTGCTTGTCGCCATTCCGACGGCAGGGCCGAGGGTCATGCGTCGGATCGTGGAGGCCTGTGCACATCTGAAGGTTGAATGCGTCACCTTGCCGTCCATGATGGAACTGGCGGATGGTCAGGTGAGTGTCTCAAGGCTTCGTCGTGTGCGTCTGGAGGACTTGTTGGGTCGGGCCGTTGTCAGGCTGGACGACGCGAGGGTGTGCGAACTGCTGGCCGGCAAGCGGGTTCTGGTGACGGGGGCCGGCGGGTCCATCGGCTCCGAGCTGGTTCGTCAGGTGGCCGGATATGCACCGGCCCATGTGGTGCTTCTGGACCAGGGAGAGTTCAATCTGTACAGCATTGAACGGGAGATGGCGGAGCGCGATGCTGTTCCGCCCTACACGGCGGTGCTCGCAGATGTGCGTGATGACGCGCGGATGCGGGAAATCTTTGAGGTGCACAGGCCGGATATTGTCCTGCATGCCGCGGCCTACAAGCACGTGCCCCTGGTGGAAGACAATCCGGACGAGGGAATCCGGACCAACGTATTCGGCACGCGCGTGGTTGCGGATCTGGCGGGCGAGTACGGAGTTGAGCGTTTTGTGCTCGTGTCCACCGACAAGGCCGTCAACCCCACCAACGTGATGGGCGCCACCAAGCGAGTGGCGGAGCTCTATTGCCAGGGGCTCAACGCGGTGTCCGAGACCGCCTTCATCACGACGCGTTTCGGAAATGTGCTGGGATCCGCCGGTTCGGTTGTGCCGTTGTTCCGGGAGCAGATCGAGCGTGGGGGACCGGTCACCGTGACCCACCCGGAGATCACGCGCTTCTTCATGACGATCCCCGAGGCGGTGAGTCTGATCCTGCAGGCAACGGCGATGGGCGAGGGCGGGGAGATTTTCGTCCTCGACATGGGGGAGCCGGTACGGATCGTCGATCTGGCCCGGGAGATGATTCGGCTGTCCGGCCTGGAGCCGGAGAAGGATGTCGAGATACGGTTCGTGGGACTGAGGCCGGGGGAGAAGCTTCATGAGGAACTGTTCCATGGCCAGGAGAGCCTCGTGGGGACCACGCATCCGAAGATCCTCAGGGCGGCTGCGCGAAACGTGGCGCTGGGAGATCTCGTCAGGGAGCTGACGGAACTGGAGTCGAAACTCGGGTCGGAAGGGCAGGCTGGCGTCGTCAAGGTGCTCAGGGAGATCGTGCCGGAGTTCACCGTGGCGCCGGTGGAGGTGGGCAAGGTGCCCGCACAGGAGACTGCGAAGGCGTTGCATTGAGATGGGTTGTGCGGGTGGTTTGGGCGTCAGCTGACAGTGGACTTGTGGTGAACCCCTCCGCGGGAACGACCTAATCGGTTTTGCGTCTTCGCATGAGGTGGGGGATCGGAGAAGCTAGGAGCCTGTCGGACT
>NZ_MVBK01000090.1:0-40336 GCF_002000365.1 Thioalkalivibrio denitrificans | reverse complement strand
AGTCCGACAGGCTCCTAGGTCTACACATTATATGGTACTCGTATCCCCGGGGTGTCCGAAGGAAAATCCTTCGTGTTGCGGGTCACCAGGAGGGCATGACTGCATTCGGCTGTCGCGAGGATGATGGCGTCCGGAAGCCGGAGGCGGTTGGCGCGTCGAAGCATGACGGCTGATTCGGCTACTTCGGCATTGATGGGCACCACATCAAAAGTGGCAAGGAATTCGCGCACCAATTGCTCTTCCCCGTCGTCCCGGCACCCTACCAGGACTTCCATCCAGGTGATCTGGCTGATCAGCCGCCGACTGTAGCGATTCAGTTCCTCGGCTGCCTGGGGAAATCCATTGAGGTAGTCCACCAGTATGTTGGTGTCGAAAACAGCCTTCATCGGGACCACTCGTCCCTGAGTTTCTCCTGATACGGGAGTCCATCCTCCCGCCCCTCCCAAAGGCCAAATACGGGTGATTCCTTGTCGGGCGCCGGGCGTGCGTGGAGGTATGCCCGAACGGCGCGCCGGATTGCCTCGGCCTGGGAGATCTTCTCCCGTTTGGCCAGGGCTTTGATAGCCTGGAGTTCTTCATCGGGAAGATCCACTACGGTGCGCATGGCAGACTCCGGATGATGTCAGATAACGACATCATACATCAATTAGAAGATGCTTTGTACTTCGCGTTTTGTAGGTGGCTACAAAGCACAAAGCACCACAGCCAATGTGGACCTGGTCACTCAACTGGAACGAGGTGCATTCCGATCTCGTCGTCGGCAGCTGTCCGATGACAGCGCAGGACCTCACCCGCATCCACGACCGCACAGGGGTCGATGGGGTGCTTTGCGTTCAGAGCGATGAGTGCCTGGGCCATTTCGGGATCGATTATTCGGAACACCTCCGGCATGGCGAACGGATTGGGCTGGACATGCGGCGCGTGCCCATGCGCGACTTCGACGTGGCGGATCAGCGCAGGCATCTGGCGAACGCGGTGCGTGTGCTGGGGGAGCTGTTGTCGGCGGGGCGGCGCGTGTATGTCCATTGCACGGCCGGGCTGGGGCGTGCACCGCTGGTGGTTGTTGGACGCCTCACGCTGGCCGAGATGATGTCTGAGGCGGAGGCCTTCGCGCTTGTGAAGGAGCGTCGGCCGGGTGCGGTGCCGAGCCCGGAAGCGCTCGCGGGGTGCCGGGCGGATCTGGTGCGGCTTCATCGTGCGCGGATCGAGGCCGAGGCGGGGCGGATCTATCGCCAGAGGTCGGCCGCCGGGTGGCCGGGGGATGCCGAATCGGACTGGCTGGAGGCGGAGCGTACGGTGCTGCGGTCGGCGCTGGATTTGCCGTTGTAGCAGGTGGTACTGCATGTGAAGGTGACTTCAGGGCGCAGACGCAGATGCCTTGCAGCGGGGCGGGTTGGCGCCAATGGTCGCCCGATGGCGGAGTAGGGATGGGATGGATGCGATTTGTACATCACAAATTGTATCTCGCACTCAGTGCCAAGCGCCGGAAAGGGCTCCTGTCCAGCCACACCATACGCCGTTGGAGCGGCGCCCCCGCCGCCAACCGCCGTCGCCCGATTGACCTCCGCCATGGTTCGGCCCGAGGGCAGGCCTCCTTCACAGGAAGATCGGGGTCGGGGTAGGAGAATTGGCCCTCAAGGCGTCCGTGTAGGCCGATTCCTACACCGGATTGTGGAAGATGCCTACAAAATGGGGCCGAACGCCGGGTTTACGGGAGTAGTCGGCGGCGGGGATCATATTCCCGTGATCCGAGGAAATGGATTTCGAGGCAATACCGGGGCAGGGAGGTCCCGGGAAGGGACTCGCCGGATCGCATATGGAGAGCTTCAATCACCATATCTTCGGCCATGGATGGGTCGGCCCCGGTACCCGCAAGGGTCCGGGGCATTTTTTTGGTTGGTCAGTTGTCAGTGGTCCGTTGTCAGCTGTATGTGCGACTGACAGCTTCAAGGGAGAGTGCTTATGGGCAGGGAGGTAGGGATTCATGCACCGCGAATCGAAGGGACACGATCACGGATACAAACTGCTGTTCAGCCACCCCGAGATGGTGGCGGATCTGATCCGCGGCTATGTGCGCGAGCCCTGGGTCGAACGACTCGATTTCTCCACCCTGCACCGCGTCGGCAACGGTTACGTCAGCGACGATCTTCGCGAGCGCGAGGACGACGTGGTCTGGCGGGTGCGCTGGCAGGGAGACGGCCACTGGCTCTATATCTACCTGCTTCTGGAATTCCAGTCCCGGCCCGATCCGTTCATGGCGCTGCGGATGCTCACCTACGTTGGGCTCCTCTACGAGGACCTGCGCAAGGGCGATCAGCTGACACCCTCGGGCCGGCTGCCGCCAGTGCTGCCGGTGGTGCTCTACAGCGGAGACCGGCGCTGGGGTGCGGCCACTGATGTGGCTGACCTGATCGAGACCATTCCCGGCGGTCTGGAACATTACCGGCCGCAGATGCGTTGCCTGCTGCTCGATGAGAGCCGCCACCGGGACGACCCCTTGCCCGAGGTGCGCAATCTGGTCTCAGCGTTGTTTGCCCTGGAGAACAGCCGGGAGCCTAGCCCGCATATCTCACCGGGATCGCGGTAGCAGGCGAAGGATTCGGGTTCGTAGGCGCCGCTCTGGAGCGAAACCCATAGCCGTAGCTATGGGTTGAGTGAAGAGCAAGCATACGGATCCGAAGACGAGCCTGAACCGCGATCCCGGTGGGATATGCGGGCTAGACACATCGAGCGGGTGCTCGCTCGTCTGGTGGCGTGGCTGGGGCTGCCCGAGCAGACAGGGCTTCGGCGAAGCTTCACTGTATGGATCAAGCGGGTGCTGTTGCCGGCGCGGGTGCCGGGTGTAGACTTTAAGCAGGTATTGGATTTGCAGGAGGTACGCAGCATGCTGGCCGAGCGAGTAAAGGAGTGGACAATGGACTGGAAGCAGCAGGGTATCGAGGAAGGCCGTAAAGAAGGCCGTAAGGAAGGCCGTAAGGAAGGCCGTAAGGAGGGGGAAGCTGCTGTCCTCTTCCGCCAGATCGAGCACAAGTTCGGCGCTGAGGCGGCCGGGGCCCATCGAGCCCGGATTGACCAAGCGGACGCCGACACGCTGCTTGGCTGGTCTGAACGTATCCTGACGGCCGAGCGGGTGGAGGATATCTTCAGGTAGATGAGCCCAGCCCCCTGGGCGAAATTATCTCAGGTCAGGCCCCATCGCCCGGTGATTTTGGATAACCGACTGAGTGCGTGCCATAAAATTGGCGCATTTGGCCGTAATGCCGCGGTAACAGTTTGTACCCTACCGCCGGCCTATCGCGAGGCTTGCAGTCTCTGGGCCTGTCACGCTTGCCTGTAGGTCGGGCTTTAGCCCGACGGGCGATGCCTGACCAAGCCGCGTCTGTCGCCCTGAAGGGCGACCTACAGATACGCTTCTTCTGCAAGACGATGGCGCGAGACAGGCCCGGAGACCACAATCCTTCGCGAACCCTGGTGCAGTATCCGGGCTATGGGCGGCGGAGATTGGGTCCGGTGTCCGGGCTGCGCTAACATGCCGGAATACAACCAAAGGCTGGCCGAGGGGGCGCCCTTTCCGTGATTCCTGTCATTCTCTCCGGTGGTTCCGGTACCCGGCTCTGGCCGCTCTCCCGAGAACTCTATCCGAAGCAGTTCCTGCCGCTGACTGGTGGTGAGCGGACCCTCCTGCAATCCACGGTCGAGCGTATTTCCGGCTTTCCGGGCGCTGGGGTTCCCTTGGTGGTGTGCAACGAGGCGCACCGGTTTCTGGTGGCCGAGCAACTTCGTGCGATGGGTGTTGAGCCCGGCGGGATCCTGCTCGAGCCGGTGGGGCGAAATACGGCGCCTGCGGTGGCCCTGGCGGCCCTGAGCCAGAAGGAACCCGACGCGGTCCTGCTGGTGATGCCGGCCGATCATGTGATTCGCGACGTGGAGGCCTTCCACCGCGCCCTGGCCTCCGGGTTGGAGCAGGCGGAGGGCGGGGCGCTGGTGACCTTCGGCGTGGTGCCCCAATCGGCGCACACGGGGTATGGGTATATTTGTGCTGATCGATCTGGTCAGTGGTCAGTTGTCAGCGGCCAGTGGAAGAAAGGCGACCGAAAGCGGACAACAGACAACGGACCCTATGCGGTTGCAGAGTTTGTCGAGAAGCCCGATGAGGCCACGGCCGAGTCTTATCTCGCTTCCGGCGACTACTTCTGGAACAGCGGCATGTTCCTGTTCCGGGCCTCGACGTATCTGGAGGAACTCGAGCGTCATGCACCAGACATTCTTGCGGCTTGCCGGGAAGCGCTGGCGGGGGAGGCGCACGATCGGGATTTTGTACGGCTGGACGAGGACGCGTTCGCCCGATGCCGGGCGGATTCGGTGGACTACGCGGTCATGGAGAAGACGGACCGCGCCGTGGTGGTGCCGCTGGATGCGGGCTGGAACGATGTGGGGTCCTGGAGTTCGCTCTGGGAGGTGGGTGAGCAGGACGGTGCCGGCAACGTCTTTCACGGGGATGTGCTGGCCGAGGGGGTGAGCAATACCTTCGTCCACGCCGGTCAGCGGCTGGTGGCGGCAGTGGGCGTGGAGGATCTGGTGATCGTCGAGACGGGTGATGCGCTGCTGGTCATGGACAAGGGGCGCACCGAAGAGGTCAAGGCGATCGTCAACCGCCTGCGCGAGGCGGGGCGGGACGAGGCGCAGGTACATCGGCGCGTGGCGCGGCCCTGGGGAACCTACGAGTGCATCGATGCTGCGGATCGGTTCCAGGTCAAACGCATCACGGTCAAGCCCGGCGAGAAACTCTCGCTGCAGATGCATCATCACCGGGCCGAGCATTGGGTGGTGGTGCGCGGCACCGCGCGGATCACGCGAGGCGAAGAGGAATTCATGCTGAGCGAGAATGAATCCACCTACATCCCCATCGGGGTAAAGCACCGGCTGGAGAATCCGGGCCGGATACCCCTGGAGTTGATCGAGGTGCAGTCAGGCGCCTATCTGGGCGAGGATGACATCGTGCGTTTCGAGGATACGTACGGGCGTTCGTAGGAGCCCGGCCCTCCGGGCGAAGGGGGTTGGCCTGGGATCGGTTCGCCCAGGGGGCTGGGCTCCTACGGTGAGGTGATCGGGTAGGAGCCCGGCCCTCCGGGCGAACGAGGAGACAAGGAACCTGACTATCATCGAACAGGAGGTTCGCAATGGACGGAATTGCACATGGACGTCGCCTTCGCACGGGTCGTGTCTCCATCCCTGATCAGGTGTACGCAGTCACCACCGTGACACGCAAACGATACCCCTACTTCTCCGAGTTCTCCGCCGCAAGGTGCCTTGTTCGCGTGCTGCGGGAGGAGCAGGTGATGGGGCGTTCCGAAACGCTGGCCTATGTGGTGATGCCCGATCATTTGCATTGGTTGCTGCGGCTTCTGCCGGGCCATGATCTCTCCGTTGTAGTTCGTGATGTCAAGGCGGTAAGCAGTCGCAGACTTGAATGCCGGCTATGGCAGAAGGGGTTTCATGATCATGCCTTGAGGAGCTAAGAAGACCTTCAGGGATGGGCGCGTTACATTGTGGCCAACCCGTTGCGTGCGGGTTTGGTAAGGCGGATTGGGGATTATCCCCATTGGGACGCCGTATGGCTGTAGGAGCCAAGCCTTCCGAGCGAAATGGGCAGAGGCTGTTCGCCCGCGGGGGCGGGCTCCTACAGGATCACACGCTTCTCTAAAGGCCTTGCGCCTCAAATGTGTCGGCGCCTACGGGACGCCCTATGTGCGAAGCAATCGGGTGGCCAGCAGTGTCTGCATGTCCCGGCGGCCGTCGGCGATCAGGTAAATCACTACCCGGTCGCCCAAGACCCGATAGATGACGCGATAGGGTTTGAAGGATACCTGTCGGTATTCACGAATTCCCAGGTGCAGCAGTTCCCGGGGATGGGTGCCCCGTTCCGGGTTGTCGGCGAGGGAATCCGCGACTGTGAGAAGCCGGTCGAGCACATGGTCTGCGGCTTGCCTGGAATCGAACTCCAGCAGATAGTCATAGAGCGTCTCCAGATCGCGTTCGGCACCTTCCGTGACCAGAACCCGGTGTGCCATCAGTCAGCGGTGTCTCCGGTGGTCTTCTTTGCACGAAGTCGTTTTGCGACTCGCGCCAGGGGCTTCACCCGGCCTTCTTCCACCTCACGGTTCCCCAGGGCCAGGACCTTAAGCAGGGCGAGGGTCTCCTGTGTTTCTTCATAGCTGGCCATGTCCTGGAGCACGGCCCGGGCTTCACCGTTCTGTGTGATGATCAGAGGTTCGCGTTCCTCAGCTAAGCGTGACAGGACGTCGGCCGCATGGGCCTTGAGATAACTGATGGGTTTGACCCGATCCGAGTAGCGCATGGATTGATCCTCGACGGAGAGAACTTAATATAGACCGAATTAGGTCTCCTGCTCAACCGGGTTTGATCCCAAGAACCTCTGCTTCGAATTGGAGGCGCTCTTGCCTCAGACTGTCTGTGTACTTGCCGTTTCGAGGTGTCAGGGACAAATAGTGGCGCAGGATCAGCGCACTGCGCTTGGCCTTGTAGGTACGAAGGTACGGATGAATCTGTCGCAGGATCTGAAGTGCCTGCCGGTTGTAGACAGCGTAGGTGAAACTCGGCGAGTGGTGAGAGCGCACTGTGCGTTTTCCGGTGATCTTGCCTGCGCCCAGCGTCTCCTTCACGAACTCCAGAACAGTCCGCTCGGTACTGCTGATGGTCAGGGCAAGCTGGCGATTCTCGTTTCGGTGCTTGCGCGTGAGCGTGATGGTGCCTTCGCCGTCGACGAGTCCCGCAATGTAGCCGGCATCGGCCGGGCGCAACAACACAACCTCCATGTCATGGCTCCTGTTCCGTGGTGTCCGCAATCAGTATAGAAAAAAGCCCCTGACCGGCAACCGGTCAGGGGCTTTCTGTTGGTGGAGGCGGCGGGACAGTGATCCATATCTTTCGATATGGGCTGGACTATACCTTCATCCTGTTGCCAGGATGCGGGGCGTGTTATCCGCGGCGCAATATTTCCGCGAATCCTAGTGCCGGCTCCGTTCACCTGAACTCAGCCGGTCTATGAGTCTCTACAGGGCAGGCCTGAGGTTGGCCCTCTTCCTACCCCTCGGTGTTGCCGTAGCGGGTTGCCCCGCCTTAGGGTCCACCGATGTGAGCCCCGTTTTCACTCTGCCCTCTCGGGCAGAGGCGACCATTGTGTTAATCGAACCCGCGTCCGCGAGACCTACATCCTCGGATACTACATGCTTAGTCGCGTCGTTTGATTTTACGCCAGGGTCTCCGACGGACAGGATACCCGGGCGCGAGCCCGATCAGGTTTAACGGTTAAGACCCGGGCGAGTCCGCTCCGCGAGCTTGTGTGCGATGACCTTCAAGTAGGACCCACAAGCAAGTCCAGTCGAAGGTCTAGCTGGTTTTACGCAGCCAGAGCGTAGTTGTCGTCGTTGGCAACTATAGCGTTACAGCTGGTTTTACGAGGGAAGCTGTCTCCTCGGCATGCACCTCGGGTTTCGTGACCCACGTCGAAGCCAGGTCGCCCCCAAAGTCAGATAAATAGACTTGCTTTGCCGGCGGAAGTTCCATGTCCGCCTTGCCTTCCCTGCCGGGTGTTCCTGCCGTAGGAGCCCAGCCCACTNNAGTGGGCTGGGCTCCTACGGATAACGGCCGACATCGCGTTCGGCCGTGTCGCTGGCAGGCCTTTACAGTATCATAGCGGCCTCCGATCCACAGCCTTTTTCGGGGTTTGCGATGCTGTTTCTGCCTGGGGCGACGGCCCTGTCCGACTTCCGCCTTCAACGCCTTCGACGCAGTCTCCGGGAGGCGGAGCCCGCGGTGGAGGGGTTGGCCGCCCGATTCGTGTATTTCGTGGACCTGGAGCGGGAACTGTCGGCGCCCGAACGCCTGGTGCTGGAAGCCTTGCTGGAGATCGGGGGGGAAGGGGAGGCTGCAGCCCCTGACGACCTGCTGGTGGTGCCGCGCCTCGGCACCGTCTCGCCCTGGTCCAGCAAAGCCACGGACATTGCCCATCAGTGCGGGCTGGACGGGTCGGTGCGCAGGATCGAGCGCGGCATCAGCTACCGGCTGAATACGCCGGAACCGCTGCACGCGGATGCCCTGCGTCGTCTGGCCGGCCTGCTTCATGATCGCATGACCGAGACGGTGTTGTTCGACCCGGCCGAGGCCGAACGCCTGTTTGTCCATCACGAGCCTGCTCCGGTGGGGGTGATCGAACTGGGTGATGATCCGGGGGCTGCCTTGCGCCGGGCCAACACCGAGATGGGGCTTGCGCTCTCCGACGAGGAAGTGGACTACTTGACCGAGGCGTACGGGGCTCTGGGGCGTCCTCCCACGGACGTGGAGCTGATGATGTTCGCCCAGGCGAACTCCGAGCATTGCCGGCACAAGATTTTCAATGCGGACTGGGTGATCGACGGGGAGACGAAGGAGAAGTCCCTGTTCGCCATGATCCGCAACACCCACGATCACGCCCCGCAGGGGATCCTCTCGGCCTACCGGGACAATGCCGCCGTCATGGAAGGCGCGCGCGGCCTGCGCTTCATGCCCGACCCGGACACCCGGACGTACCGGGAAGAGGAGATGGATCTGCCCATCATCATGAAGGTGGAGACCCATAACCACCCCACGGCGATCTCGCCTTTTCCGGGGGCCGCCACCGGTGCTGGTGGGGAGATCCGCGACGAGGGAGCGACCGGACGGGGATCGAAACCCAAGGCGGGACTCACGGGATTCTCCGTGTCCAATCTGCGCATCCCGGGTTTTGAGCAGCCCTGGGAGACGGACCACGGGAAGCCGGGCCGTATCGAGAGTGCACTTCGCATCATGATCGACGGGCCTATTGGCGCTGCGGCCTTTAACAATGAGTTCGGGAGGCCGGCGCTGGCGGGCTATTTCCGCACCTACGAGGAACGGGTGCCGGGGCCCGGCGGCGAGCAGCTGCGCGGCTATCACAAGCCCATCATGATCGCCGGCGGGCTCGGCAGCATGCGACCCGAGCACGTGGAGAAGGCCCCGTTGCCCGAAGGGACGCCGGTGGTGGTGCTGGGCGGCCCGGCCATGCTCATCGGCCTGGGGGGCGGGGCGGCGTCATCCGTGGCCAGCGGCGAGAGTGCGGAGGACCTGGATTTCGCCTCTGTGCAGCGGGGCAACCCGGAGATGGAACGCCGCTGCCAGGAGGTGATTGATCGCTGCACGGCCATGGGCGCCGGCAACCCGATCCTGTCGGTACACGACGTGGGCGCGGGCGGGTTGTCCAACGCCGTGCCCGAGATCCTCAATGACGCCGGGCGCGGCGGGGCCATCGAACTGCGCACCGTGCCCTCCGACGAACCGGGCATGTCGCCCATGGAGATCTGGTGCAACGAGGCGCAGGAGCGTTATGTTCTCGCCATCGATCCGGATCGTCTGGAGGTGTTCTCGGCCCTGTGCGAACGCGAGCGTGCGCCGTTCGCAGTGATCGGCACCGCCACGGCTGACCAGCATCTGCTGGTGGGTGATGGACTGTTTCACAACGAGCCCGTGGACCTGCCCATGGAGGTGCTGCTGGGCAAGCCGCCCAAGATGCTGCGCGACGTCCATCATCAGACTTTCCGCAAGCCGGAGTTCGACACCACGTCGGTGGACATCGTCGACGCGGTGAAGCGTGTCCTGCGCCTGCCCTCGGTGGCCTCCAAGTCTTTCCTGATCACCATCGGTGACCGTACCGTCACCGGGCTCGTGGCCCGCGACCAGATGGTCGGACCCTGGCAGGTACCGGTGGCGGACGTGGCGGTGACCGCCACGGACTACTCCGGTTACACGGGCGAAGCCATGGCCATGGGCGAACGGACGCCCATCGCGCTGGTGCACCCCGCCGCTTCCGGGCGCATGGCCATCGGCGAGGCGGTCACCAATCTCATGGCGGCGGACATCGACGCCATCGGGCACATCCGGCTCTCGGCCAACTGGATGGCGGCTGCGGGGCATCCCGGCGAGGATGCGGCGCTGTTCGACACCGTAAGGGCGGTGGGCGAGGAACTGTGCCCGCGGCTCGGTATCGCCATTCCCGTGGGCAAGGACTCCCTGTCCATGAAGACGGTCTGGAAGGATGGCTCCGGCGAGCAGGTCATGACGGCGCCCGTCTCCCTGATCGTGACAGGCTTTGCGCCCGTGCAGGACATCCGCCGCACTCTCACGCCCGTCCTGCGGACCGATCGGGGCGAGACTGACCTGATCCTGATCGACCTGGGCAAGGGCCGCAACCGTGTGGCCGGCTCGGCGCTCGCGCAGGTCTACAAGCAGGTGGGGCACTATCCCCCGGATCTGGACGATCCCGACATGCTGTGTCGCTGCTTTGCGGCCATACGGGAGTTGAACCGCGAAGGGCGTCTGCTGGCCCTGCACGATCGTTCCGACGGCGGGCTTCTGGCCACGGTCTGCGAGATGGCCTTTGCCGGCCATGCGGGCGTTACGGTGCACCTGGATGACCTGGGGGCGGATCCGGTGGCGGCCCTGTTCAGCGAAGAACTGGGGGTGGTGATCCAGGTGTCTCACGAGGACACCGAGGAAGTGCTCTCCGCACTGCGCGAGGCAGAACTGGGCCACCACAGTCATGTCATCGGGGCAGTGGGCGATTCCAACGAGATCGCATTCTGCCGAGGACGGCAGGCCCTGTTCAGCGCCCGTCGCTCCGACCTGCACGCCGCGTGGGCGGAAACCAGTTATCGCATGCAAGCGCTTCGCGATCACCCGGACTGCGCCCGGGAGGAGTTCGAGCAGATTTCGGACGCGGACGATCCCGGCCTTTCACCGGTCCTCACCTTCGATCCGGAAGGGGACCTCGCCGCGCCCTACGTGAACGTGGCGCGGCCCCGGGTGGCCATCCTGCGCGAGCAGGGCGTGAACGGACAGATCGAGATGGCCGCGGCCTTTCACCGGGCGGGGTTCGAGAGCGTCGACGTGCACATGACCGACATCCTGTCGGGGCAGCTGGACCTCGCCGGTTTCCGGGGCCTGGCCGCCTGCGGCGGCTTCTCCTACGGAGATGTGCTCGGCGCCGGCGGCGGGTGGGCCCGCTCCATCCTGTTCAACCCCCGTGGCCGGGATGCCTTCCAGGCCTTCTTCGAGCGCGAGGACACCTTCGCCCTGGGCGTGTGCAACGGCTGCCAGATGCTTTCACAGTTGAAGGAACTTATCCCTGGTGCGGATCATTGGCCGCGCTTCCTGCGCAACCGCTCGGAACAGTTCGAGGCGCGCCTGTCCCTGGTGGAGGTGGTGGAGAGTGCGTCCATCCTGCTGGAGGGCATGACTGGTTCCCGCTTGCCCATCGCCGTGGCCCACGGTGAGGGCAGGGTGGCCGTGGAGGATGGCGAAGCCGCCTCGTTGCCCGGTGTGGCGCTGCGCTACGTGGACAACCGCGGGCAGGCCACGGAGCACTACCCCGAGAATCCCAACGGTTCACCCGCCGGCATCACGGGGCTCACCACGCGCGACGGCCGGGTGACCATCATGATGCCCCACCCGGAGCGTGTCTTCCGGACCGTGCAGTACTCGTGGCACCCGCCGGAATGGGGCGAGACGGGGCCGTGGATGCGGTTGTTCAGGAATGCGAGGAGGTGGGCGGGGTGAAGGCAAGGATGAAGGATGAAGGCTAAAGGATGAAAGGGAGACGTTCATTCGACCTTCATCCTTCAACCTTCATCCTTCCGGCGACACGAAGTGTCGCCGGCCTACCAGTCCAGGTCGTTCAGCGCGTAGTTTTCGTCTCCGAAGGTGTCTTCCAGCTGGCGGCGCAGGGCGCGCTTTTCCAGCAGCCGCTCCAGGGAGCGACGCGCGTCAGTGCGCGGGGTCTCGGGGGTCTCCTGCCTCCATTCAGGACTTTCGAACTCGTCGTCCATGGTGAGGATGTCTCGGACCCTTCCCATGCGGGCATGTCTCCACGGTTGATGTCGGTCACCCGCAGCCCGGAGCCCGAACCAAGCCCCAACGAAAGACTGCGATTTACGACGCCCTTATACCGTGCCCGCCGGAATGCGCAACAAGATTTTTTTTATGAAGAGTCCCAAAATCCTTTGATGGGTTCGTGCCGAACATCCGGTTCGGAAAGTGTTCCACCGTTCGTGCATCCAATTGCCGGTCTTCGTCGTCTTCCCGGCCATTCGAAAGGTCCTTCCGAGGCTCGATCAGATCGTTTCCGTCGCTGGCCAACGTGGAGACCGTTGGTCGGAAAACCCGCCTGCCGGGGTTGATACCGTCCGGGGAAGCACTCGTTAGCGGCGAGGCGCAAAGTGCACCGCGAAATCCGAGCATCTCACAGGGCGCCCCATAAGCGCCGCCGCGTTTTCGGGGCGGCGGGGCTACGGCGGGCTCGACCCGCCCCATAGCTCAGATTTACTTGGCGTGCTTTGCGACTTCGCGAGAGAAATGTCTTTTTTTTCTGCGTGGCAAATGAACATCATTCCAGAACCACCACTGCACGGCCGCGCACCTGACCCTTGAGGATACGCTCGGCGTACTCGGGGAGGTCCTCGAGTCGGATCTCGGTAGTCATGGCATCCAGCATCTCGCCCGGAATGAGTCCGGTGAGGCGTTCCCAGGCGAGTGTGCGGGTGTTGTAGTCGCACATGACCGAGTCGATGCCGAGCAGTTTCACGCCGCGCAGGAGGAACGGCAGGACGGTGGTGGTGAGCTTAGGCCCGCCGGCGAGTCCGCACGCGGCCACGGAGCAGCCATAGCGCATCTCGGCCAGCACATGTGCGAGCATGTCGCCCCCGACCGCATCCACGCAGCCGCTCCAGCGTTCGCTGAGCAGGGGCTTGCCCGGTGCTTCGGCCAGCTCCTCGCGGGGCACGATGGTGCCGGCACCCAGCGACTTCAGATAGTCGGCATTCTCCGGGCGGCCGGTGACTGCGGCAACGGAATGACCCAGGCGCGAGAGCAGGGTGATGGCAACGCTGCCGACACCGCCCGACGCGCCGGTGACCAGTACTTCGCCATCGTCCGTAGTCAGGCCATGGTCCTCCAGGGCCTGCACCGCCAGCATGGCGGTGAAGCCCGCCGTCCCCACGGCCATGGCCCGGCGAGGGGTGAGCCCCTCGGGCAGCGGCACGAGCCAGTCCGCCTTCACCCGCGCCATCTGCGCGTAGCCGCCCCAGTGAGCCTCGCCCACGCGCCAGCCGGTCAGCACCACGGCGTCGCCGGGCTTGTAGCGTTCATCACCGGATTCCTCCACCGTGCCCGCGAAATCGATGCCCGGCACGTGGGGATACTGGCGCACCAGTCGCCCCAGGCCCTTGATGACCATGCCGTCCTTGTAGTTGAGGCCGGAATGGGAGACGCGCACCAACACGTCACCCTCGGGGAGGTCGGATACCTTGAGGTCCTTGATACTGGCTGCAGGTGCCTTTTCGGCTTCTTCCAGGACCAGGGCCTTGAATGTGTCGCTCATGGGTGCCTCCTCGCTCGGTGTTCTGTGTTGGTTGCCTGGGGGCCTTGGGGCCAGGTTTGCACGGAGTTCTGTCGGATTCGCTTCGCCCGGAGGGCCGGGCTCCTACACGTCGGCACTTGGTCAACACCGTAGGAGCCCGGCCCTCCGGGCGAGCAGGTGGTCCCCATTTTCGTCCAGAGGGCTGGGCTCCTACGACGGGGGGGAGGGCACGGGATCCACCGGGTCGCGGATCATGGTGCCCGGCTCTGCATCGCTACGATCAGCTCTCCTGGGTCTGTTTGTCCAGCCATACCTCCAGTCCCTGGACGTTGAGATCCACGTCGGGAACGAGCAGCTCCCGCATGCGCGCTTCGGGCAGCTTGCAGCCGTGTTCGCGCAGGCGCTCAATCAGTACCTGCATCATGTCTTCGCACAAAGCATCGTGGCGGGCTTCGCCCTCGTCGGCATGTGCCCAGGCCATGTCCACGTAGACGTCGATGAGGCGGTGCATATCCTCACGCAGGCGTGCAATGTCGCCCACGCGGCTGTAATGGGTGAGGTACATGTAGCTGAGGCCCTGATCTGCCAGGCGGTCCACCGAGTGGTGCAGGGCCTCGGGATCGAACTGCACCGGGGTGGTGGTGGGCAGCACGAACGGGCCGCGCTCGGTGTCGAACTCGCGGTAGGACAGTCCGAAGGTGTCGCCGGTGAAGATGCCGTCGCCGCCTTCGTCGACAACGCAGAAATGATGCTTCGCGTGGCCCGGCGTGTCCATGAACCGCAGGCGCCGGCCGTTGAAGTCCAGTTCATCCCCTTCGCCGGCCTCGGTGACACGCTCCGCAGGGACGGGCACCACCGTACCGAACATGCGTTCCTTCTCCTCCTCGCCGTAGACGTTCGCCGCACTGGCGTTGAGTTTCTCCGGGTCGATCATGTGCCGGGCGCCGCGGGGATGAATCACCATGCGCGCATTGGGCAGGTGGCGCATCAGCTCGCCCGCGCCGCCGGCGTGGTCCAGATGCACATGGGTGGGGATCACGAAGTCCACGTTCTCGCGCGGAATGCCTTTTTCCTCCAGAACCGCCAGCATGGCGGGCACGGAATGGGCTGTGCCCGTCTCGATGAAAGCGGCGCGATCGCCCTCGACCACAAGGTAGGTGGACACCTGCCCCTGGCGGTAGAGCTGGGCATCGATCATCGTGATGCCATGTCCGAGATCTTCGTAGTGCACTTGGGTCATGTTGGATATCCGTAAGGCAAAAGACTCAACGCAAAGACGCGAAGACGCAAAGTAACGCAAAGAATCTCCGGGAGAAAGAACACCCAGACATCGGGGTTGTATTCAGATCATTGCTCTCTGCGTCCTTTGCGTCTCTGCGCCTTTGCGTTGGATTTTCGGATCAGATCAGAAACAGATCCACGAACTCGTGCACCGGGGTGGCCGACAGGCGGCCGGGGTCCTTGCACAGGTCGTAGATGCGTTCGGCCTGGCCGCGGGGGAAGCGGGTGCGCAGGGCGTCGCGGAATTTCTTTTCCAGCACAGGGATGCCCTCGTCGCGACGGCGGCGGTGGCCGATAGGGTACTCGATCTCGACCCTGTCGGTGCTGGAGCCATCCTTGAAGAAGACCTGGATGGCGTTGGCGATGGAGCGCTTGTCGGGATCGTGGTACTCCTTCGAGTAACGCGGATCCTCGGTCACGCGCATCTTTTCGCGAAGCGCGTCGATGCGCGGATCGGCGGCCACCTCGTCTTCGTAGTGGCGTGCGGTGAGTTCACCGTAGATCAGCGGCACGGCCACCATGTACTGCAGGCAGTGGTCGCGGTCGGCCGGGTTGTGCAGCGGACCGTCTTTGCTGATGATGCGCACGGCCGAATCCTGGGTGGTCAGTTCGATGCGGTCGATCTCGTCGATGCGGTCCTTGACCTGGTCGTGCAGCTTCAGCGCGCATTCAACCGCAGTCTGCGCGTGGAACTCGGCCGGGAAGCTGATCTTGAACAGGACGTTTTCCATCACGTAGCTGCCGTAGTCGCGCTGGAAACTGAACTTCTCGCCCTTGAAGAGCACGTCGTAGAAGCCCCAGCGGGGTGCGGACAGTACGCTGGGCAAGCCCATCTCGCCCTTCATGACCATGAGCGCGAGGCGCACGGCGCGCCCGCAGGCATCGCCCGCCGCCCAGGACTTTCGCGAGCCGGTATTGGGGGCGTGACGATAGGTGCGAAGCGCCTGGCCGTCCACCCAGGCCTGGGAGACGGCGTCGATGACCTGTTCGCGGCTCGCGCCGAGCATGTGGGCCGTCACCGCGGCGGACGCCACCTTGACCAGCACCACGTGGTCGAGGCCCACCCGGTTGAAACTGTTCTCCAGCGCCAGCACGCCCTGGATCTCATGGGCCTTGACCATATAGTGCAGCACCTGCTCCATGATCATGGGCGCCTTGCCTTCGGCCACGGCCTTGCGGCTCAGGTGATCCGCCACCGCCAGGATGGAGCCCAGGTTGTCCGAGGGGTGTCCCCACTCGGCGGCGAGCCAGGTGTCGTTGAAGTCCAGCCAGCGCACCAGGGCGCCGATGTTGAACGCGGCCTGGATGGGATCCAGCTGAAACTGGGTGCCCGGGACGCGAGAGCCGTTGGGCACCACGGTGCCCGGCACCACGGGGCCCAGGTGCTTGGTGCACTCCGGGTACTGCAATGCCAGCATCGCGCAGCCCAGGGAATCCATCAGGCAGTTGCGCGCAGTGTCCAGCGCCTCGTGGGAATCGATGCCGTAGTCGCAGACGTAGTCAGCAATGGCCTGCAATTCGGGATCCGGATCGGGCCGGATGTTGGCGTCGGCGATGTGTTGGCTCATCTCAATGCTCCTGATGTCGCATTTCTTGGAAGTAAGAAGTGTGAATTGGGAAGGGAGAATGGAAGTGGGAAGTGTGAATTGGGAAGTCGGAATAGCCCCGATGCGCTCCCTCTCCCTCAGGGAGAGGGCCGGGGTGAGGGTGGTTTCATTCCCACTTCCCAATTCCCACTTCGCACTTCATTCCCGCTTCACCTCTTGTCCATCGGTACCCACTTCCGGTTCTCCGGTCCCGTGTAGTTGGCGCTCGGGCGGATGATCTTGCCGTCCAGGCGCTGCTCGATCACGTGGGCGACCCAGCCAGTGGTGCGGGAGATCACGAAGATGGGGGTGAACAGGGCGGTGGGGATGCCCATCATGTGGTACGAGACGGCGGAGAACCAGTCCAGATTGGGGAACATCTTCTTCAGCTCCCACATGACGCTTTCCAGGCGATCCGCCACGGCGAACATGGTCATGGTGCCGCGCTCCTCGGACAGGCGTTTGGCCACGGCCTTGATCACCTCGTTGCGCGGGTCGCCGGTGGTGTATACCGGGTGGCCGAAACCGATGATGATCTCCTTGCGTCCCACCCGTTCACGGATATCCGCCTCGGCCTCGTCGGGGTTCTCGTAGCGAAGCTGGATCTCGCAGGCCACCTCGTTGGCGCCGCCGTGCTTGGGGCCGCGCAGGGCACCGATGGCGCCGGTGAGGGCCGAGTACATGTCCGAGTTGGTGCCGGCCACCACGCGGGAGGTGAAGGTGGAGGCGTTGAACTCGTGCTCGGCGTAGAGGTTGAGCGAGGTGTGCATGGCGCGCACCCAGGACTCGGACGGGGCCCGCCCGTGCATCAGGTGCAGGAAGTGGCCGCCGACGCTGTCGTCGTCCGTCTCCACCTCGATGCGCCGCCCGTTGTGCGCGAAGTGATACCAGTAGAGCAGGGCGGAGCCCAGGCTCGCCAGCAGCCGATCGCCGATGTGGCGTGCGCCGGCGACGGTCATCTCCTCCTTCTCCGGTTCCATCGTGCCGAGCACGGAGACGGCGGTGCGCATCACGTCCATCGGATGTGCCGATGGCGGAATCTGCTCGAGCACGGTACGCAGCCCCGCCGGCAGACCGCGCAGCGCACGCAGGTGATCCTTGTAGGCGGCCAGTTCCGCGCGGTTGGGCAACGTGCCGTGGATGAGCAGATGTGCGATCTCCTCGAACTCGGCGTCGTCCGCGAAATCCAGGATATCGTAGCCGCGGTAGTGAAGATCGTTGCCCGTGCGGCCCACGGTGCAGATGGCGGTGTTGCCGGCCACGGTGCCGGAGAGGGCCACGGACTTCTTGGGCTTGGGCGTGCTCTGGGTGGTATCGGTCTCAGTCATCTGCGTTGTCCCCCTCCTGGCGGTACAGGCGGTCGAGTTGCTGTTCGTAGGCGTGATAGCCCAGGTGTTCGTAGAGTTCGTCGCGGGTCTGCATGATGTCGAGCACGGCCTTCTGCGTCCCGTCCCGGCGGATGGCCTCGTAGACCTTCATGGCCGCCTGGTTCATGGCGCGGAAGGCGGACAGCGGATACAGGGCGAGCCCCACGCCCGCATCCCTGAGTTCGCCGGTGGTGAACAGGGGCGTCTGGCCGAACTCCGTGATATTGGCCAGCACCGGCACGCCAGTGGCCTCGACGAAGCGGCGGTACTGGTCCAGCTCGGTGACGGCCTCGGGAAAGATCATGTCGGCGCCGGCGTCCACGCAGGCAACGGCCCGCTCCAGTGCCGCTTCCAGGCCTTCCCCCGCCAGGGCATCGGTGCGCGCCATGATGACGAAATCATCGGTGCGCGCATCGGCGGCGGCCTTGATCCGGTCGACCATCTCCCCCTTTGACACGATGGCCTTGCCGGGGCGATGACCGCAGCGCTTGGACTGCACCTGGTCCTCGATGTGACAGCCCGCGGCGCCTGCACGGATCAGCTCGCGCACCGTGCGTGCAATGTTGAAGGCGCTGGGGCCGAAACCGGTATCCGCGTCCACCAGCAGCGGAAGCTGCGTGATGTAGGTGATGCGGCGCACATCCTCGAGCACGTCGTGCAGGGTGCTGATGCCGAGATCCGGCAGCGCCAGCGAACCCGCCGCAACTCCGCCGCCGGACAGGTAGAGCGCGCGGTAGCCGGCGTGTTCGGCCAGGGTGGCGTGATAGGCGTTGATGGCGCCCACCACCTGCAGGGGCTTTTCTTCCGACACGGCCTGGCGCAGGCGGGCGCCGGGCGTGAGGGCATTGAGATCGCTCATGAGTGGCTCCTGGCGCCGTGCAAGCGGCTAGCCTGCAATGCGGATGTTGGGTGACTGGTCCGGGTGTTCGGCGAACTGGCGTGCCACGTTCTCTCGCGATACGCGCACGTGACGGCGCATGAGCAGTTCGGCCATCTCACCGTCACGGTCTGCAATGGCCTCGACGATGTGGCCGTGCTCGCGGAAGGCGTTGCGCGCACGGTTGCTGGCCATGCCGTACTGGTAGCGGTACATGCGCATCAGGTGATAGAGATCATTGCACAGCAGCTGGATGAGCCGTGCGTTGCCGCTGGCCTGGACGATGCGGTAATGAAAGTCCAGGTCGCCTTCCTTCTGGAAGTAGGCCACCCCTTCCTGCAGTTCCACGCGCTGCTCATGCTGCGCCAGAAGGCGGCGCAGCTCGTCGATCTCGGCGTCGGTGATCCGCTCCGCCGCCAGCCGTGCCGCCAGGCCTTCCAGGGACTCGCGCAGGAAGTAGAGCTCCATCAGGTCGACCTGGGTGAGGGTGACCACCCGGGCGCCCACGTTAGCCTTGCGTTCGACGAGGTGGCAGCCCTCGAGGCGACCGATGGCCTCGCGCAGGGGCCCCCGGCTGATGCCGTAGGCGGTCGCGAGTTCCGGCTCGCTGATCTTGCTGCCCGCCGGAATCTCGCCCTCCACGATGGCTTGGCGAAGCCGGCGGAAAACCCGCTCCGAGAGCGTGAGGCCTTGCTGTTCAGGGTTCATATCAGTGCCTATATTGTCAACAATATCTCGCATAAGCAAGTATTATATCCCGTATTTTGACGAATATCCCTTTATGGTGTTGACATTATTGTTACCCTTCCTCTCGCGGTGAAAGGCAGGGAATTCTCTCGCAAAGTCCGCCAAGCACGCCAAGAAGATCTCTGGATACAGCCAATACGGCGGGCATGGGCCGCCCTATGAAAGGTTTCCTTGGCGTGCTTTGCGTTCTTTGCGAGAGAAAATTTCCATCAGTCCTTCCTCCACAGTCTGTGCGGCGCACATTCAGTGGCAGTGATTCACTTGCCGCCGCCCGCCAGGCCAATGGACTGCAGGGCCGCGCGGATCTCGTCCAGGATGGCCGGGTCATCGATGGTGGCCGGCGTCTGGTAGGACTCGTTGTCGGCAATCTTGCGCATGACCGCGCGCAGGATCTTGCCGGAGCGGGTCTTGGGCAGGCGGTCCACCACGGCCACCTTCTTGAACACCGCCACCGGGCCGATCTCCTCGCGCACCTGGGCGATCAGTTCCCTGGCGAGGGCGTCTTTTTCCTGGCTGACGCCGCTCTTCATCACCACCAGCCCGACCGGAACCGAACCCTTGAGTTCGTCGGCCACGGCGATCACCGCGCATTCGGCCACGGACGGGTGTGCGGCGAGCACCTCTTCCATGGCACCGCTGGAGAGCCGGTGGCCGGCCACGTTGATGGTGTCGTCGATGCGGCCCATGACGAACAGGTAGCCGTCCTCGTCCAGGTAACCGGAGTCGCCGGAGAGGTAATATCCGGGCACGGCGTCGAGGTACGACTCGCGGAAGCGCTGGTCGTTGTTCCACAGCGTCGGCAGGCAACCGGGGGGCATGGGCAGCTTGACCATGATGCGGCCCATCTCGCCCGCGCCGATCTCCTTGCCGTCGTCATTGACGATGCACACGTTGTAACCGGGTACGGGCTTGCCCGCGCTGCCGGGTTTGATCGGCAGTTGTTCAATGCCCACGAAGTTGCCGGCGATGGCCCAGCCGGTCTCCGTCTGCCACCAGTGGTCGATGACCGGGCGATCCAGGATCTCGCCCGCCCAGTTGAGGGTGTCGGGATCGCAACGCTCGCCCGCGAGGAAGAGCGTGCGGAACCCGCTCAGGTCGTAGCGCTTGAGATGCTCGGCCCTGGGATCTTCCTTCTTGATGGCCCGAAAGGCGGTGGGCGCAGTGAACATGGCGGCCACCTTGTGTTCGGAGATCACGCGCCAGAAGGCACCGGCATCCGGTGTGCCCACCGGCTTGCCCTCGTAAATGATGGTGGTGCACCCGTGCAGCAGCGGGCCGTAGACGATGTAGGAGTGGCCCACCACCCAGCCCACGTCGGAAGCGGCCCAGTACACCTCGCCGGGTTTGACGCCGTAGATGTGCTCCATGCTCCACTTCAGCGCCACGGCATGGCCGCCGTTGTCGCGCACCACGCCCTTGGGTTTGCCGGTGGTCCCCGAGGTGTAGAGGATGTACAGGGGGTCGGTGGCGGCTACGCTCACGCAGTCCTGCGCTTCGGCACCTTCCAGCGCCTCGTTCCACTCGATGTCGCGGCCGGAAACCATGTCCCCCGGGCCCTGGGGACGCTGCAGGATGATGCAGTGACCAGGCTTGTGTTTGGCCTGCTCGATGGCCTTGTCCAGCAGGGGCTTGTACTGCACCACGCGCGTGGGTTCGATGCCGCAGGAGCCGGCCACCACGACCTTCGGCTGGGCATCGTCGATGCGCGTGGCCAGTTCGTGCGCGGAGAAGCCGCCGAAGACCACGGAGTGCACGGCGCCGATGCGCGCGCAGGCGAGCATGGCCACCAGGGCCTCGGGCACCATGGGCATGTAGATGATCACGCGATCGCCCTTGGCCACCCCGAGTTTGACCAGCGCCCCGGCGAACAGGGCGACCCGGTCGCGCATCTCGCGGTAGGTGATGGACTGTTTAGTGTCCGTGACCGGGCTGTCGTAGATGATCGCCGGCTGGTCGGCGCGCCCTTCATCCACGTGACGGTCGAGGGCGTTGTAGCAGGTATTCAGTCGACCACCCGCGAACCAGCGGTAGAACGGCGCATTCGAGTCGTCGAGTACCTTTTCCCAGGGTGAGTCCCAGTGAATGGCTTCGGCTGCCTCGGCCCAGAACCCCTCGGGATCGCGCAGTGCGCGGTTGTAGACTTCTTCATACCCCATGACTCTCTCCTCTCCGGTTTCCTGCCGTTGTGATGCCCGCCGGACCGGACGCGGGCGACGCTCCTCGGGGAGCCACGCGCGGCCGTTCGGCAGTCATCGTCGGGTTGTACTGAATCCGAAAGGACCCCGGTGGTGGCATGGGCCAGGAGCCTGTCGGACTTAGGCTGCTCCCAGGCCCGACCTCATGCCGTCGTTCGTCCCGTGGTCCCGGATCAATTGGCGCTAACAGGACACTAGCTTGTTTGACGCAAGTGTCAACAATTGTTCGAGAGGATATTTTTCAACTTATTGATATATGGCAGTTATCAGATTTTCTTTTGGGGGAGAGTGACGAAATTGATGACGATTGCCGGTTGAAATGGGAGTCGGGAACTGGAAATTGAGATGCTGCATGGGGCCTGTAGGAGCCCAGCCCCCTGGGCGAACGGGGCTCGCTCAGGGGTTTTCGCCCGGAGGGCCGGGCTCCTACGGGTGCCGCACTTCATGCACGGATACCCGGAACCCGAGCAGGGGGGTTCGCCCGGAGGGCCGGGCTCCTACGGGGGGCGGTGGTTCGTCACGTCCTCTCGTGTATCCAATTCCCTATGGCCGGCGGCACCTGCTTCTGGGCCTTGCCGCTGACGTAGATGCCGATGTGTCCGCCCGGGAAGGAGAGCTCCGTGTAGTCCTTGGTGCCGGCAACCTTCTCCAGCGCCCTGGAGGCGGCCGGGGGAACCAGGTGATCCTGTTCGGCGAAGACGTTCAGCACGGGCATGGTGAGGTTGGCCAGGTCCGCGCGCCGGCTGCCGATCTGCACCCCGCCGTTCATCAGGGCGTTCTTCTGGTAGAAGTCCTTGATGAACTGACGGTAGGTCTCGCCGGCCTGGTCGGGGCTGTCGAAGATCCACTTCTCCATGCGCAGGAAGTTGTTGACCTTGCTGCTGTCATCCAGCAGATCCACCATGTCCAGGTATTTCTGGCCGATCAGCTGGTAGGGCTTGAGCATAAGGAAGGTGGCATTGAGCAGCTCACCGGGGATGTTGCCCATGGTGTCCACCAGCAGATCCACGTCCACGTGCCGGACCCAGCGGCTGAGCACGTTGTCGGGGGTGTGGAAATCCACTGGCGTCACCATGGTGATCAGGTTCTTGACCTTTTCCGGGTGCAGGGCGCTGTAGCACAGGCTGAACGTGCCGCCCTGACAGATCCCCAGCAGGTTGATGGCGTCCACCTTGTGGCGCTTGCGGATTACGTCCACGCAACGGTCGATATAGCCGTTGATGTAATCGTCCAAGGTGAGGAAACGGTCGGCCCGGTCCGGGTAGCCCCAGTCGATGAGATAGACATCCAGGCCCGCGTCCAGCAGGCCGCGCACGATGGAGCGGTTCTCCTGCAGGTCGGTCATGTAGGGTCGGTTCACCAGGGCGTAGACGATCAGGACCGGGACCCGGTTCTGGACCTTGGAGGCCGGCGGCTGGAAGCGATAGAGGGTGAGCTTGTCCTCCTCGTAGACAGCCTCCTTGGGCGTCACGCCGGTGGGGATCTCGCCCACTTCCATGAGGTTCTGCAGGCCGTGTCCCAGCTTGGTCTGGAACTCGGCCAGTTCGGCCATGATCTGGTCGGGTCGCATCTGTACGGGAATCATTGCCTCAACTCCTCTTGTTCGTGGACTTCCCGCTCGCCTCGGCCTTGCTGCCGCCGGACTTTTTCGCGGGCGCAGCGGCCTTGCGCTTGGGCGCGCTCTTGGGTGCCGCGGTCTTCGCAGGTTTCGGGCTCTCTTCGGCAGCGGCGCCGTTGTCGCCCTTCAGCGCGTCGAGCTCCCGGCGCAGACTGCGAATCTCCCGGCGGCTTTCCTGGAAACGCTGGTGTAGGGTGCTGATCTCGCGCCGGGTCGGCATGTTGAGTCCCTCCAGCACCTCGTCCACGAGCCTGGATCCTTCCTTCTTCACCGCCATCAGGGCGTTGACCAGTTCGCCGTAGGTGCGTGCGTATTCATCGGAGACCGAATACTCGCCGTAGACCTCCTCGCACACGTCCACCCACTCATTGAACAGCTCTCGCATGGTCGTGATGGGCTTCTCCCGGCGGGCCGCATCGTCCAGCCGGGCACGGAAGCGCTCCACGGAATCCAGGGCCACCTTGGCCAGTCCGGCCTCATAGGCCTGGTAGGCGCGCTGGTACTCCAGGACCCGGCGGGCGAGGGACTGGTACTGCTCCTGGGATTCGCGTGTATATCCCACACCGGGCAGCGACAGGAAATGCTCCAGGTGTTCGCCGGGTCCGAAGGCTGCGGCGCCCTCCGGCCGCAGCGCCTTCAGCATGTCGCCCGGAAGCGGCATGAACGACGAGGCCACCCGCTGCCAGGTGTCCATGGGCAGCTGCCAGAAGGCCATGAAATCCCGGGTCCGGTCATCGGCCTGTCCTGCGCCCATGCCCACCTTGCGCAGGGCATCGGAACACTGGTCCAGCCAGCTCTTGAGCGCATCGGTACCCGACTTGCCGCCGTTCTGGCGCATCAGCCCCTCGGCCATGGTGAAGTAGCCGCGGCCGAGATCCATCATGCGGTTGTAGAAATCCCGGGCATCCGGAGGCGCGGCCGGCGAGACCGATTTCCACCACTGATCCAGGGCGCCCGCCCAGGGGTTGGGAAGTTCGGTTCGGGCGGGGTCAGCGGCCTGGGCTGCTTCCATGGAGGTGCGCGACAGGTCGAGCCACGCGTCCCAGTACTTGCGCTGGGCCTCCATCCAGGCGTCCGGATTGAAGGGATTTGAATCGCTCATAAGGGGTGCTCCTGCCTGTCCGGGGCGCCGCCCCGGAGAAAGTGTGTACTGTCAATGGAAAGTAGCCTAACATAAAAATGGTGCAGTGCAACAATTTCCCGTGACCGGCAAAGGGAACCGGCAGAGCGCGAGTCCATCTGTTATAGACAGGGGAGTCGGTCCTGCATGGTTCCAGTATCGAATCCGGCCAGTCCGTTTACCTGAAATCCTGACGAGGAGAGAGATCCAATGAGTGATTCCACCGTGATCGTGGAGGCAGTCAGAACCCCCATCGGTTCCTTCAACGGCGCACTGTCGGGCATACCCGCCACCGAGCTGGGTGCCAGGGTGATCAAGGCCCTGATGGAAAGATCCGGCGTGTCGCCGGATGACATCGGCGAGGTGATTCTCGGTCAGGTGCTGCAAGCGGGGATTGGCCAGAATGGCGCCCGCCAGGCGGCCATGGCCGCCGGCCTGCCGGTGTCGGTGCCTGCCATGACCATCAACAAGGTCTGCGGCAGCGGCCTCAAGGCGGTCCAGCTTGCGTGGCAGGCCATTCGCTGTGGCGACGCCGAGGCGGTCATCGCCGGCGGCCAGGAAAACATGAGCCTGGCGCCGCACGTGCTGCCCGCCTCCCGCACCGGGAAGAAGATGGGCCCGTGGGAACTGGTGGATTCCATGATCGTCGACGGTCTGTGGTGCGCCTTCAACCAGTACCACATGGGCAACACCGCCGAGAACGTGGCCGGGGAGTTCAAGATCAGCCGGGAAGACCAGGACGCCTTTGCCGCGGAATCCCAGCAGCGCGCCGAGAAGGCCCAGAAATCCGGCGTCTTTGCCGACGAGATCGTGCCCATCGAAATCCCTCAGCGAAAGGGCGATCCCATCGTGTTCGACACCGACGAGTTCCCGCGTCACGGCACCACGGCAGAAGGGCTCGCAAAGCTGCGCCCGGCCTTCAGCAAGGAGGGCACCGTGACCGCCGGCAACGCCTCCGGCATCAACGACGGTGCCGCCGGCGTCATCGTGATGAGCGAGGCGCGTGCCCGGGACCTGGGCCTGAAGCCCCTGGCGCGTATTGTTTCCTTCTCGGCGGCGGGCGTTGATCCGGCGCTCATGGGGACCGGGCCGATCCCGGCGGCCACCCGCTGCCTGGAGATAGCGGGATGGAAGCCCTCGGATCTGGATCTCGTGGAAGCCAACGAGGCGTTCGCCGCACAGGCCATCGCCGTGAACCGTTCCATGGGCTGGGACCTTTCCAAGGTGAACGTCAGCGGTGGCGCCATCGCCCTTGGACATCCCATCGGTGCCTCCGGCGCGCGCGTGCTCGTCACGCTCCTTCACGGCATGAAGCGCACCGGGGCGCGCAAGGGCCTTGCCACCCTGTGCATCGGTGGCGGACAGGGCGTGGCGCTGGCCGTGGAGGGGGTGTGACATGAGCGGAGAACTGAGAGGACGGGTTGCCCTGGTCACCGGCGGCACGGGCGGCATCGGCACGGCCATCTGCACGCGTCTCGCCGACCTTGGCGCGCGCGTGGCCACGACCTATCGCAACGAGGAAAAGGCCAGGACCTGGCAGGCGGAGTTGAAGGAGCAGGGCTATGACATGGCCATCTACGCCTGCGACGTGGGCGATTACGATGCCTGCGTGAAGCTCATCAACCAGGTCGCCGAGGATCTGGGCCCCGTGGATGTCCTGGTGAACAACGCCGGCATCACCCGAGACACCACCCTCAAGAAGATGACGCCCCAGCATTGGCGCGAGGTGATCAACGCCAACCTGGACAGCGTGTTCAACATGACCCAGCCCCTGCTCGCGGACATGGCGCAGCGAGGCTGGGGCCGGGTGATCAACATCTCGTCCATCAACGGCCAGAAGGGGCAGTTCGGCCAGGCCAACTACGCCTCTGCCAAGGCGGGCATTCATGGTTTCACCATGTCCGCGGCCCAGGAAGTGGCCCGCAAGGGGGTGACGGTGAATACCGTCTCTCCCGGTTACATCGCCACCGACATGGTGATGGCGGTGCCTGAGGATGTGCGTGAGAAGATCATCGCGCAGATTCCGGTCGGGCGCCTCGGGCGTCCCGAAGAGATCGCCCATGTGGTAGCCTTTCTGGCCTCGGAACACGCCGGCTTCATCACCGGCGCCAACCTGGCCGCCAACGGCGGCCAGCACATGCACTAAATGATTGTTCACCACGAAGCACACGAAGGGCACGAAGAAAAGTCAAATTGGTGTCTCGCAATGAGCGCAAAGCACGCCAAGGAATGAGCGTGTTTGCAATGCGCTCTCGGCGCGCCATCGGACATTAACCGATGGCTGAATCGGCGGGCATGGCCCGCCCTATGATTACGGTTTTCTTTGCGTGCTTCGCGCCTTTGCGAGAGAACATTTCTTTTTTTCTTCGTGTTCTTCGTGCGCTTCGTGGTAGAAATGTCTTTCCAGCGTGCCGTCGCGATTGAAACCGGGGCACCGAAGGTCTGAGGGAGCAGTGAGGGTGAACGAACCGCGCATCATCAAGAAGTATCCGAATCGTCGGCTGTACGACACCGAGGAAAGCCGCTACGTCACGCTCAGTGACGTGCAGAAGCTGGTGCGTTCGGGAACCGACATCAAGGTGCTGGACAGTCAGACCAGTGAGGACATCACCAGAAGCATCCTGATCCAGATCATCACCGATCAGGAGACCGGCGGTGATCCCCTGTTCACCACGGAGATGCTGACGCGCTTCATCCGCTTCTATGACGAGGCGGTGCACGATGCCTTCTCCGGCTACCTGGATCAGAGCCTGCGGTTTTTCTCGGAGCAGCAGCAGCGCTTCGCGCGGCAGATGCATGAGGCCATGGGCACCAAGGACGTGTGGGATGTGGGGGAGATGACCCGCCGCAATCTCAAATTCTGGCAGGACATGCAGAGCGAGTTCTTCAAGGCCGCCGGCTTCCCCATGCCCGGCACCAAGGGCGGTTCATCCGACAAGGATCCCAAGGACGACCCGGAGAACAAGGGCTGACGGATTCCTTCAGGGTTGTGTCGTCAGCGGCACACGCTCCGACCAGTCGCGCCGGGGCAGGGTGCTGGCGGCCTCCTGGAGTTCCCGGGCGGCATCGTCTTCACCCACCGCTTTCAGGATCTCCCCCTTGAGCATGAGGGAATCGCGCGCGTAGGGGGCGATCTCCAGCGCTGAATCCACGGCTTCCATCGCCTTGTCCGGCCGGTCCTGCAGGTAATGCACCATGGCCAGATTGTGGTACGCCTTCTGGTAGGTCGGGTCGTTGCGCACGGCGGCTTCCATGTGCTCGACGGCCGCCTCGTAATCCTGTCTCTGCGCCAGCACGACGCCCAGGTCGCTGTGCGCCTCGGCGTTGTTGGGGTCGATACGCAGCGCCTCGCGGAAATCCGCCTCTGCGCGCTCGGGCTTTCCGAGCCACAGGTAACGAATCCCGCGTTTGGTATAGCCCAGCGAGCACTCGGGATTGCGTTCCAGGTAGACGTTCATATCCTCGATGCCCTCTCGGATTTTCCCCTTGCGAGCCAGCGCCATACCGCGTCCGAACCACGCCCCGTCAAGGGCCTCGTCGATGTCGAGTGCGGCCTCGTAGTCGGCGATGGCCCGATCGAAGTCGCCGCGCAGGAAATAGGCATCACCGCGCTTTACCCACAGATCGCCGCGCAACGGCGTGACGGGAATCTGGCGGTCGTACTGCTCGATCAGTCGGTCCAGTTCTGCGCGGGAGGCGGGGACGTAGGCAGGCCACTGACGCACCCTGTTGCTGGCGTGCAGGGGATCAAGGCGGTTCCCCGGGGATTCGTCGAGATTTGCGAAGCAGCGCTGGTACAGATCGGTGTCCCGCAGTTCATCGGGAACGGGGAAGAACTCCGCCTCTACCCAGACAGATTCGCCCTCGTGGGTGCCCCGGCACTGCTCATACAGTCTGCTTCCTGAGGCATCGAACTGTCGGAAGGCGCGCAGATCCCCCGTGCGGTGATGGAGATTCACGATGGTCTGTATGGGCGCATTGCGAAACTCCGGCAAGTACGTGGCCGTGTACTCCACCGCGACCCGGCCGTCGTCGTGGTGAAGGAACACCTGGATGCCATGTATGGAGTGGATTTCGCCGTTCTCCCAGCGAATCCGGCTCAGCAATCGATCGGATGCCTCGTCGTAATAGGACACCTCGCGGTAAAACTCCGGGCCCGCGGATGTGCCGGGTGCGTAGCCGCCGAGTCGGCTCTCGGTGCGCACGGGATGGTCCCGAAGCTGTTGCAGGTGAAGCTGGTAGGCATCGTCCACGAAGCCGTTCCAGATACGCACGTGGTCCGGGTCGGCGCGCATGCTCTGGGGTTCCGGCTCCTGGGCGGAGACCCCGGAGGCGGCCGAGAACAGGAAGGCCGGCAACAAGAGGACAAACCAGGGAAGGCGGGGAATCCTGCGTTCCTGGCTCATGCGGGGCGGGAAGAGGGGCATTTCGGTGGCCTTTCCAGGGGTTCATTGGGTGAAACGCCCCAGGGTTGCCCATTATTCCGGTCGGTGCCCCATCGGGGTCAGGTCCGGATCGATAGACGGCTGGAGGAAAATTTCATCGGAGCCCTTGACTTCCGATCCCCGGAGCCTATATTGTGCAATGCAACATTGCTGCGATGCAGCAATTGCCGAAATCCCGAAACGCTACCCCGGAGGGTAAAACCATGAAAGACATGTTTGAAATGATGAACAAGATGGGCGAGAGCGCCTTTGAGACCTCCCGCCGTCTGGCCGAGATCAACCAGGCCGCCCTGGAGAAGCTGATGAGCCAGCAGATGGAGCTGGTGGACGCCTGGGTGGAAACCGGCGTGAAGAACCTGGAGCTGATGGCCAAGGCCAAGGGCTACCAGGAAGTGGTGTCCGGTCAGGCCGAGCTGGCCCGCGAGTATGGCCAGAAGGTGCTGACCAGCTGCAAGAGCGGCTCCGAAGTGCTCAGCGAGGCCCGTGATTCCGCCAGCAAGCTGGTGGACGAGGCCGTCAAGAGCGCCGGCGAGAACGTCAAGCAGGCTGCTTCCGCCACCGCCAAGCGTGCCGCCTGAAAGGCTGCGGGAAAGCCGGAAGGAGGCGGAGCCATGTCGAGACGTGTAGCCCTGGTGACCGGCGGGACCGGCGGCATCGGAACAGCCATCTGCCGGGAGTTGACCGGCCGCGGCTGCCTGGTGGTCGCCAACTACCTGCCGGAGCTGGAGTCACAGGCCAAGGCCTGGCAGCAGGAACAGCTGGCCGACGGTATCGAGGTCGAGATCGCGCCCGGTGACGTGTCCTCATTCGAGGGCGCCCGGGCGATGATCGAGGACGTCGAGAAGCGCATCGGGCCGGTGGACATCCTGGTCAACTGTGCGGGCATCACGCGGGACAAGACCCTGCGCAAGATGTCCGAGGAGCAGTGGCGGGAAGTCATGTCCACCAACCTGGACAGCGTGTTCAACGTCACCCGGCACGTGATCGAGGGCATGTTGGAGCGTGGTTTCGGCCGCGTGATCAACATCTCCTCGGTCAACGGCCAGAAGGGTCAGTTTGGCCAGTGCAACTACGCCTCCGCCAAGGCCGGCATCCACGGCTTCACCATGTCCCTGGCCCAGGAGGCCGCCACCAAGGGCGTGACGGTCAATTCCGTCTCCCCGGGTTATGTCGCCACCGCCATGACGCTTGCCATGCCCGATGAAGTCCGGGAGGCGATCGTCGCCCAGGTGCCCATGAGGCGCATGGGGACGCCCGAGGAAATCGCACACGTGGTGGGTTTTCTGAGCAGCAGCAAGGCCGATTACATCACTGGAGCCAACATCCCGGTGAACGGCGGTCTGTATATGTCCTGAACGAAATACCTCCCCCCCATTGGGGCCCCGCCAGGGGCCCTTTTTTTTTGTTGGTCAGCACTCAGCACTCAGCGATCAGCACTCAGCTGACTGAACCCCACTTGGTATACTGAGGGGCAAGGTTGTGCAATCTGCCTTTTAACACTATGGGTGGAGGGCCTTTGACTGGCTTTGAAATACAGCTTTCTACCGACGCGTCCTCGCCTGTCATGGTCAGCCCGCAGGGCGAGTTGCCGGAGTATGGCCAGATCTGGGTCTGGGACCTGCTCTATGCCCGGATCATGCACGAACTGGGCGAGGCTCAAGAGGCGTCGGCGCTTCGCGAGCAGCTGGAGCTTTGGGCGGTGAACATGTCCAGCAAGATCTACCAACCATTCGATCATGTCCGCACCAAGGGGCATCTGAACCTGGATGAGACACTGAGACTCGGCGAGGTGACGGGGCCAGCGGAGCGGGTCCGGTTGACGGTGGACGCGGCAACGGGTGAATTGCCGCAGGTTCGTCTGGAGACGGAGGCCACGGATTTACCGCCTGCCATGCGGGCCCGCCTGGTGCTGGCGTTGGGTCAGTATTTCATTGAGGGCAATGACCTGTTTGCCAGGGAACTGCCGATTCACATCCTGGCGTTTCGCAAGTACTACGCCGACGTGGGCCCTGCCGGCGATCCGGAAAGCCTCGAGGAGGCCCCGTTGTTCGCCGTCCGGAAGGCCCTGGAGTACTTCCAGAGCGCCACCCGGAGCTCGGGTTAATCCATGAAGCGGGTCTTCTCAGCCAGCGATGTGGCTGCGGCCGGTTTCATCCAGGGCGTGCTTGAAAACGAGGGCATTCGCGCCATCGTGCGACATGGCCTGCTGACGGGTGCGGCAGGAGAGTTGCCGCCCACGGAATGCTGGCCCGAGGTATGGGTCATGGAGGACGACGACGAATCCCGGGCGCGGGAGATCATCGAGGCGGTCACCGCCGTCGGCCCCGAGGATGCCACCGGCTGGACCTGCCCCGGCTGCGGCGAGCACCTGGAAGCGGCGTTTACGCAGTGCTGGAATTGCGGACGCGAGCGGAATACGGGTTGAACCACGAAGGGCACGAAGAAAAAACATGTCCTCTCGCGAAGGCGCGAAGCCCGCGAAGGAAACCGATTCATAGGGCGGGCCGTGCCCGCCGTGCCGACATGATTCCGCGTCCGGCGGCGTCTCACCATACAAGCCCTTCTTGGCGTGCTCTGCGTCCTTTGCGAGAGAAAGTCTTTTTCTTCGTGACCTTCGTGTGCTTCGTGGTAAAGGGGCGTTTTGCCCACCACTGGCAGGACGCAGAACCTCGTCGCATCGGCAGGCACGGCCCGGCAATCCAAGACCGTTAAATACCCTAAGAGGTTTTCTTTGCGAGCTTCGCGCCTTCGCGAGAGAACATGCCTTTCTCGTGGCAAACGCGCAGTTCAGGCAACCACCTTGCCTTCGAGGCGGATGATCTCGCCGGTGGTGCGGCCGGCGTCGGGACCGAGGAAGTAGAGGTAGGGGGCGAGCACGGCCTCGGGTGTCGGGTGCTTGTTGGGGTTCTCGCCGGGGTAGTTCTGGGTACGCATCCGGGTTCTCAGCGGGCCGGTGTCCACTCCGTTGACGCGTATGAAGCGCTCGCCGGCGTATTCCTCCGAGAGGATCTTCAGCATCGCCTCCTGGCCGCCCTTGGCGACGCCGAAGGCGCCCCAGTAGGCGCGCGCGCTGTCATGGGCGGAGAACACTATGGCAGGGTCGGGTGCGGCCTCCAGCAGGGGGAGCACCGCCCGCGTGAGCAGAAAGGGTGCGTGGAGGTTCGTGGTGATCACCCGTGACCAGAGTTCCACGTCGTAATATTTGAACGGTGTCAGACTGCCGACCCATCCGGCGTTGTGCACCAAGCCGTCCAGCCGCCCCATTTGCGACGCGAGGTTGTCTGCCAGATCCTCGTGATCCTTGGCGGTGGCGCCTTCCAGGTTCATGGGATAGATACCCGGCTGTGGTGCGCCCGACTGCTCGATCTCGTCATAGACCGCTTCCAGGGCCTTGATCTCCTTGTCCAGGAGAATCACCGTGGCACCCAGGCGTGCGCAAGCCAGAGACAGGGCGCGTCCGACGCCGGCACCGGCACCGGTGATGAGGATGACGCGTTCCGCCAGCAGGTCGGGCGGTGGCTGGTAGGCGAGGAGTTGTTCGGGTGTCATGAGTAGGAGCGTACAGGGATGTCAGGCGTCCGGCGCGGTTTCACGGATGATGGCGCGGGCGCATTGTATGCCATTCAGCACGGCCCCTTCGAGGGTGGCCGGCAGACCGTTGCGCACATGATCACCGGCGAGCCAGAGCCCGCGGATCGGTGTGCGCATGGCGGGCCGGAGCGCTTCGCACCCGGCGGCGGCGCGGAACGTGGCGCGTTTCTCGCGCACCACCCAGTGCGCCTGCGGGGCCGGCCAGTCGGGAAACAGGAGCGCCAGTTCGGCAGTCACCTGCCTGGCCAGCGCGTCGTTGTCCAGGTCCATGTGGGCGCCCGGACCCGATACCACCACGGCCATGACGCCCGCTTGCCCCGTGTGCCGGCGATCGAAGACCCATTGTGCGGTAAGGTCCAGCACACCCACCATGGGCATGGGCAGATGCACCTCGGGGGGATACTGCAGGTAGATGGTGCAGATGGGTTCCTGACCCAGTTGCTCCAGGCCCCGCACCACGCCGCGCATGTCGGGCAGCGGGGTCAGCAGCGCGGCGCTCACGTTGGGCGGTGTGGCCAGGATCACGTTGCCGGCCTCGAGGTCGAGATCCCGCATCCGAACGCGCAGACCCCACTCAAGCGGTTCCACGCCGGTCACCCGCCGGCCGGTGAGCAGGCGTCCGCCCCGGTCCTCCAGGTAACGCTGCGCCGGTTGTGCCAGGACGCGATCAAGGTCCACCCGAGGCAACAGCAGATCGCAGTGGCTGCGATGACCGGTGAAGGCCTCCTTCAGCACCTCCGTGAAGAGCCTGGCCGAGGCCTCGTGCACCGGCGTATTCAGGGCGGCCAGGCACAGGGGTGACCACAGGCCACGTCGCAGGCTCTCGGGCTGGTTGCAACGCTGCAGCAGCGTGGCAACGGTGATGTCCTCTGTATCTGTCTCCCGGATCATGCGCCGGATGCCGGGAAGGGCGCGCAGCGTCTCGAACAGACCGGCCCCGCGTGCGGTGAGCAATCCGGCGAGCAGGTGCAGCGGCGCGGGCAGGTACAGGGGAGAAAGCGCAAGGCCGCGCCTTTCCGGCGCACGCATGGTCAGATCCAGAGGCAGGCGCAGGAGCACTTCGCTTTCGGCGACCTCGAGTCTGTGCAGCAGGGCCAGAATGTGTTCGTAGGCCCCAAGCAGGACGTGTTGACCGTTGTCCAGGACATGGTCTCCCAGGGCGACACTGCGGGCCCGTCCGCCGGGCTGCTGCGCGGCTTCCAGCACGGTGACTTCCCGGCCGGCGGCGGCCAGTTCCACCGCCGCGGCCAGACCCGACCACCCGGCGCCCACGACAATCGTGTCCACGGGTCTCATGCGAGTTGCCGGCGGCGATGACGCCGCTTCTCCTTCCGCGCCGTGCGCCAGGCGATCCACAGCTTGCGCAGCGGTGTGAGCCGGATGCGCCGCTCCAGCACCCGGTAGCCATCGCGCTCGATCTCGTCCAGCAGCGTGCGGTAGATGGTTGCCATGATGATGCCGCTTCGCTGGGCATAACGGTCCGATTCGGGGAGCCGTTCGAAGGCCCGGTCGTAGTAGTCCCGTGCGCGACGTCCCTGGAACTCGAACAGTGCGCGGAGCCGGTCCGATGCCTGGGGCAGGGTGAGTTCCTTGGGCTCCACACCGAACCGCCGCAACTCGTCCAGCGGGATGTACACGCGGCCGCGCAAGGCGTCCTCGTGAACGTCGCGCAGGATATTCGTGAGCTGGAAGGCCATCCCCAGGTCGTGGGCGTAGCGGGTGGTCTGCCGGTCCTCGTAGCCGAAGATCTCGGCCGCCATCAGACCCACCACGGACGCCACGCGATGACAGTACAGGGAGAGTTCGGTGAACGTGGGGTAGGCGTCATAATCCAGGTCCATCTGCATGCCGTCGATGATCTCCCGGAAGTGCTCCTCGGGTAGATTGTAGCGCTCGATGGCCGGTTGCAGGGCACGGGTCACCGGATGGCCGGGGTGGCCCGCAAACAGGCGCGCCACTTCCTCGCGCCACCAGTCCAGCTTGCGGCGCGCAATGTCCGGCTCCCGGCACTCGTCCACCACGTCATCCACCTCCCGGCAGAAGGCGTAGAGTGCCGTAATCGCCCGGCGCTGTTCCTCCGGCAGGAACCGGAAACTGTAGTAGAAGCTGGAACCGCTGCGCGCAGCCTTGTCCTGGCAGTACTGTTCCGGCGTCATGACAGCGACCCTTTGGCCATGGCGGCGGTCCTCCGCGGCAGGAGGGCGTTCCTGAGGATGACTGCGTAATCGGTCCACCGCAGGCGCGGACGCGAGAACACGTCGGCCTCGCGCCGTTTCAAATGCCACAATACGCGCGCCCCCGCAACCGTGATCATGCGGATCTCGAGCCCGAATCGCCCCCCGAGTTCGGCACCCAGCGGCGCACCGGAGCGCAGCAGCCGGTCGGCCCTGTCGTACTGAAAGTGCATCAGGCGGCGCATGGCCGGGTCGGTGACGGCCTCGGCGATATGCGCCTCGCTCACGCCGAAGCGGGCCATCTCGTCCTGGGGCAGGTAGATGCGTCCCATCTCGTGATAATCCTGCGAGAGATCCTGGTAGAAGTTGATCAGCTGCAGTGCGGAGCAGATGGCATCGGAACAGGCTGTCTTGCGTGCATCCGCGTGCCCGGCAAGATGCAGCAGCAGCCGACCCACAGGGTTGGCGGAGCGCCGGCAGTATTGCATCACCTGCCCGAAGTCCTGATAACGTGTGACCGTCACGTCCTGGCGGAAGGCATCGAGCAGGTCCCGGAACAGGGAGACGGGCAGCCCGTGCGCGCGGATGGCGTGGGACAGCGCGATGAAGCCGTCATCGTCATCGGGTTCGCCCGCGGCCGCAGCCTCGAGCCTCCTGTCCAGCGCATCAAGGGCTTCCAGGCGTTGCTGCGGGGTCAGCGTGCCCTCGTCGGCGAGGTCGTCGGCACGGCGCGCAAACACGTAGATGGCTGCTACCGGGCCTCGCATGCGGGCCGGCAACAACAGCGATGCCACCGGGAAGTTCTCATAGTGGGCCCGGGCCCGGCGTGTACACTGGGCATAGGCCCTGCGGACACGGTGATCGGGACGATCAGACATAAGCGGGGTGTCACCCGGCCGGGGGCGGGGCAAGGGGCGCATGACGAGGCGCGTTGCGGGCTGACATGGGAGGCGAGTCTATCACAGGGCATCGGTGCGGCCGGTGCCCGTCTGGAGCTGAGGTATGGACGATCTGGAGATCTATCGCGACACGCTGATCTATCTGTTCCTGCTCATGGTGGTCTTCCTGGCCACCGTGGTGCCGGCGCTGCTGGCCATGCGCCGCATGCGTGCCCGTGGCCGACGCATGCGCACCGCGGGCGGGCGCATGGGCTACGAACCGTGGTCGGGCAAGGAGAGCTTCCTGATGGTCGAGCTGGAACGTCTGGGCGTGATCGAGTCGTCCGGTGCCGGAGCGGTGTTTCACCCGCTCCATCGCCAGGAGGCGCGGCGGCGTGCGTGGCTGTTCGACCTGCTCGCCGGCCAGTCCGGCTGGCGGCGTTACGTATTGCGCGATCGGGCGGCTGGTTCCACACGCACCGTGGCCCTGGTACAGAGCGAGATACTCGACAGCCCCTACCTGATGGTGGAACCGGAGAATCCGCCCTCCAAGGCCCTGGGGCGCCTCGCCGACCGGATCGAGCACATGCATGGTCTGGAATCCGTGGAACTGCCGATCGGCGCGAGGGCGGTGCCCGGCATCCGAATCCGCACACGCAGCGGTCATGAGGCCGAGGCCCTCAGGGTGGTGATGGAATCGGGCATGCTGGACGTCCTGCGCAGGGAGAAGGATCTGGCGATACGGGCCCACGGCCAGATCATGGCGGTGGTCCGCCCGCTGAGCCCCACGGATACGCGTGAGGTCGGTGCCCTGCTGAACACCGCCGAAACCCTGGTATCGGGCCTGGAAGCGGCGGCACCGCGCAAGGAGTCATCGGGGTCGGAGGACCGGAGTCCATGAAAGACAGTGCCTCCTCAAGTGAGCGCCCGTGGCGTCAAGGTGATCGCAGGCTGTTCCCGGGGCGGAGGTGGGCACAGGCGAGACTGCTTGTCGGCGTCGCTGTTGTGGGCTTGCTGACGGGTACCGCGGTCCAGGCGGATGGCGCCGATCGTTTCACGTTGCCCGGCCCTGGCCTGGTGGAGGACCATCGGCAGGGCCTCGTCTGGATGCGCTGCAGTCTGGGGCAGCGGCCCGATGGCGACCGGTGTTCGGGTGAGGCCGAACGCCTGACCTGGTCAGAAGCGAACCGGCGTGTTGAAGCGCTGGCATCTCGCGCCTGTCCGTGGCGTTTGCCCGAGTTCCACGAACTGCGGTCGCTGCTGCAGCCTTCGGGCGCCGGCCCGGCCCTGGATCGCACGGCCTTCCCCGACACGCCCGACGGATGGTTCTGGACGCGGGTGCGTGCCGGCGGACATTCCCAGTACGACTGCTTCGTGGACTTTGCCGGCAGCGGCCGCACACGCTGCAACATGGGCGGCCGATTCTATCTGCGTCCGGTGATGAGCCGCGACCAGGGCGTCGAGGCATGCATCTTTCGCTGACTGCCCGCCAGCGGGACCGCGGTATGACCGTGTGGCTCCGGGAGCCTGGAGCGGCTACGATCCCGTCACCGCCTTCACGAGGTTGACGCCGTTCATGGCGAAACGTCATAAGAAAATCAGCTTTCGGTCCCTGGCGGAGGCCGACTATGCGGCACTGCCAAGACTCACCGGGACTGCGGACGAATCTGCCGCGGTGTTCTGGGAGGCGGCTGATCCCGCCAGCCCGACGGCCATCCGCGAGTTGCTGCGGTCACGCCAGGACGTGACGGTGGCGGAGGTGAAGGGTAGGGTGGTCGGGCTCGGTGCCCTCTACGAGGTGGAAGAGGGCAGGCAGGGCTATCTGGGGCCCGTGGTGGTGGATCCCGAGTACCGGGGTCACGGCGTGGGCAGCATGCTGGTGTCCCGGCTGCTGGACGTGGCCTTCCGCGGCCACCGGGTTCGCGAAGTGCGCGCCCGCATCCCGGGCGACAACGAGGACGGCGTCGTGATGCTGTCGGAAATGGGCTTCATGCCCTACAGCCACGAGGAACACGCCACCCCCGACGGCCGCTCCCGCGTCGTGGTCCAGATGCGCATCAACCGCCGGGGCCACCAGGATAACGATTGAGGCGTTGATTTCGTTTGGATTGAACCACGAAAATTCAAGAACATGTTCTCTCGCAAAGACGCGAAGCACGCCAAGAAAATCCTGGAACAGTTCGTTGGGCTGCCCGTGTCCGCTGTGCCGCCACGATCCCACGTCCGGCGGTATACCCTTTCTTCAGGATCTCCTTGGCGTACTCTGCGGCCTTTGCGAGAGAAGGCCTTTTGTCTCTTCGTGAGCCTCGTGGTTCAATCATGAACATAGGGCGCCCCATGGGCGCCGCCGGACGCGGAATCGTGTCGGGGTGGCGGGCACGGCCCGCCCTATGAATCGCTTTCCTTGGCGTGCTTCGCGTCTTTGCGAGAGAAAGTCTTTTTTGTCTCTTCGTGCCCTTCGTGCGCTCCGTGGTTCAATCACTCTTTCGGCGGTTCCTCGGTGTCCAGGGGCATGCGGGGGGCCTGTTCAAGGGGCGTGGGTTCTTCCATCTGCTTCCTGGCCTGGATGCCCAGTTCCGGGAAACGCCGGGCGCCGGGCATGACGTTGCGCTCAAGGGAACCCACCGCCTTGTTGTAGTGGTCCACGCTGGTGCCCAGCGTCTTGCCGAGACGTGCCAGGTGTTCCGTGAATGTTGCCAGTCGCTTGTAGAGTTCCTCGCCCAGTTCACGGATGCGCTCGGCATTCTCGGCCACGGCCTGCTGACGCCAGCCGTAGGCTACGGCGCGCAGCAAGGCCACCAGGCTGCTCGGGGTGGCCAGGATCACGCGGTTTGAGAGGGCATCCTCCAGCAGGGCAGGATCGTGTTCCAGGGCAGCTGACAGGAACTGGTCGCCGGGGATGAACAGGATGACGAAATCCGGTGACTCCTTGAACTGCGTCCAGTAGGCCTTGCTGGAAAGCTCACGCATGCGCTCGCGCACCTTGCGCGCGTGAGTCTTGAGATGCTGTTCGCGCTGCTGGTCGTCCGGGGCGTCCGCGGCGGCCAGGTAGGCGTCCAGGGGCGTCTTGGCGTCCACCACCAGTTCCCGGGCGTCGGGCAGGCGCACGATCATGTCCGGGCGCATGGCGCCGTCTTCGGTGACCCGGTGCGTCTGCTCCTGAAAGTCGCAGTGCTCCACCATGCCCGCCAGTTCCGCAAGCCGCCGCAGAGTCATCTCGCCCCATTGGCCGCGTACCGTCGGGCGTGACAGCGCGCGCACCAGGTTGTTGGTCTCGAGTTGCAGGCGCTGCTGCCCCTCGGCCATCAGCTGGAGGTGCTGGCTCAGGGAACCGAACGCCTTTTCCCGGGCCTGCTCCATGGCGCGAATCTGGGCCTCGGTCTTTTCCAGTGTCTCCCGTATCGGTTTGACCAGTCCCTCAATGGCCTTTTCCTTCTGGTTCAGGTCGGCACTGGCCTGTACCTGCACCGCCTTGAGATGCTCCTTGGCCAGGCGCAGGAATTCCTCGCTGTTGTGTCTGAGCGCCTGGCCCGCCAGCGCCGAGAAACTGTCCGACATCTGCTTGCGGTATTCCTCGAACGCCGCCGTACGCTCTTCGCCGCGGCGTCTCTCCGCCGCCAGCTCCGATTCGAGCACCGCCGTGCGCTGCTGCGCGCGCAGGTACGCGACAACGTACCCGAGCAGGGCGCCGACGATGAGGGCGATGATGACGGCAATGATCAGCGTCGTGTTCAACTGGTGTCTCTATTTATATGAAAAGGCCGTTTTACCACGAAGCTCACGACGGACACGAAGAAACTGAAAAAATGGTCTCTCGCGAAGACGCGAAGCACGCCAAGGAAAGCGTTGAATCATAGAAAACCAAATCAGTAACAGCAAAAGGCCATTCCTGGGGTACTTCGCGCTCTTTGCGAGAGAATGTCTTTTTCCCCTTCCTGCCCTTCGTGGTCCAATGCCCTACATAGGGCGCCCCATGGGCGCCACCGGACATTGAACAATGCCAGGGCGGCGGGCATGGCCCGCCCTATGAATTGGCTCTCTTGGCGTGCTTCGCGTCTTTGCGAGAGAACATTTTTTACTTTCTTCGTGTCCTTCGTGCGCTTCGTGGTAAGACAGAACTTCAGGTTTCCTCGCCAACCCTCGCCACCGGCTCGTGCGTGCCGAGCATCCAGTCGACGACCTCGCGGGGTTCGCGGATCATGCCGTCGGCGCCCCATTGCTCCGGGCGCTGGGTCTCGTCGATGTAGCCGTACAGGGCAATGAGCGTGGCCATGCCGGCGGCGTGCCCGGCCTGGATGTCGCGTTCGGCGTCACCCACGTAGAGGCACTCGGCCGGGCGCGATCCGGCCAGTTCACAGGCGTGCCACATGGGCGCGGGATGGGGTTTGCGTTCGTCGATGGTGTCGCCGCTCACGATGCAGGCCGCCCGGCCGGCAAGGCCCAGAGCGACCATGAGCGGGTCGGTGAGAAACGCCGGCTTGTTGGTGACCACGCCCCAGTTGAGACCGCGCGATTCGAGCCAGGCGAGCAGCGTGTCCATGCCGGGGAACAACACCGTGTCGCGAAACAGATTCTCCGCGTAGATCTCCAGGAAACGCGCGCGCAGTTGCTCGAAGCGTTCCCCCTCGGCATCCGGAAAGGCCAGCCGCACCAGGGCGGTGGAACCGTGGGAGACATGATTGCGCACCCGCTCGAAGGGCAGGGGCTCAAGCCCCTGCTCCCGGGACAGCTGGACCTGTGCCGCGTGGAGATCCGGCGCGGTGTCGGCGAGCGTGCCGTCCAGATCGAACAGTATCGTCCGGAAGGGGAAGTCCGGTGCGGGCCTCACGCGTCCCTCGTGGTGTGCATCAGATAGTTGACCTGTACGTCATCGTCGAGCCGGTATTCGTGCGTGACGGGGTTGTACCCGAGCCCCGCCAGGTGTCGTGTCTCGAGTCCCGCGGCGCGCGCCCAGCGGGTGAGTTCCGAGGGCCGGATGAAGCGCGCGTACTCGTGGGTACCCCGGGGCAGCAGGCCGAGTACGTACTCGGC
>NZ_MVBK01000089.1 GCF_002000365.1 Thioalkalivibrio denitrificans | reverse complement strand
TCCGCCACGGTGCGAAGCCAGGGCGGTTCAGCGGGCGGCATGTCCTCGGCGGCGTGGTAATCCTGCTCCAGGCGCTGTATCTGCTGATGCATGGCGCGCTGAAGCACCGGATAGCCACCCAGGTCCCGGTTCACCCGGTCGTGCAGTGCGCGCAGTTCGCGATGCAAACGGTGATCGAGACGCTCCCGTTCCGTACTGCGCAGGTAGGCCCGTTGGCGGAGCTCCACGTGACGTCCCGTCGCACGAAGGGCGCGTTGACTGAAGCGCAGCAGGCGGTCCACACCACGATACAGGGCGATCCCGAACGGCTCGATCCAACGCCGGCCGGCGTAGAGCACCACGATCAGCAGGACGATCCATATCAGCACGGACACGGCCAGGGATTCGGCCCAAAGGCCCGGCAGAGCTTGAACGGACATGACTACCCCCACGTTGTTCTCAGGTCCTTCTGCGCAATCCATGCGGTGCGGCATACGCCGGCACAGTGTAACGGTTCGGGCCGCACCGGCCTCAAGTATTCCCTCCCCCTGCCGTCAAGCATATCAGGGACACGCCCGAACCGGGCCAAGCAGGAGACCTTTGACCATGCAGATCAGCCAGTCGACACGCTCGTGGATCACCTCCCCCGCCTACCGGGAAATCCCGGAAATGACGGCCGGGGCGGCCGTTCTGGGATTCCTGCCGGCCTTTCAGGATCTGTCCACTGAAGAGATCCACCTGTCGGTCAACGAGGACGGCACCCTGGCCGCAGTGCACCTGCTGGACAATCTTCCCGATCACTGGGTCGTGGAACGCGACGAGAAGGGCCGCATCACCGCTCTCAAGGAAGGCATCATCGCGGGCTTCATGCGTCAGGGCCGGTTCTACACACGCGCCCAGCTTTCGCGCCTTCCTTGGGACAGTTGAAGGCAGCGCGCGGCAAGTCTCGAGCGACAGGCACAGGCCGGCCCTTAATCCTGCCGGCCTTGTGCCCACATCGATAATCCGGTCCAATAGGCCGCTCCCTGACTATCGGCCGGAATCCCTCATGCGCGTGGAAAGCTTTGATCGCGACCAACTGCTGAAATGTGGCTATGGCGAGATGTTCGGGCCCGGCAATGCACAGTTGCCCGTGCCCAACATGCTCATGATGGACCGCATCACGCGGATCGCCGATGAAGGCGGCATTCACGGCAAGGGTGAGATGAAGGCGGAGCTGGATATCCACCCGGACCTGTGGTTCTTCGAGTGCCATTTCCCCGGCGACCCGGTGATGCCCGGCTGTCTGGGCCTGGACGCCATGTGGCAGCTGGTGGGTTTCTACCTGGCCTGGCTGGGCAATCCCGGCCGCGGCCGCGCGCTGGGCGTGGGCGAGGTGAAGTTCTTCGGCCAGGTGCTGCCGAAGGCGAGCCGTGTCACCTACCAGGTGGACATGAAACGCATCATCACCCGCAAGCTGGTGCTCGGCATCGCCGACGGCTCCGTCAGCGTCGACGGCCGCGAGATCTACACGGCCAAGGACCTGCGCGTGGGCCTGTTCACCTCCACGGAAAACTTCTGAGTTTCGTTGCTCGAAAGGCTGTTTCGACCACGAAGCTCACGAAGCGAAAAGCATTCCTCTCGCAAAGACGCGAAGCACGCAAAGAAATTCATAGGGCTGTTTGAACGGGATTTCTTGTGGGTCCTGGCCAAGACCCATGGTTCTTCGGGCTGCGATCACCTCGTGGAAACCCATAGGGCGGCCCGTGGCCGCCATCGGGTGCGGGCGTGGCACGCCGGCGCGGCGGGCACGGCCCGCCCTATTCCAATCGGCTTTTCTTTGCGTGCTTCGCGTCTTTGCGAGAGATATGTCTTTTCTTGCTCTTCGTGAACTTCGTGGCCAACCCGTCAGCTCAAGTCTTCGGCAGGGTGACGCCGCGCTGGCCCTGGTACTTGCCGCCGCGGTCCTTGTAGGAGGTCTCGCAGACCTCATCGGATTCGAGGAAAAGCATCTGCGCCACGCCCTCGTTGGCGTAGATCTTGGCCGGCAACGGGGTGGTGTTGGAGAACTCCAGCGTCACGTGCCCCTCCCATTCGGGCTCGAGCGGCGTGACATTGACGATGATCCCGCAGCGCGCATAGGTGCTCTTGCCCAGGCAGATGGTGAGCACCGAGCGGGGGATGCGGAAGTATTCCACCGTGCGGGCGAGCGCAAAGGAATTGGGGGGGATGATGCAGACGTCGGATTTCACGTCCACGAAACTGCGCTCGTCGAAGCCCTTGGGGTCGACGATGCTGGAGTTGATGTTGGTGAAGATCTTGAACTCGTCGGCACAGCGCACGTCGTAGCCGTAGCTCGAGGTGCCGTAGGAAACGATGCGCTCCTCACCCACATGCCGCACCTGCCCGGCCTCGAAGGGCTCGATCATCCCCTGCTCCGCCGCCATGCGGCGGATCCACCGATCCGATTTGATTGACATGAATGCCAGTCCCAAGGGCAAGCCACAAGCGGCGTGGGTTCCTTACCTTGCCACTTGCCACTTGAGACTTGCCACTGAATTTAAGTGTTCTGAATGACGATGCTCGGAAACTTGGAGCTGTAGTCCCGGGACTGCATGGCCAGTCGCGCAGCGGCCCGGCGGGCAATCTCGCGATAGATCTCGGCCACGCGCCCGTCCGGGTCGGCGATCACTGTGGGCTGACCGCCGTCGGCCTGCTCGCGGATGTGGATGTCCAGCGGCAACGCGCCGAGCATCTCCACGCCGAACTCCCCGGCCATGCGCTCACCGCCGCCCTCACCGAAGATATGCTCCTCGTGCCCGCACTTGGAACAGATGTGGATGCTCATGTTCTCCACGATGCCCAGCACCGGCACCTCCACCTTCTCGAACATCTTCAGGCCCTTGCGGGCATCCAGCAGGGCGATGTCCTGGGGCGTGGTGACGATGATCGCACCGCTGACCGGGATCTTCTGTGCCAGGGTCAGCTGCACGTCGCCGGTGCCCGGGGGCAGGTCCACCACCAGGTAGTCGAGATCGTGCCAACGGGTGTCGCGCAGCAGCTGCTCCAGGGCCTGAGTGACCATGGGGCCGCGCCAGATCATCGGCGTGTCTTCCTCGATGAGGAAACCGATGGACATGGCCTGGATGCCGTGGTTCTCCATCGGCTCCATGCGCTGGCCGTCGCGGGACTCGGGGCGGCCCGTGATGCCCAGCATACGGGGCTGGCTGGGGCCGTAGATGTCGGCGTCCAGAATCCCCACCTTGGCACCCTCGGCCGCCAGGGCCAGGGCCAGGTTCACCGCGGTGGTGGATTTGCCCACACCGCCCTTGCCTGAGGCGACGGCGATGATGTTCTTGATGCCCTCCAGGGGCTTGAGATTCTTCTGCACGGCGTGAGCGGTGATGCGGGTCTCCACCTTCACCTCCACGTCGGACACGCCCTTGATGGCGGCCACCTTGTCGCGCACCTGGGTGCTCAAGGCATCATGGGCGCCCCCGGCGGGGTAGCCGAGTTTCAGGTCCACCGCCACGCGGCCGCCGTCGATGCGGATATCCCCCACTTCACCGGCGCCGACCAGATCCTTCTCGACGTAGGGATCCTGGATCTCCTTGAGCGCGGTCTCAACCTGCAGTCGGGATACCTCGGACATGACTGAACTCCTTGGTCAGTATCGAATTCTGATGCAAATGGAACCCGTGACGCCTCGAAAGGCCGGGAACAGGAGTCGGGATTCTACACCAAGGTGGCCCCGGCAAAAAAACCACCCCAAGTGGGGTAAGGAAGGCCTTTCGGGGCCCGCTTGCCGTCACACCGGTCCCCGGTGGGCTCCTGTCGGTGGCCAAGCACTGTGCAACCTGCTAACTTAGCTCACTTTTCCTGCCGATTCGTGCACCTATGACCCCCAAGCCAGACAACAACGCCGTGAAGCGCCGAATCCTGGTCACCAGCGCCCTGCCCTACGCCAACGGCCCCATCCACCTGGGCCATCTGGTGGAATACATCCAGACCGACATCTGGGTACGTTTCCAGCGTCTGCGTGGGCACGAATGCATCTACGTGTGCGCCGACGACGCCCACGGCACACCCATCATGCTCAAGGCCCGCGCCGACGGCGTCGAGCCGGAGGAACTGATCGAACGCGTCGGGCACGAGCACCGGGCGGATTTCCACGACTTCCACGTGACCTTCGACCAGTATCACAGCACGCACTCCCCCGAGAATCGCCACTTCGCTGAACTCATCTATACACGGTTGCGCGACGGCGGCCATATCGACCGGCGCACCATCCGCCAGGCCTACGATCCGGAAGCGGGCATGTTCCTCCCCGACCGCTTCATCAAGGGCGAGTGCCCGCGGTGCGGCGCCGCCGACCAGTACGGGGATTCCTGCGAGGTGTGCGGTGCCACCTACGCCCCCACGGACCTGAAGAACCCGGTTTCGGCCATTTCCGGGGCCGCCCCCGTGGAAAAGGAATCGGAGCATTACTTCTTCCGACTGGCCGACTTCTCGCAGATGCTGCGCAAGTGGACCGCCTCCGGCAGCCTGCAGCCGGAGATCCGCAACAAGCTGGACGAATGGTTCAGGGCGGGGCTGTCGGACTGGGACATCTCCCGGGACGCCCCCTACTGGGGTTTCGAGATCCCGGACGCGCCGGGCAAGTATTTCTATGTTTGGCTGGACGCGCCCATCGGCTACATGGCGAGCTTCAAGCGCTACTGCGAGGCGCACGGCCTGGACTTCGACGCCTGGTGGCGGCCCGACAGCAGCGCCGAACTGCACCACTTCATCGGCAAGGACATCGCCTATTTCCATACCCTGTTCTGGCCGGCCATGCTCCATGGCGCGGGCTTTCGCACGCCCACCGCCGTGCATTGCCACGGATTTCTCACCGTCAATGGCCAGAAGATGTCCAAGTCGCGGGGCACCTTCATCAAGGCACGCACCTACCTGGATCACCTGAATCCGGAATACCTGCGCTACTACTTCGCCGCCAAGCTCGGGCCCGGCGTGGACGACATCGACCTGAACCTGGAGGACTTCATCGCCCGGGTGAACAGCGACCTGGTGGGCAAGGTAGTCAACATCGCCTCCCGGTGCGCGGGTTTCATCAACAAGCGCTTCGGGGGCCGGTTGGCGGACAGCCTGCCGGATGCGGACCTCTACGAGCGCTTCGCACGCAGCCGCGAGGAGATCGCACGCCTCTACGAGGGCCGGGAATTCGGCCAGGCCATGCGCGAGATCATGGCGCTGGCGGATGTCGCCAACCAGTATATCGACGAGCACAAGCCCTGGGTGCTGGCAAAGACAGAGGGCAACGAGGACCGCGTACAGGCGGTCTGCAGCCAGGGGCTGAACCTGTTCCGGGTGCTGATGACCTACCTCAAGCCCGTGCTGCCGCACATGGCGGCGCGGGCCGAAGCGTTCCTGAACGTGGGACCGCTTCACTGGAACGATGTGGCCGAACCCATCGGCGGGCACCGGATCAACGCCTTCGAGCCCCTCATGATCCGCGTGGACCCGGCGGCCGTGGAGCAGCTGCAGGCGGCCTCCCGGGAGGATCTGGCATCCGCCGGCGGTGAAGATGCGGCACCGAAACAGGCGCTGGAAGGCGGTCCCATCGCGCCCGAGATCGGTATCGAGGATTTCGCGAAGGTGGACCTGCGCGTGGCGCGTATCCTGCGGGCCGAGCACGTGGAGGGGGCGGACAAGCTGCTGCGCCTGAGCCTGGACCTGGGAGGCGAAACCCGTCAGGTGTTCGCCGGCATCCGGTCGGCCTACGACCCGGCCACCCTCGAGGGCCGGCTCACGGTCATGGTGGCCAACCTGGCCCCGCGCAAGATGAAGTTCGGCACCTCGGAAGGCATGGTCCTGGCCGCGGGCCCCGGTGGCAAGGACATCTTCCTGCTGACCCCCGATGACGGGGCACGGCCGGGCATGCGGGTGAAATAGATCCGTCAGTTGTCCGTTGTCAGTGGTCAGTGGTAACCCCCAACGACGGACAACTGACCACTGACTACGGACAGCCTTTAAATGAACGAACAGGACCCTCAATTCATGGCACGTGCCGCAGAACTGGCGGCGGTGGGACGCTTCTTTTTCGACCGGGGCTGGGTGCCGGCCACGGCGGGCAACTTTTCCGCGCGCCTGGACGACAACCACATGGCCATCACCGTGTCCGGGCGCCACAAGGGCGAGTTGAGCGAGCGCGACCTGATGGTGGTGGATCTGGACGGCAACGTCATCTCGGAAGGCAAGCGGCCTTCGGCGGAGGCCTTCCTGCACATCATCATGTACCGACGTTCCCGTGAGATCGGCGCTGTACTGCACACCCATTCGGTGAACGCCACGGTGCTGTCCAGGCTTTCGCCTGACGGACTGATACTGGAAGACTACGAGGTCGCGAAGGCCCTGCCCGGCATTGATACGCACGAGACGGCACTCAGGGTGCCGGTGTTTGCGAACGATCAGGACATCCGCCAACTGGCCGCGCGGGTGGACGACCTCATGAACCGCGAACCCGGCGTCGCCGGGTACCTGATACAGGGCCACGGCTTCTACACCTGGGGCGCTGACGTGGAGGCCGCGCGCCGGCACATGGAGGCCTTCGAGTTCCTGTTTGAATGTGAAGTGCTCACGAGGAGGATGCTGGCATGAGCGAACTCACCATCTATCCGGACAACGCCCCGGACAATCCGCAGCGATTCACCGGGTTCGAGGATATCCGCCGGGAACTGGACGCCATCGGCATCCGCTTCGAGCGCTGGGATGCGGGAAAGCCGGTGGCGCCCGATGCCTCCCAGGAGGACATACTGGAGGCCTACCGCGAGGACATGGACCGGCTCATGCGCGAAAACGGCTTCAAGACCGCGGACGTGGTAAGCCTGACGCCAGACCACCCGCAGCGCGAGGCGTTGCGCGCGAAGTTCCTGGACGAACACACTCACAGCGAGGACGAGGTGCGTTTCTTCGTGGACGGCCAGGGCCTGTTCTACATCCACAAGGATGACAAGGTCTACGCCGTACTGTGCGAGAAGGGCGACCTGATCAGCGTGCCCGACAACACCACCCACTGGTTCGACATGGGCCCGGAACCGCGCTTCACCGCAATCCGCCTGTTCTCAAACCCGGAAGGCTGGGTGGCCAACTTCACCGGCAGCGACATCGCCAGCCGCTTTCCGAGCTTTGGCGAGTGAAGGCGCAACCGCGACGCAAAGCCGCGAAGACGCAAAGGGGCGCAAAAATTCTCATCTTTGAACCCAGAAAGGATCTTCTTTGCGAATCTCTGCGTCTTCGCGTCTTTGCGTCGCGGTTGATTCCTTCGAACCCGAAGGCCAGCACATGACCAGAATCATTATCACTGACATCGAAGGCACCACCTCCAGCCTGTCCTTTGTGAAGGACGTGCTGTTTCCGTATGCCCGGGCGCACCTGCCGCAGTTCGTGCGCACCCACGGCGGGGATACGGAGGTGAAACGGTTGCTGGCGGATGCGCGCACTTATGCGGGCGCGGACCTGAACGACGAGGCGCTCATCGAGCGCATGCTGGCCTGGATCGACCACGATCAGAAGATCACGCCGCTCAAGGCGTTGCAGGGACTGATCTGGGATGAAGGCTACCGCCGCGGCGACTTCCAGGGGCATGTCTACGACGACGCCGTCATACAACTGCGCAAGTGGCACGATCAGGGCATTCGGCTCGCCGTTTACTCCTCCGGATCGGTGCATGCCCAGCAACTGCTGTTCGGGCACACGACCCACGGGGATCTCAATCCGCTCTTCGATGCCTATTTCGATACCCGTATCGGCGGCAAGCGTGACACCGCCTCCTACAAGGCCATCGCCGCCGAACTGGGTGCAGAGCCCGGCGATGTGCTGTTTCTCTCCGACTTGCGCGCCGAACTGGACGCCGCCGCCGAAGCAGGCATGAAGACCACGGCCCTGGACCGCGCCGGCACCGGCGAAGACTTCGGCCCACATCCGGTGGCGCGGGACTTCCATGAGGTCGGGCTCTAATTGACCGAGATCATGAAACCGCGACGCAAAGCCGCNNGCGGCTTTGCGTCGCGGTTCAACTGAATTCCCATAGTCGCGACCCGGTTGCAGCACTGTCGGAGGCTGCCGGATACTGACGAATGATGACCGAATACGCCCTCATCCTGATCGGCACCGTGCTGGTGAACAACTTCGTCCTGGTGAAGTTCCTGGGGCTGTGTCCGTTCATGGGGGTGTCGCGCAAGGTGGAGACCGCCACGGGGATGGGGCTCGCCACCACCTTCGTGCTCACGCTCTCCTCCGTGTGCAGTTATCTGGTCAACGAGTACATGCTCGCGCCGCTGGGGCTCGAGTACCTGCGCACCATCGCCTTCATCCTGGTGATCGCCGCCGTGGTGCAGTTCACCGAGATGGTGGTGCACAAGACCAGCCCCCTGCTCTACAACGTGCTGGGCATCTTCCTGCCGCTCATTACCACCAACTGCGCGGTGCTTGGCGTGGCGCTGCTCAACGTGCAGGAGGCCCACGGCTTCATCGAGTCGGCCCTCTACGGTTTGGGTGCCGCGGTTGGCTTCTCGCTGGTGCTCATCCTGTTCGCCTCCATGCGTGAGCGGGTAGCTGTGGGTGACGTGCCGCTGCCGTTTCGGGGCAATGCCATCGCGCTGATCACGGCCGGCCTGATGTCCCTGGGGTTCATGGGCTTCGTCGGCCTGGTGAGGTAGACCATGCTGACCGCCGTCCTTGCGATCAGTCTGCTGGCCGCCGTATTCGGGCTGCTGCTCGGCTATTCAGCCGTGCGATT
>NZ_MVBK01000088.1:10657-33354 GCF_002000365.1 Thioalkalivibrio denitrificans | reverse complement strand
TTTTCCCTTGTACCTGATTTACAGACATCAGGAATCTGAACATGGCAAAGCAGAGAATCCGTATCCGCCTCAAGGCCTTCGATCACCGGCTCATCGACCGGTCCGCCACGGAGATCGTGGAGACCGCCAAGCGCACCGGTGCCCGGGTCAAGGGGCCGATCCCGCTGCCCACGAAGATGGAGCGGTTCACCGTGCTGATCTCCCCGCACGTCAACAAGGACGCCCGGGACCAGTACGAGATCCGGACGCACAAGCGCCTCATGGACATCATGGATCCCACGGACAAGACCGTGGACGCCCTGATGAAGCTGGATCTGGCGGCGGGTGTGGACGTGCAAATTAAGCTTAACTAACGCCACATTTTCTGACATAATCGTCGGCTTTCCGTGGCCCGGTACAGCTTGGCTTGTGCCGGGCCACGATTTTGGAACATTGCGAACAACTTAGCGCGCGCCCGGTCCCGGGCGGGCGTGCTCAACGAGGTCAAGTGTCATGGCAATCGGATTGGTCGGTCGCAAGCTGGGCATGACCCGCGTGTTCACCGAGGACGGCACGTCCCTCCCGGTGACCGTGATCGAGGTCCAGCCGAACCGCGTCGCCCAGGTCAAGACCGAGGAGCGCGACGGGTACCGAGCGCTGCAGGTGACCGCGGGCGCCCGCAAGCCGTCCCGTGTGAACAAGGCGCGTGCCGGGCATTTTGCCAAGGCGGGCATCGAGGCAGGCCGCGGCCTGTGGGAATTCCGCCTGGACGGTGACCAGGGCGCGGATCTGGAGGTGGGCGCCGAGCTCAAAGTGGACCTGTTTGAGGCCGGCCAGATCGTGGACGTCACCGGTACCAGCAAGGGCAAGGGCTTCCAGGGTGTGGTCAAGCGCCACAACTTCAGCATGCAGGACGCCACCCACGGCAACTCCCTGTCTCACAGGGCGCCGGGCTCCATCGGTCAGAACCAGACCCCGGGCCGGGTGTTCAAGGGCAAGAAGATGGCCGGCCACATGGGCAACGAGCGCTGCACCGTGCAGAACCTGGAGGTGGTCCGGGTGGATGCGGAGCGCAACCTGCTGCTCATCAAGGGTGCCGTGCCCGGTTCCACCGGCGGCGACGTGTTCGTGCGCCCCGGCATCAAGGCGAAGGGTTGAAGGTCATGAAGCTTTCCATCAAAGACACCAAGAAGGATATGGAGGTCTCCGACGAGGCCTTCGGCCGCGAGTTCAACGAGGCCCTGGTGCACCAGGCGGTGGTGGCCTACATGGCCGGCGGCCGTGCCGGCACCAAGGCCCAGAAGGGCCGCTCCGACGTGCGCGGCGGCGGCGCCAAGCCCTGGCGGCAGAAGGGCACCGGGCGTGCCCGCGCCGGTACCATCCGCAGCCCCATCTGGCGCAGCGGCGGCAAGGCCTTCGCGGCCCGCCCCCGGGACTTCAGCCAGAAGCTGAACAGGAAGATGTACCGGGCCGCCATGCGCTCCATCTTCTCCGAGCTGGTCCGGCAGGATCGCCTGGTGGTGGTGGACAGCTTTGCCGTGGATGCGCCGAAGACCAAGGGCCTGGTGGAGAAGCTCTCGGCGCTGGGGCTGTCCGGCGGGCTGATCGTCACCCACGAGGCCGATGCCAACCTGTACCTGTCCGCGCGCAACCTGAGCGGCGTCGACGTGACCGAGGTAGGCGGACTGGATCCCGTGAGCCTGGTGGGTTCCGAGGCCGTGCTGATCACCGTGCCGGCCCTGAAGCAGGTTGAGGAGTGGCTGGCATGAATGAAGAACGTCTTCTGAAGGTCCTGGTGGGCCCGCATATCTCCGAAAAGGCCACCCTGCTGGCCGATGCGGCCAACCAGCACGTGTTCAAGGTGGCCCCCGACGCCACCCGCGAAGAGGTCAAGACCGCGGTGGAGAAGCTGTTCGAGGTCCAGGTGACGTCCGTGCGCGTGGCCAACATGAAGGGCAAGCGCAAGCGCTTCGGAGCGCACCATGGCCGTCGCGTCCACTGGAAAAAGGCTTACGTGACCCTGGCCGAGGGCCAGGACATCGCGCCGGCCGGAAACGAATAAAGGGTATCTGATCATGGCAATCGTCAAGTCCAAGCCCACGTCTGCCGGTCGCCGGTTCGTGGTGAGCGTGGTCACCGACGGGCTGCACAAGGGTGAGCCCTACGGTCCGTTGCTGGAGAAGCAGACCCGCAGCGGCGGCCGCAACAACCAGGGGCGGATCACCACCCGTCACGTGGGCGGCGGTCACAAGCAGCGCTATCGCATCATCGACTTCAAGCGCGACAAGGACGGAATCCCGGGCCGCGTGGAGCGCCTGGAATACGACCCGAACCGCAGCGCCCACATTGCGCTGGTGCTCTACGCCGACGGCGAACGCCGCTACATGATCGCGCCCAAGGGCGTGGCGGCCGGTGACCCGGTCATCTCCGGGTCCAATGCGCCGATCCGCCCGGGCAACTGCCTGCCGCTGCGCAACATTCCGGTGGGTACCGTGGTCCATTGCATCGAACTGCGCCCCGGCAAGGGCGCGCAGATGGCGCGCAGCGCCGGTGCCGCTGTACAGCTGGTGGCCCGTGAGGGCCAGCACGCCACGCTGCGGCTGCGCTCCGGCGAGATGCGCAAGGTGCCCGCCGACTGCCGCGCCACCGTTGGCGAGGTCAGCAACAGCGAGCACAGCCTGCGCAAGTTCGGCAAGGCCGGCGCCAAGCGCTGGATGGGTATCCGCCCGACCGTGCGCGGCACCGCCATGAACCCGGTGGATCACCCGCACGGCGGTGGTGAGGGCCGCAACTTCGGCCGTCATCCGGTCACGCCCTGGGGCGTGCCCACCAAGGGTTACAAGACCCGCAAGAACAAGCGCACGAACAACATGATCGTGCGTCGTCGGAACAAGAAGTAACGAGGGACAGGCCAGTGCCACGTTCAGTCAAGAAGGGCCCCTACATCGACCACCACCTGCTTTCCAAGGTGGAGGCCGCCGCGGCAAGCAACGACAAGCGCCCGATCAAGACCTGGTCGCGCCGCTCCATGATCATGCCGCAGATGGTGGGATTGACGATCGCCGTTCACAACGGGCGTCAGCACGTGCCCGTGCTGGTGAACGAGAACATGGTCGGTCACAAGCTGGGCGAGTTCGCCGCCACCCGGACCTTCAAGGGTCACGTGGCGAACAAGAAGACGAGGTAAGCGGAGATGGCACTGGAGACCGTTGCGAAGCTGCGATTTGCGCGTATCTCGCCGCAGAAATGCCGGCTGGTGGCGGATCAGATCCGCGGCATGCCGGTGGAACGCGCCCTGCAGGAGCTGACCTTCAGCCCGAAGAAGGGCGCCCGCATCGTGAAGAAGGTGCTGGAGTCGGCCATCGCCAACGCCGAGCACAACGAAGGCGCCGACGTGGACGAGCTCAGGGTGTCGCGCATCTGCGTGGACCAAGGCCCGACGCTCAAGCGCATTCACGCCCGTGCCAAGGGCCGGGCGAACCGTATTCTCAAGCGCACCAGCCACATCACCGTGGCGGTGGGCGAAAAGTAAAGGGGTCAAGTCGATGGGTCAGAAAGTACATCCGGTCGGGTTCCGCCTTGGGGTGTCCAGCCAGTGGACCTCCACCTGGTACGCCGACGGCCGCGAATTTGCCGACGTGCTGGCCAAGGACCTGGCGATCCGCGAGTTCCTGAAGAAGCGTCTGGCCCAGGCCTCCGTGAGCCGGATCGACATTGCCCGTCCGGCCCGTCAGGCCTTCATCACGATCCACACGGCCCGGCCCGGCATCGTGATCGGCAAGAAGGGCGAGGATATTGAGGCGCTGCGCAAGGAAGTGGCCGGCCGCCTGGGTCTGGACATAAACAGCGTCAAGATCAGCATCGAGGAGATCCGCAAGCCCGAGGTGGATGCCCAGCTGGTGGCCGAGGGCATCGCCCAGCAGCTTGAGCGGCGCATCATGTTCCGTCGCGCCATGAAGCGCGCCGTGGGCAACGCCATGCGCCTGGGCGCCCTGGGCGTGAAGGTGCACGTGGCCGGCCGCCTGAACGGCGCGGAGATCGCGCGCAGCGAGTGGTACCGCGAGGGCCGCGTGCCCCTGCACACCTTGCGTGCAGACGTGGATTACGGCTTCGCCGAGGCCCGCACCACCTATGGCGTGATCGGCGTCAAGGTGTGGGTGTTCAAGGGTGAAGTGTTCGATTTCGACCAGAAGACCGACGGCGGCCAGGAATCCAAAGCCGCGGTGAATTAAGGAGTTTGCGAGATGTTGCAGCCCAAGAGGACCAAGTTCCGCAAGCAGTTTACGGGCAAGAACCGCGGCCTGGCCTTCTCGGGCGGCAAGGTCAGCTTCGGTGAGTACGGCCTGCGTGCCCAGGATCGCGGCCGCCTCACGGCGCGCCAGATCGAGGCGGCCCGGCGTGCCATGACCCGCCACATCAAGCGTGGCGGCAAGATCTGGATCCGGGTGTTCCCGGACGTGCCCGTGACCAAGAAGCCCCTGGAAGTGCGTATGGGCAAGGGCAAGGGCAACGTGGAGTACTGGGTGTGCAAGATCCAGCCCGGCCGGATCCTGTACGAAATGGAAGGCGTCAGCGAGGAAATCGCCCGCGAGGCCTTCCGGCTCGCCGCCGCCAAGCTGCCCATCAAGACCCAGTTTGTGACCCGTCAGGTGATGTGATGAAGGCTCAAGAGCTGCGAGAGAAGAGCGACGAGGATCTGAAGAAGGAGCTCCTGGAACTGCTGCGCGAACAGTTCGGTCTGCGCATGCAGCGCGGGGCCGGCCAGTTGGCCCGTCCGGATCGCTTCAACAAGGTGCGCAAGGACATCGCCCGGATCAAGACTGTCATGACCGAACGTGCTTCGGCCAAGTGAGTAGGCATATGAGCGAACAAGAAGCAAAGGTGCAGCGCGCGGTCACCGGCCGTGTGATCAGCGACAAGATGGACAAGACGCGCACGGTCCTGATCGAGCGCCGGGTGCGTCATCCGCTGTACGGGAAGTACATCCGTCGGTCCACCAAGCTGCACGTGCACGACGAGAACAACGAAGCGCAGATGGGCGACACCGTGATGGTGCAGGAATGCCGCCCGATGTCCAAGACCAAGACCTTCCGTCTGTTGAAGGTGCTGGAAAAGGCCGCGGACTGACAAGCTCCGCGCTTTAACGGAATGAGTGAGACAAGACCATGATTCAGATGCAGACGGTTCTGGATGCGGCGGACAACAGCGGGGCCCGCAAGATTCAGTGCATCAAGGTGCTGGGCGGCTCCCATCGCCGTTACGCCGGCGTGGGCGACATCATCAAGGTGAGCGTCAAGGACGCCATCCCGCGCGGCAAGGTGAAGAAGGGCGAGGTGTACAACGCCGTTGTGGTGCGCACCGCCAAGGGCGTGCGCCGTGCCGACGGTTCGGTGGTGCGCTTTGACCGCAACGCCGCCGTGCTGCTGAACAACCAGCTCCAGCCCATCGGCACCCGTATCTTCGGGCCGGTGACCCGCGAGCTGCGCGGCGAGAAGTTCATGAAGATCATCTCGCTTGCGCCCGAAGTGCTCTGAATTCGAGGTATAGAGCCATGCAGAGAATCAAGAAGGGTGATGACGTGATCGTCACGGCGGGCAAGGACAAGGGCCGTCGCGGCAACGTGACCAAGGTGCTGAGCAACGACCGCGTCGTCGTCCAGAACGTGAACATGGTGAAGAAGCACCAGAAGCCAAATCCCGGCGCCGGCAAGCCCGGCGGGATCATCGACAAGGAGATGCCTATCCACATCTCCAACGTGATGCTCTACAACCCGGCCAAGGGCAGTGGCGACCGTGTGGGGTTCCGGACCCTCGAGGACGGGCGCAAGGTGCGTTACTTCAAGTCTGACAACGAAGTTGTGGACGTCTGACAGGTGGCTGAGATGGCAAGGCTGAGAGATTACTACCGCGACACCGTGGTCAAGCAGCTGATGGACCAGTTCCAGTTCGGCAACGTGATGGAAGTGCCCCGGATCACGAAGATCACCCTGAACATGGGCCTGGGCGAGGCGGTCGGTGACAAGAAGGTCATCGAGAACGCCGTGGCGGACATGATCGCGATCGCCGGCCAGAAGCCGGTGGTGACCAAGGCGCGCAAGTCCATCGCCGGCTTCAAGATCCGCGACGGCTATCCGATCGGCTGCAAGGTGACCCTGCGCCGGGAAAACATGTACGAGTTCCTGGATCGGCTGGTGTCCATCGCGCTGCCCCGCGTGCGTGACTTCCGCGGATTGAGCCCGAAGGCGTTCGACGGGCGCGGCAATTACAACCTGGGGATCAAGGAGCAGATCATTTTCCCCGAGGTGGATTACGACAAGATTGACGCCCTGCGCGGGATGAACATCACCATCACCACGACGGCGCGCAATGATGAGGAAGGCCGGGCGCTGCTTCAGGCGTTCAACTTCCCGTTCAAGCACTGAAGAGGTTTGTTAAATGGCCAAGCAGTCCATGTTGGAACGTGAGAAGAAGCGCGCGAAGCTGGTACGCAAGTACGCGGCCAGGCGGGTGGAACTCAAGGCGACGATCAGCAATCCGGAGACCTCCTACGAGGATCGCATGCAGGCGGTGATCGCCCTGCAGAAGCTGCCCCGTGACGGTTCTCCAGCGCGCCAGCGCAATCGTTGCCATCTGACGGGACGGCCGAAGGGTTACTACCGCAAGTTCGGCCTGGGCCGCAACAAGCTTCGTGAAGCCGCCATGCGCGGGGATATTCCCGGCCTGGTCAAGGCGAGCTGGTAAGAGGACTGACGCACATGAGCATGACCGATCCCGTCGCCGACATGCTGACCCGTATTCGCAACGGGCAGCGGGCCAACAAGACCGAGGTGCGTATGCCCTCCTCGAAGCTCAAGGAATCCATCGCCCGGGTTCTGCAGGAGGAAGGCTATATCGCGGAGTTCAAGGTGGACGCCGCCGGTGCCAAGCCCGAACTGACCCTGCAGCTGAAGTACTTCCAGGGCAAGCCGGTGATTGACACCATCCGGCGCGTCAGCCGTCCCGGCCTGCGTGTCTACAAGGCCAAGGACGATCTGCCCCGCGTGATCGGCGGGCTCGGCGTGGCCATCGTGTCCACCTCAAAGGGTGTGATGAGTGACCGTGCGGCCCGCGCCATGGGGCAGGGCGGCGAAGTTTTGTGCATCGTTTCGTAAGCGGATATCAGTCATGTCGCGAGTAGCGAAAAAACCAATCGAACTGCCCTCCGGTGTGAATGTCACCGTAAGTGGCCGGAACGTGGCCGTGAAGGGTCCCAAGGGCAGTCTCGCCTGGGACATCCACGAGACCGTGGAAGTGACGCAGGACGGCAATACGCTGGTGCTGGCGCCCCGCGACGGCGACGCAAGCCACTTCGCCATGGCGGGCACCATGCGCGCCCTGCTGAACAACATGGTGACGGGTGTCAGCCAGGGCTTCGAGCGCAAGCTGGAACTGGTGGGTGTGGGCTATCGCGCCCAGGCCCAGGGCAACAAGCTGAACCTGAGCCTGGGGTTCTCGCACCCCGTGGAGTACCCGGTGCCCGAGGGCATCACCATCGAGACCCCCTCCCAGACGGAGATCGTGGTCAAGGGCGTGGATAAGCAGCAGGTCGGCCAGGTGGCCGCCGAGATCCGCGCCTTCCGTCCGCCGGAGCCCTACAAGGGCAAGGGCGTGAAATATGCGAATGAGCAGATCATTCGCAAGGAAGCCAAGAAGAAGTAAGGTGCCCGCAATGGACAAGAAGACAGCCCGTATACGCCGTGCCGCCCGTGCACGTCACCAGATCCGCGAGATCGGCGCCTATCGCCTGTGCGTGCATCGCACGCCGCGCCACATCTACGCCCAGGTGATCGCGCCCACCGGATCGGAAGTGGTGGCCTGCGCCTCCACCGTGGAGGCCGACGTGCGCAAGGATCTGAAGGGCACCGGCAACGTGGATGCCGCGGCCGCCGTGGGTCGGCTCATCGCCGAGCGCGCCAAGGCCAAGGGCGTGGAAGCCGTGGCCTTCGACCGCTCCGGATTCAAATATCATGGCCGCGTCAAGGCGCTGGCCGATGCCGCCCGCGAGGGCGGGCTGCAATTCTAAAAGGGTGAGCCCATGGCAAGTTTTCAGCAAAGCAACGAGACCGACGGCCTGCAGGAGAAGCTGATCACCGTCAACCGCGTGGCCAAGGTGGTCAAGGGCGGGCGGCAGTTCCGCTTCACGGCGCTGAGCGTGGTGGGCGACGGCAACGGCAAGGTGGGTTTCGGATACGGCAAGGCCCGCGAAGTGCCGCTGGCCATCCAGAAGGCCATGGAGGCCGCGCGCAAGAACATGCGCGAAGTCTCACTCAGGGAAGGGACGCTGCACTATCCGGTCACGGCCCGCCACGGCGCCGCCAAGGTGTTCATGCAGCCGGCCTCCGAGGGTACCGGGATCATCGCCGGTGGCGCCATGCGCGCTGTACTGGAAGTGGCCGGGGTCCGCAACGTGCTGGCCAAGTGCATCGGTTCGCGCAACCCGATCAACGTCGTTCAGGCGACCCTGAACGGGCTGGACGCCATTCACGACCCCGAGATGGTGGCTGCCAAGCGCGGCAAGAAACTCGAAGAGATCACGGGGTAAGTCATGGCCAAGGCGAAAGAACTCAAGGTGACCCTGGTACGCAGCCTCAACGGCAGGCTCAAGGCGCACATTGCCTGCGTGCGCGGGCTGGGTGTGCGCCGCATCCACAACCCGGTGATGGTCAAGGACACGCCGGAGAACCGCGGGATGATCAACAAGGTCTCCTACATGCTCAAGGTGGAGGAAGCCTGAAATGCGACTGAATTCCATTTCGCCGGCCCCCGGCAGCCGTCCTGACGGCAAGCGCCGCGGCCGCGGCATCGGCTCCGGCCTGGGCAAGACCGGCGGGCGCGGCCACAAGGGCCAGAGGTCCCGTTCGGGCGGCTACCACAAGGTGGGTTTCGAGGGCGGCCAGATGCCGCTGCAGCGCCGCCTGCCCAAGGTGGGCTTCACCTCGCGCACGGCCGACCGCAGCGCCGAGGTGCGCCTGCACGAGCTGGCGGGCCTGGAAGGCACGGTGGATCTGGCCGCGCTGAAGGCGGCGGGCGTGATTCCCGCCCAGGCGCGCAAGGCCAAGGTGATCGCCTCCGGCAAGCTGGAGAAGGCTGTGAGCCTGAAGGGTGTTTCCGTGACCAAGGGTGCGCGGGCGGCCATCGAGGCGGCCGGCGGGAAGATCGAGGACTAGGTGGCCGGCCCTCGCGCAGGCATGGCCGGGTCCCTGGGCGGGATCGGCAAGCTCACGGAACTCCGGCAGCGCCTGGTGTTCGTACTGCTTGCGCTGGTGGTGTACCGCATCGGCACCTTCATCCCGGTGCCGGGCATCAACCCCATCGCCATGGCGCAGTTCTTCGAGGCGCAGAGCGGCACCATCCTGGACATGTTCAACATGTTCTCGGGGGGCGCGCTGGAGCGTCTGAGCATCTTCGCGCTGGGCGTGATGCCGTATATCTCCGCGGCGATCATCATGCAGCTGCTCAGCGCCACGGTGCCGTCACTGCAGCAGCTGAAGAAGGAAGGCGAGGCCGGGCGGCGCAAGATCACGCAGTACACCCGCTACGGCACGGTGGGTCTGGCGCTGTTCCAGAGTATCGGCATCGGCATTGCGCTGAACGGCCAGACGATCGGCGGGATGACCATGGCCATCAACCCGGGGCCGGTGTTCATCTTCACCACGGTGGTGACGCTGGTGACCGGCACGGTGTTCCTGATGTGGCTGGGTGAGCAGATCACGGAACGGGGTATCGGCAACGGCATCTCGATCATCATCTTTACGGGGATCGTGGCCGGGCTGCCGGCGGCGATCGGCGGCACCCTGGAGTTGGCCCGTACCGGCGAGCTGTCGCCCGCCTTCGTGCTGCTGCTGCTGATCATGGCGCTGGCGGTGACCGCCTTCGTGGTGTTCGTGGAGCGGGGCCAGCGAAGGATCACGGTGAACTACGCCAAGCGCCAGGTGGGGCGCAAGGTGTACGGCGGGCAGAGCAGTCATCTGCCCCTGAAGCTGAACATGGCGGGTGTGATTCCGCCCATCTTCGCCTCCAGTATCATCCTGTTCCCGGCGACCCTGGGTCAGTGGTTCGGGCAGGCGGAGGGGATGACCTGGCTCAGGGACCTGTCCACGACGCTGGGCCCGGGCCAGCCGCTGTACGTGATCTTTTATGCGGCGGCGATTATCTTTTTCTGCTTCTTCTATACGGCGCTGGTGTTCAACTCCCGCGACACCGCCGACAACCTGAAGAAGTCCGGGGCCTTCATCCCGGGGATCCGTCCGGGGATGCAGACGGAGCGGTATATCGACGGGGTCATGACCCGGTTGACAGCGGTGGGCGCCATCTACATCACCAGCGTGTGCCTGCTGCCCGAGTTCATGATCCTGTACTGGAATGTGCCGTTCTATTTCGGCGGCACGTCCCTGCTGATCATCGTCATCGTGGTCATGGACTTCATGGCCCAGCTTCAGGCCCATCTGATGTCGCATCAGTACGAGGGGCTCATGAAGAAGGCGAATCTGAAAGGTTATGGTAAATCGGGCATGCTGCGCTGACGCGGCGCGCCCCGACCGAGGACAGAGCGATGAAAGTACGTGCTTCCGTGAAAACGATCTGCCGCCATTGCAAGGTGATCCGTCGCAACGGCGTGGTGCGGGTGATCTGCAAGGACCCCCGCCACAAGCAGCGCCAGGGCTGAGGCTAGGAGCCTGTCGGACNNCACGCGGCTCGCTACGGGCACCAAAGTCCGACAGGCTCCTAGGCGCTGCCTTGGGATTGATTCGCCAGGCTTGACTGGATAAAATACCCGGCTTTTCCGCCGGTTCGTGGAGATTTACGAATGGCTCGTGTTGCAGGCGTCAACATACCCGACCACAAGCACACCGTGATTGCCCTGACGGCGATCTACGGTATCGGCCGCACCCGGGCGCAGAAGATCTGCGAGGCTACGGGCGTGAAGCCGGAGATGAAGATTCGCGACCTTACCGAAGAGGAGGTCGAGAAGCTGCGTGCCGCGGTGGGCCAGTTCCCGGTGGAGGGAGATCTTCGGCGCGAGGTCTCCATGAACATCAAGCGGCTCATGGACCTCGGCTGTTATCGGGGCCTGCGGCATCGCCGCGGCCTGCCCCTGCGCGGGCAGCGCACCCGGACCAATGCACGCACCCGCAAGGGCCCGCGTCGCCCGATCCGCAAGTAATCGACCGGCTTACGACAGGACACATCATTTATGGCACAGGCTCCGACCCGGACCCGCAAGAAGGTCAAGAAGTCCGTCTCCGACGGCATCGCGCATATCTATGCCACCTTCAACAACACCATCGTGACCATCACGGACCGCCAGGGCAACACGCTGTCCTGGGCGACCTCCGGGGGTTCCGGCTTCCGCGGCTCCCGCAAGAGCACGCCCTTCGCCGCCCAGGTGGCCGCGGAGCGCGCCGGCACGGCCGCGCAGGAGTACGGCCTGAAGAACCTGGAAGTGCTGGTGCGCGGTCCCGGTCCCGGCCGTGAGTCCGCCGTGCGGGCGCTTAATAACGCCGGGTTCAAGATCCTGAACATCAGCGACATCACCCCGATTCCTCACAACGGCTGCCGCCCGCCCAAGAAGCGGCGCGTTTAGTCCGGAGCATTATCAGATGGCCAGATACATCGGACCCAAGTGCAAACTGAGCCGCCGCGAGGGCACGGACCTGTTCCTCAAGGGCCGCGGCCGCTCCCTGGACACCAAGTGCAAGCTGGACAAGGCGCCGGGCCAGCACGGCGACCGCCGCACCCGCCTGTCGGACTACGGTCTGCAGCTGCGCGAGAAGCAGAAGCTGCGCCGTATCTACGGCGTGCTGGAGCGCCAGTTCCGCAACTACTACAAGACTGCGTCGCGCCTGAAGGGCTCCACCGGCGACAACCTGCTGCAGCTGCTGGAGCGCCGCCTGGACAACGTGGTCTACCGCATGGGTTTCGGCGCCACCCGTTCCGAGGCACGCCAGCTGGTGAGCCACAAGGCCATCCTGGTCAACGGCCAGACGGTCAACATTCCGTCCTACCAGGTGCAGCCCTCGGACGTGATCTCCGTGCGCGAGAAGGCCCGCAAGCAGGTGCGTATCCAGGATTCCCTGACGCTGGCCGAGCAGTTCGGCTTTCCCCAGTGGATCGACGTGGACACCAAGAAGATGGAAGGCGTCTTCAAGAGCGTTCCCGAGCGCACTGACCTGCCCGCGGAGATCAACGAATCTCTGGTGGTGGAGCTGTATTCCAAGTAACCAATTACGAGGTCTTCAATGCAGACCAAAGTCAACGAACTCCTCAAGCCCCGTCATATCGAGGTCACCAGCACCAGCGCCCGTCAGGCCAAGGTGGTGCTGGAGCCCCTGGAGCGCGGTTTCGGCCATACGCTGGGCAACGCCCTGCGCCGGATCCTGCTGTCCTCCATTCCGGGTGCCGCGGTGATCGAGGCGGAGATCGAGGGTGTGCTCCACGAGTACACCTCGCTCGAGGGTGTCCAGGAGGACGTGGTCGACATCCTGCTCAACCTCAAGGGCATCGCGCTCAAGATGCACAACCGCGACGAGGCCACCCTGACCCTGAAGAAGAAGGGTCCGGGCGTGGTGACGGCGGGCGACATCACCCTGGATCACGATGTGGAGATCGTGAATCCGGAGCATGTGATCGCCAACCTGACCAAGAACGGCGACCTGTCCATGACCCTGAAGGTGGGTCGCGGCCGTGGCTATCAGCCGGTCACCGTACGTCGTGGTGCGGACGAGGACCGCCCCATCGGCCGCCTCATGCTGGATGCCAGCTTCAGCCCCATCCGTCGCGTGGCCTACAAGGTGGAAAGCGCCCGTGTGGAGCAGCGCACCGACATGGACCGGCTCATCATCGAGCTGGAGACCAACGGCACCGTGGATGCCGACGACGCCATCCGCCAGGCCGCCAGCGTGCTGCAGAGCCAGCTGGCCGCCTTCGTGGAGCTGCAGGGCGACGAGAGCGCCGTGGCCGAGAGCAAGCAGATGGAGATCGACCCCATCCTGCTGCGCCCGGTGGACGACCTGGAACTGACCGTGCGCTCGGCCAACTGCCTCAAGGCGGAGAACATCTACTACATCGGCGATCTCATCCAGCGCACCGAGGTGGAGCTGCTCAAGACGCCGAATCTCGGCAAGAAGTCCCTCACCGAGATCAAGGATGTTCTGGCCTCCCACGGCCTGTCCATGGGCATGCGCCTGGAGAACTGGCCGCCCCCAGGTCTCAAGGACCAGGACAAGAAGGCCGGTTGAGGCCGACACACTGCATTATTGAACGGGAAGAAGACCCATGCGTCATCGTAATAGCGGGCGGCAGCTGAGCCGCAACAGTGCGCACCGCAAGGCCACCATGCAGAACATGGCCGCCTCGCTGTTCCGCCACGAGGTGATCAAGACCACGGTGCCCAAGGCGAAGGAACTGCGCCGGGTGGCCGAACCCCTGATCACGCTCGCCAAGAACGACAGCGTGCATACCCGCCGCGTGGCCTTCTCGCGCCTGCGCGACAAGGAAGTGGTGGGCAAGCTCTTCCAGGAACTGGGCCCGCGCTACCAGAACCGTCCGGGCGGCTACATGCGTATCCTGAAGTGCGGCTTCCGCCCAGGCGACAACGCCCCCATGGCCTTCGTCGAACTGGTGGACCGCCCCGATCCGGAGGCCGTTGCCGAGGAGAAACCCGCCAAGAAGGCGGAGCCCGCCGAGGCCAAGAGCGAGGATTGATCCAGCTCAGAACGTGTTTGCAGAAAGCCGGCCTTGTGCCGGCTTTTTGTTTTTCGTGCCGTGGGGATGCGGCGGCTGGTTCTTACCACGAAGCTCACGAAGGGCACGAAGGGAATGATTTGTCCGGGGATGTCGGGGCCTTGCTGTCATTGGTGATTGACGAGGCGATGGTGGCTTCGTTGGGAGAAAGGACTGGCCTCTCGCTAAGCCGCGAAGCCCGCCAAGTAGAACTTTTAAGAGTATTCCTTTGCGGCTTCGCGAGAGAACCGGCTTGATAGCCAGGTCTGCTGCCATTGTATGGATGACGCCGCTGGCGGATCAGGGCACGATGAGAGCAGAATGGTTCGGCGGTATTATTGGAAAAGAATGTTCTCTCGCAAAGCCCGCGAAGCCCGCCAAGAAAACCTTTAAGAAGCTTTCTTCGCGATCTTCGCGGCTTCGCGAGAGAACCTGCTTGATAGCCAGATATGTTGCCATTGGATGGATAACGTCGCTGACCGATCAGGGCACCTCATGGAACAGATTCATATTCACTTCGTGTTCTTCGTGCGCTTCGTGGTTGATATGCTTTTCGGGTGTCAGGGCCGACGCCAATGCTCAAGGGGGAGCCGGGATGTTTGTGCTGTTTACTGATTTCGGGCCGTCGGGGCTTTATACGGGGCAGGTGAGGGCGATCCTGCACGGCAAGTTTCCGGAAAGGCCCGTGCTGGATGCCTGCAGCGACGCGCCCGCGTGCAACCCCCGGGCGGCGGCCTACCTGCTGGCGTCTCTTGTGCCGTTCTACCCGAAGGATGCCATCTGGCTCGCGGTGGTGGACCCGGGGGTCGGGACGAAGCGCGAGGGGCTGATTCTGGAGGCGGACGGGTGCTGGTTCGTGGGGCCGGACAACGGACTCCTGAGCCAGGTCATGCTGCGGGCGGGGGAGGCCAGCTGCTGGCACATCGAGTGGAAGCCGCCCGGGATGTCCAGCAGCTTCCACGGCCGCGACTGGTTCGCCCACGTGGCCCTTCAACTCTCCATGGAACATATGCCGGAGGCGGTGCCGGTCTCGCCGGACGACGTCGTGGGCAGCGGCTGGCCCATGGATCTTGCCGAGGTGGTGTGCGTCGATCACTATGGGAACCTGATCACCGGGCTTCGTGCCCAAAGCGTGCCGCTGGATGCTGAGCTTCAGGTCGGCAAGAAGAAGGTCCGCCGTGCACGCACCTTCGCAGAGGTGGCCAGGGGCGAGGCCTTCTGGTACGCCAATGCCATGGGTCTGGTGGAGGTCGCGGTCAACCAGGGGCGGGCGGATGAGGTGCTCGGTGCCGGTGTCGGGGCGCCGGTGGTGGGTGTCATCGGCAACGGATGAACCGACTGCATACGACAGCGCGTTGACCGACGACTGCATGAGAGGAATGGTGAACTTGTCGGGTGACTCTCAAGAATCCGAGAAGTGAAAACGGCGCCTTGCGGCGCCGTTATATGTTTGAGTCTATGGGCTGAGGCTCAAAGAATTGCCAGGCTCCGACGCCGAACCGCCCATCCCATGATCAACAGTCCGACGCCGAACAGCGCCAGCAGTGCCGGCTCGGGGATCTCTTCCGGCGGCCTATCGCCGTTGCCGGGGGTGCCCGGAACTTCAAAGGATCCGAATTCACCCTGGAACTTGATCGGGAAATAAGCCAGGGTGGCAAAAGGATCGAGCCCAAAATCTCCCGACAGCACAAGCTTGATCAAGTCGCTCTCACCAGCCTGAAGGCCGTTGTCGATGCTTCCGCCACTGCAGTTATTGTCTTCGGGAAAGGCACATATATCGATTCCCTTGAACCCACCGGGGAAGGTCTGTTGTGGACCCTGGCCTTCATCGACTTTGTTGAACACCAGACCTTCGCCATCCTGAGCGAAGTCGCCGGTCACGTCGGGATCAACGGCAAATCCGAACGATACAACGGCTTCCTTACCCTCAAGCCCACCAAGGTCGGTCAGGTTCGTGATACTGATCGTCAGCACAAGCTCAGTGCTGCTGAACGAATCAACGGTAAAGATCGCACTGGCCTGGAGGTTATAGGGCAAAGGATCATTGTCGCCGTCGTCACTGCTGATTATTCCGGCCGGCACCAGCCAGTCCATGGTGAAGGAGTCTCCCACGTCGCCGCTGCTGATCCCTACACTGTACGTGGGCCCCGGGGGTTCACCGGTAGGGTCGTTCAGGTCAGTAATGAGGAACGCACTCGCATGGCCGGCGAAGAGGAGGGCTGCACCCGCTAGGATCGCCAAAGCCAGATTCTTGATACGCATGGACTGAATGCTCCAGGAAGTTGGACCCTTCCTGGATCCGGTTGTTAACGGGTTCGCGGGTTTCCGCAGTCTTAAATAAATGTTGAGCAAGCGCTGTGCCAGTTTGTAATAGTTGCTCCAAGAGCCGGATAAACAAGACCTTTTCGTATGGACTGGAGATCAGTCGATTCAGACAGTGTAAGGTTGACCTTACATAGGCCGGGCGACCTGCAAACAGGGCTATCGCCGTCGAACCGGCCCGAGGGGATCGGAACGCTCACCCCCCTTGCGGTACTGTCTTGCTGATGATGGTCGAGTAACTCACTAAATCCATTGAAAAATGTTCATGCACGGGTTCCGGCGTATGTGACGCGTGTTCCATAAAACAAGAGGATGTGACGGTGTGCACGTTTCACGTGTCCCCGCTTCAGACTGTAAGAAATTCCGTCGTGTGTTCGCCTATCCCTTGAGAGCTTGTGCCGCCTGTCTCTCCCGGTCAGGCGCCTGTCAGGTCACAAGCTCTGTATGTCCGCAAGTGTGAACCGCATCACCATACCGATCCCTCCGATTGCCATAATTCCCCCCGCACACGGACGTGCATGCTTCGTCGAGACAAGGGTAAATCCGCCGTGAGGTGGAGACACAAAGCTTCCGGTCCCGGGCTGTTCCGGGATAGCGGGGCTGCCGCTGATGAAGATTTGAGGTGGCGTTTGCCGGTCTGAATTACCGGCGACCCCTGCAGGTTCGCTCTGCAGGAACCGCCTGCCACGTCTCCGAGCAGATGATCCTGGATGGATGACGGCGCGCCCGAGTGGGCGTCGACGCTTATTAAATTCGGAGACCGTGGTCATGAGAACACCGAGTCAGTCTGGTTCCTACGTTCGTTTGCCACGCACCTGGGCCCTGTGGTGGATCGCAGCGGCCCTCGTATTGCTGATCGCCTTGCCGGGCACGGGTAATGCCCAGGCCGGCCCCCCTGTAAGCGGGCAATGGGTCCCGGGCCAGGTGCTGGTCAAGCCCAAGGCGGGTCTGCCCGATGCGCAGCTGGACAGGATTCTGCGCCAGCACCAGGGCCGCGCGGTGGGGCGCATCAACGCCATCAACGTACGCATCGTCTCCGTGCCGCCGCAGGCCGAAGACGCGGTGGTACGAGCGCTGTCGCGCAATCCGCATATCAGCTTTGCGGAAAAGAACCACCTCGTCCCTCTGAGCGAGACGATTCCCAATGATCCCCGTTTCGGGGATGCCTGGCACCTTCAGAGAATCAGTGCCCCAGGGGCCTGGGGCCGGACAAAGGCCCGTGGCATCGTCGTTGCGGTCCTTGACACCGGTGTCGAGGCAAGCCATCCGGATCTCGCCGATAAGCTGCTGCGCGGATACAACGCGGTGGACGGCAGTTCAGACACCTCGCCGGTTCATTCACACGGTACCCGCGTGGCAGGTGCCGTGGCGGCCGCCACGGACAACGCCACGGGCGTGGCCGCGGTGGCCTGGGGTGCGTCGATCCTGCCCGTGCGGGTGAGCAATCGGTCGGACGGCGTGGCGTCCCTGAGCGACATTGCCCGCGGGCTGACATGGTCGGCGGACAACGGCGCCCACGTGGCCAACATCAGCTACAGCGTGACCAACAGCCTGACCGTCAGCAATGCCGCCCAGTACATGCGCAGCAAGGGCGGCGTGGTGATGGTGTCCGCCGGCAACTCCGGCAGTGATCCGGGCTTCAGCGACAACCCGTACATGGTGACCGTCTCCGCGACCACGAGCAGTGACTCTCTGGCCAGCTGGTCCAGCTACGGGCAGTACGTGAATCTGTCGGCGCCGGGTGCCAGCATCCTCACGACCAGTACCGGTGGCGGCTATGCCACGGCTTCGGGCACGTCCTTCTCCAGCCCCGTGGCCGCTGGCGTGGCGGCGCTGGTGATGGGCGCCAATAGTTCGCTCAAGCCCGCAGACGTGGAGCAGATCCTGTTCGAGACGGCCGACGACCTGGGCGCGCCGGGCTGGGACCCCTACTACGGCTGGGGGAGGGTGAACGCCGACCGGGCCGCGGCCCGGGCCGTGGCCAGCCGCAGCACCGACACCCAGGCGCCTGTGGTGAACATCACCTCACCCTCAGAGGGCGCGACTGTCTCGGGCATCGTGAGCGTGGATGTGTCGGCCACCGACAACGTCGGTGTTTCGTATGTGGACCTCTTCGTGAACGGCTCGCGGGTGGGTCGCGAACTGACCGAGCCCTACCAGTTCGCCTGGGATGCGTCGAAGGAATCCGAAGGCACCGCGCGTATCCGCGCCGAGGCCTATGACGCGGCGGGCAACCGGGGTGTCCATTCCATCGACGTGACTGTGCGTCACGAGAGCACGGACGATGGTTCGAGCGACGACAGTGCCGCGGATACCGAGCCGCCGGTGGTGCGCATCCTTCAGCCGTCTGACGGATCCACGGTCAGCGGCACCACCCGCCTCGAGGCTTCGGCCACTGACAACGTGGGTGTGGTGCGCATGGAAATCGCCGTCAACGGCCGCACCATGTGCGCCAGCGACCGCGGCCACGTGAGCTGCAACTGGAACACCCGCAGGGAAAGCGCGGGCGACTACAGCATCACCGCGACGGCACGGGATGCCGCCGGCAATTCGGGCAGCGCTTCGGTGACGGTGCGCATCGGCTCGGGCGACGATGACGGAGGAAGCGGGGGCGGCGGTCCTCCGCCGGGACGCGGCTGGAACCGCTGAAGCTGACAGGGCCGCCTTGTGCGGCCCTGTTTTTTTGGGTTGGTTGTTTAACCACGAAGCTCACGAAGGGCACGAAGGAAATTCGGGCTGTCGGCTCTGGTGCCCCTTTTGGGCTGGTCGTTGAATTCGCCTTCGGTGGCTTCGAAGGGCGCTATAGATTTGGACTCTCGCAAAGACGCGAAGCCCGCCAAGGAAAGCATATCGATTCCAAAGCGTCGGTATGTTGGGGTGAGCAGCGTGATCCCAACTGTCGGTGCCTAAGCAAGCCGCGCCTGTTGGGGTTCGCCTGCTCACCCCAACCTACGGTTGGTCTTTCTTCTCACAAAGACTTTCTTGGCGGGCTTCGCGTCTTCGCGAGAGTCCAATACTCGATGCTGGGAATATCTCCGACGCCGGGGGTCTGCACAACCGAAAATGGTGACGATGCAGACAGGCTGCCTTTACACTTCGTGCCCTTCGTGAGCTTCGTGGTAAGAACAGCTCACCCCCGCGCAGCCACCACACCCTCGGGGCGCTTCTCCAGCAGCGGGCGCAGGAAGCGGCCCGTGTGGGAGTGGGCATGGGCGGCGATGTCTTCGGGGGTGCCGGAGACCAGGATCTCGCCGCCGCCGGAGCCGCCTTCGGGGCCCAGATCGATGATCCAGTCGGCGGTCTTGATTACGTCCAGGTTGTGTTCGATGACCACCACGGTGTTGCCGTGGTCGCGCAGCCGGTGCAGGACCTTGAGCAGGAGTTCCACGTCATGGAAGTGCAGGCCCGTGGTGGGCTCGTCGAGGATGTAGAGCGTCCGCCCGGTTTCGCGCTTGGACAGTTCGCGGGCGAGCTTCACCCGCTGCGCCTCGCCGCCGGAGAGCGTGGTGGCGTTCTGGCCGAGCTGGATGTAGGACAGGCCGACGTCCATGAGCGTCTCCAACTTGCGGCGGATCACGGGCACGGCGTGGAAGAACTCCAGTGCCTCCTCCACGGTGAGATCCAGCACCTCGTGAATGGTCCTGCCCTTGTAGCGGATCTCCAGTGTCTCGCGGTTGTAGCGCCGCCCCTTGCACACATCGCAGGGCACGTACACGTCCGGCAGAAAATGCATCTCCACCCGGATCACGCCGTCACCCTGGCAGGCCTCGCAACGTCCGCCCTTGACGTTGAAGGAGAACCGCCCCGGGGTGTAGCCGCGTGAACGCGCCTCGGGGGTGGCCGAGAAGAGGTCGCGGATGGGGGTGAACAGGCCGGTGTAGGTGGCCGGGTTGGAACGCGGGGTGCGGCCGATGGGACTCTGGTCGATATCCACCACCTTGTCGAACAGTTCGGCCCCCTCGATGCGGTCGAACGGGGCGGGTTCCTCACCGGCACGGTTTATCTGCAGCGCCATGTGTCGGTACAGGGTGTCGTTGACCAGTGTCGACTTGCCGGACCCGGACACGCCGGTCACGCAGGTCAGCAGCCCCACGGGAAAATTCGCATCCCCGCCTTTCAGGTTGTTGCCCCGGGCGCCGTACACCGTGAGCATGCGTTCCGGGTCCACGGGTACACGCCTTTCCGGCAGCGCGATGCTTCGCCGGCCGGCGAGATACTGCCCGGTGAGTGAGCCCGGATGGGCCTCGATCTCCCGGGGCGTGCCCTGGGCTACCACGCGACCGCCGTGGCGTCCGGCGCCGGGCCCCATGTCCACCACGTGGTCCGCGCGGCGGATGGCGTCCTCGTCGTGCTCCACCACCAGGACGGTGTTGCCCAGATCGCGCAGGTAAGTGAGCGTGTTCAGCAGGCGCTCGTTGTCGCGCTGGTGCAGGCCTATGGAGGGCTCGTCCAGGATATACATCACGCCCACCAGACCCGCCCCGATCTGGGAGGCGAGCCGGATACGCTGTGCCTCGCCTCCGGAGAGAGTGTCGGCGCTGCGTTCCAGCGTGAGGTAATCCAGCCCCACGTTGACCAGGAAATCCAGCCGCGCGGCGATCTCGCGCACGATCTTGTCCGCAACCTGGCCCCTCGCACCCGGCAGCCGCAGTTCATTGAACAGCATTCGTGCCTCGCCGATGGGCCGGCGGGTGATATCGGGCAGGGCATGCTCTCCCACGAACACGTGGCGGGCCGCGCGGTTGAGTCGTGTGCCCCCGCAGTCGGGGCAGCCATGGGTGGCCAGGTACTTGGACAGTTCTTCGCGCACCGTGGCCGAGTCGGTCTCCCGGTAGCGGCGCTCCAGGTTGGGCAGCACACCCTCGAAGGGATGCGAGCGAAGGGTGGTGTGGCCGCGCTCGTTGAGGTAACGGAACTCCACGGCCTCGTCGCCGCTGCCGTAGAGGACCACCTGCCGGGCCTTCTCGTCCAGTTCGCCAAAGGGGACTTCGATATCGAAGTCGTAGTGCTCGGCCAGCGACTGGATCATCTGGAAGTAGTACGCATTGCGCCGGTCCCAGCCCCTCACCGCGCCGCCCGCGAGGCTGAGTGCCGGGTTGGATACGACCCGCTCCGGGTCGAAGAACTGCTTGACGCCGAGGCCGTCACAGGAAGGGCAGGCGCCCGCCGGGTTGTTGAACGAGAAGAGCCTCGGCTCCAGCTCCCGGAGGGAATAGCCGCACACCGGGCAGGCGAAGCGCGCGGAAAATACCAGCGGTGCACGCTCCGGCTCATCGATCCATGCCACCTGCACGATGCCGTCGGACAGATCGAGTGCCGTCTCCAGGGACTCCGCCAGGCGCACCCGCACGTCATCGCGTACCCTGAAGCGGTCCACCACCACCTCGATACTGTGCTTGCGCTTTTGCTCCAGCTCGGGCGCGTGGTCCAGTTCCACCAGTTCCCCGTCGATCCGGGCCCGCAGGAACCCCTGTGCACGCAGCTGCTCGATGGCGTGGTGGTGCTCGCCCTTGCGGTCCTGAATGACCGGTGCGAGCAGCATCAGCTTGCTGCCTTCGGGAAGCGCCAGGATCTGATCCACCATCTGGCTCACGGTCTGCGCCTCGAGGGTGTTGCCGTGTTCCGGACAGCGCGGGATGCCGGCCCGGGCGAACAGCAGTCGCAGGTAATCGTGGATCTCGGTGATGGTTCCCACCGTGGAGCGCGGGTTGTGGGAGGTGCTCTTCTGCTCGATGGAGATGGCCGGGGACAGCCCCTCGATGTGGTCCACGTCCGGCTTTTCCATGACGGAGAGGAACTGCCGGGCATAGGCCGAGAGGGATTCCACGTAGCGGCGCTGTCCTTCCGCGAACAGCGTATCGAAGGCCAGGGACGATTTGCCCGAGCCGGATACCCCTGTGATCACGATCAGCCGGTCCCGGGGCAGGTCCAGGTCCACGTTCTGCAGGTTGTGGGTGCGGGCGCCGCGGATAAGGATCTTGTCCATTGGGCTGTGTGGCTTCCTCGGCAAGGGATCGCGCAAACGGAGAATTTTATCATTGGGGTGGGGGGAGGGTGAAACTGGATGTGTGTATGCTTCGGTGTGCCCGGTTGGCCAACTCCCGGGGCACACAGGTAAATCGAAGTCAAAGGCGTTTCGAACCCCGCGCGGGGCTCGAGTTACTTTTCTTGCTTGTCCAAGAAAAGTAACCAAAAGAACGACACCGATGTCGCACCCCCTTCGGGGGTCCCCTGCGTTGCTCGGCTTCGAGGGGGTCGGCACACAGGCCATCCATAGCCTGAGTGCCGACGCGCCGCATCCTTGCGGCGCCCCTTCGGGCTTATACCCTCGAAGCCTGCGCTACTCGGTGCGCCATAGGGGAGAAGGTCAACAGCGCTTCGGGAGGCATCAGCGCCATGTTGATCTCGGTGATTTCCCAGATCACCGTGCCCTCCCTGGTTCGGCCGGAGGGCCGGCCTCCTACAGGGAAACCCAAGCCCCAATACCCCGTACATCTCAGGCGCAGATCGAAGGGGTCTTGAACTTTCCCCGTATGGCTCGCCGAGCACGGGGGTGTTGCGGGGAAAAAGCCCGAAGGGGCGCCGCATGGATGCGGCGCGTCGATCGTCAGGCCATGGAAGGCCTGTCGATCGACC
>NZ_MVBK01000088.1:0-10525 GCF_002000365.1 Thioalkalivibrio denitrificans | reverse complement strand
GGTTCGAAACGCCTTTGACTCTGTCTTTGAATTTGACTTTGATCCCCATGGGCCGCCCCCTGACCAGGACCCTCGCACATCAACCCACCCCGAATGCTTACCCCACCGCCCCGGTCTGCTAACATACCCCGCTTGTCCGGCAGCGCCCGGCGGTAGAGTGCGCACCGGTTCATATGGCATTGAAACGTCAAGGATTTCCCAGACCCATGCAATCCGGCTTTTCCGATTCCCTGAGCGCGGCGGAGTGGCGCGCTTCCGGCGCGCTGGCCGGCGTGTATGGGGTGCGCATGCTGGGGCTGTTCATGATCCTGCCGGTGTTCGCCCTCTACGCCGAGGATCTGGCCCATGTCACGCCCTTCCTCGTCGGCCTGGCCATCGGCATCTACGGGCTCACTCAGGCGCTGCTGCAGATTCCCCTGGGGATGATTTCGGACCGGGTGGGGCGCAAGCCGGTGATGGTGGCGGGGCTGCTGGTGTTTGCGCTGGGGAGCGTGGTGGCGGCCCTCTCGGAATCCATCTACGGGGTCATCGCCGGCCGTGCGTTGCAGGGGGCGGGCGCCATTGCCGCGGTGGTGCTGGCCCTGGCTGCGGACCTGACCCGCGAGGAACACCGTACCAAGGTGATGGCCATCATCGGACTGACCATCGGGCTGTCCTTCTCCGTGGCCCTGGTGGCGGGCCCGGTGCTGGATCGCTGGGTGGGCGTGTCGGGCATCTTCTGGCTCACGGCGTTGCTGGCGGTGCTGGCCATCGGGATCACCCTGCTGCTGGTGCCGACGCCGGTGTCAACACGGGTATACCGGGATACCGAGGCAGTGCCGGGAACCTTCGGAGCCGTGCTCCGGGATCCGCAGTTGCTTCGCCTGGACGCGGGCATCTTCCTGCTGCACATGATCCTGACAGCCAATTTCGTGGTGCTGCCCCTGGTGCTTCGGGACGGGCTGGGCCTGGACGCGGCGCTGCACTGGCGCATCTATCTGCCGGTGCTGCTGCTGGGATTCTTCGCCATGGTGCCGTTCATCATCTACGCGGAGAGGCACCGGCGCATGAAGCCGGTGTTCGTCGGAGCCGTAGCGGTGCTGGGCGTCGCCCAGTTGGGGCTGGCGGCCAACGGGGGCTCGCTGGCCTGGCTCGTGGCGAGCCTGCTGGTCTTTTTCGCGGCCTTCAACCTGCTGGAGGCAAGCCTGCCGTCCCTGATCGCCAAGATGGCCCCGCCGGACCGCAAGGGCACGGCCATGGGGGTCTATTCAAGTACCCAGTTCCTCGGCATCTTCACCGGCGGGGCGCTGGGGGGCGCCCTGTACGGCCAGGTGGGTATCCCGGGCGTTTTCCTGCTGGGAGCGCTGGGGGCGCTGATCTGGCTCGGGCTGGCCGCCAGCATGCGCCGGCCCCGGTATCTGTCCAGTTATGTCCTCAATGTCGGCCCCAAGGGGCGGGAAGAGGCCGAGTCGCTGGCCATGCAGCTCACGGGCGTGCGCGGGGTGGCGGAGGCCGTGGTGATCGGCGAGGAGGGCATGGCCTATCTCAAGGTGGAGCGCCATGCCCTGGACGAGGCGGCGCTGAAGCGCTTCTCCGTGGCCTGAGCTGAACCGGTCCTGATACAATTCCCCTTTGGTTTTCCGACGCCGGCACGGAGGCCGGCACCACAAGCACAGGAGCGAAGCGCATGGCACGAGGCGTCAACAAGGTCATTCTGGTGGGCAACCTGGGCAACGACCCCGAGGTCAAGTACATGCCTAGCGGCAATGCCGTGGCCAATGTCAGCCTTGCCACCACGGACAGCTGGAAGGACAAGGGCACCGGCGAGCGCCAGGAGAAAACCGAGTGGCATCGGGTGGTGTTCTTCGGCCGGCTCGCGGAGATCGCCGGCGAGTACCTGAAGAAGGGCTCCCAGATCTACGTGGAGGGGCGCCTGCAGACGCGCAAGTGGCAGGGTCAGGACGGCCAGGACCGCTACACCACCGAGATCGTCGCCAACGACATGCAGATGCTCGGCGGACGTGGCGGCGGCACCGGCAGCTACGACGACGCCCCCGCCCAGTCGCGCCAGGGCGGCAGCCAGGGCGGAGGCAAATCCTCCATGCCCGACGACTTCGACGACGAGATTCCGTTTTAGGGGTCCCCGCGGGAGACGCAGGACATGAAGAATGGACAGGATTAACAGGATGATTACGGATTAANNTTAATCCGTAATCATCCTGTCCATCCTGTCCTGGTTCTGATTTTGCTCTGCCGTAGGCTTCTTCTCCGACAGGTGACCATGAGCGGCAAGGTTTATATCCAGACCCACGGGTGCCAGATGAACGAGTACGATTCCGGCAAGATGCTGGACGTGCTGCGTGCGGCCGAGGGCATGGAGCTGACCGACGACCCGGAACAGGCCGACGTCCTGCTGCTCAACACCTGCTCCATCCGCGAGAAGGCTCAGGAGAAGGTGTTTTCCCTGCTGGGACGCTGGCGCGTGCTCAAGGCCGCCCGGCCGGGCGTGGTGATCGGCGTGGGCGGCTGCGTGGCCAGCCAGGAAGGGGAGGCCCTGCGGGCGCGGGCGCCCTTCGTGGATGTGGTCTTCGGGCCCCAGACGCTGCACCGGTTGCCGGAGATGGTCCGCTCGGCACGCCTGAAGGGCCTGCCGGTGGTGGACATCTCGTTTCCCGAGATCGAAAAGTTCGATCGCCTGCCCGAGCCCCGGGCCGAGGGGCCCACGGCCTTCGTCTCGGTCATGGAGGGCTGTTCGAAGTACTGCACCTTCTGCGTGGTGCCCTACACGCGCGGAGAGGAGATCAGCCGGCCTTTCGACGATGTGCTCGCCGAGGTCGCGCAACTGGCGGCCCAGGGCGTGCGCGAGGTGACCCTGCTGGGGCAGAACGTGAACGCCTACCGGGGCGCCATGCATGATGGCGAAACCGCCGACCTGGCCCTGCTGATCCACTACGTGGCGGCGGTGGACGGCATCGAGCGCATCCGCTTCACCACGTCCCACCCGGTGGAGTTCTCCGACAGCCTGATCCGCGCCTTCGCGGAGGTTCCGGAACTGGTGAGCCATGTGCACCTGCCGGTGCAGAGCGGCTCGGACCGTATCCTTGCGGCCATGAAGCGGGGCCACACGGCGCTGGAGTACCGGTCGAAGATCCGCCGCCTGCGCGAGGCGCGGCCCGATATCTCGCTGTCCTCGGATTTCATCGTGGGCTTCCCCGGCGAAACGGATGCCGATTTCGAGGCCACCATGGACCTGATCGAGCAGATCGGCTTCGACCAGTCCTTCAGTTTCATATACAGCCGTCGCCCCGGCACCCCTGCGTCATCCCTGCCGGACGATGTGCCCCTAGAGGTGAAAAAGGCCCGCCTGGCCCGCCTGCAGGCCCGTATCAACGCCATGGCCCAAGCCATCAGCCGGGGCATGGTGGGCACGGTACAGCGCATTCTGGTGGAGGGCCCCTCGAAGAAGGACCCGGCCCGAATGGCCGGACGCACCGCCAACAACCGCGTGGTGAATTTCCAGGGGGCCCCGGACCTGGCCGGACAATTCGTGGATGCGCGCATCACGGAGGCGCTGGCCAATTCCCTGAGGGGACGGCTGGAAGCCGAATTCAAGATTCAAGGTTCAATATTCAAAGTGGGTTGAAGGGGTAGATTTCCCCTTTGAATCTTGAATGTTGAATCCTGAATCGCCTTGCGTTCTATAATCCTTCCATAGCCCTCAATCCGCGGTAATCCTGGCCTCTTGAATTCCTCCCCCGACCCTGCCGATCTGCCTGTCACCCTGGAAGTCGTCCTGGATCCGGCGGACAATCTGCGGCTTGCCAATCTGTGCGGTCAGTTTGATGAGCACCTGCGCCTCCTGGAGCAGCGCCTGGGCGTGGAGATCAACAGCCGCGGCAATCATTTCAACGTGATTGGCGATGCCCGTCCCGCGCAGGCGGCGGTGGAACTGATCAAGGACCTCTATCGCGTCACCGCCAGTGAGGCGCTGACTCCCCAGCGTGTCCATCTGCACCTGCAGGAATCGGGGGTGGACCGCCTGTTGGAACGGGCCGAGGACGAGGCCCCGGAAGAGGCGGCCTTGAAGCTGCGCCGCGGCCTCATCCGGGGGCGGGGCGTGAACCAGATGCGCTACCTGCGCCATATCCGCACCCACGATCTCAACTTCGGTATCGGCCCGGCGGGTACGGGCAAGACCTATCTGGCCGTGGCTGCCGCCTGCGAGGCCCTGGAGACGGACCGGGTGAGGCGCCTGGTGCTGGTGCGCCCCGCCGTGGAGGCCGGCGAGCGGCTGGGTTTCCTGCCGGGGGATCTGGCCCAGAAGATCGACCCCTACCTGCGGCCCATGTACGACGCCCTGTACGAGATGCTGGGTTTCGACACGGTGGCCAAGCTCATGGAGCGCAACGTCATCGAGGTGGCGCCGCTTGCCTACATGCGCGGGCGCACGCTCAATGACGCCTTCGTGATCCTGGACGAGGCGCAGAACACCACCACCGACCAGATGAAGATGTTTCTCACGCGCATCGGTTTCGGTTCAACCGCCGTGGTCAACGGCGACGTGACGCAGACGGACCTGCCCCATCATCGTCAGTCCGGCCTGCGCCATGTCATCGAGGTGCTCAAGGATGTCAACGGCGTGAGCTTCACCTTCTTCACGGCAAGGGACGTGGTGCGCCACCCGCTGGTGCAGCGCATCATCGAGGCCTACGAGGCGGATGAGAACAAACCGACGGGCTAGCCCGACGCTGCGGACGGAAGTCCAACTGGCCACGTCCGCAGATGGTGTGCCGGATCGCTCACGATTGAAGGCATGGGCGGCGGCGGCATGGCCCTCGGAAGAATCGGCCACGGTGGTGATCCGCGTGGTGGACGAGGCGGAGGGTGCCGAACTGAACGCAACCTTTCGTCACAAGAAGGGTGCCACGAACGTCCTGTCGTTTCCGTTCGAGGCCCCGCCGGGTCTGGACGAGGGGCATCTGGGAGACCTCGTGATCTGCGCCCCCGTGGTGGCCCGGGAGGCCGTCGAGCAGGGCAAGCGCCCCGAGGCCCACTGGGCGCACATGGTGGTCCACGGCCTCTTGCATTTGCAGGGTTTCGACCATATTGAGGAAGCCGATGCACGGCGCATGGAAGCACGCGAAAAGGAAATACTAAAAGGGCTGGGCTACAACGATCCGTATGAATAAGAATCAGGTGCAAGGTACAAGATACAAGGTACAAGGTACACGGGGAGCGCAAGGGGCTGATCGTTCGGGATGCGTAAGCCCGACTGGCCGTTTGCCGTATCCCGCATCATGCATCCTGTCTCCATGGCTTCCATGAACCGCTCACGCAACGAACCTCCCCCTAGAAGCTGGCTTGAACGGCTGAGCCTGGCGTTTGGCGGGGAACCCCGGGACCGGGCGCAGCTGGTGGACCTGCTGCGCAGCGCGCAGCAGCGCGAGATCCTGGATCCCGATTCCCTGGGCATGCTGGAAGGCGTGTTGCAGGTCTCCGAGATGCAGGTGCGCGACATCATGGTGCCGCGCCCGCAGATGGACGTGGTGCAAGGCGACGCCGCGCTCAAGGATATCCTCCCGCTCATTACCGAGTCGGCTCATTCCCGCTTCCCCGTGGTGGGCGAGAGCCGCGACGAGGTGATCGGCATCCTGCTGGCCAAGGACCTGCTGCGCTATTTCGTGGAGGGCGCCGAGGTCGACTTCGAGATGCGCGACGTGCTGCGACCCGCCGTGTTCGTGCCGGAGAGCAAGCGCCTCAACGTGCTGCTCAAGGAGTTTCGCAACAGCCGTAATCACATGGCCATCGTGGTCGACGAATACGGCGGCGTGGCGGGGCTCGTGACCATCGAGGACGTGCTGGAGCAGATCGTCGGCGAGATCGACGACGAGCACGACATCGAGGACTATCTCACCCACATCATGCGCCATCCCAGCGGCCGCTACACGGTCAAGGCGCTCACGCCCATCGACGAGTTCAACCAGTACTTCGGCACCGAGTACAGCGAGGACGAGTTCGACACCATCGGCGGCCTGGTGGTCAACCGTTTCGGACACGTCCCCAAGCGTGGCGACGAACTCGACTTCGACACCTTCCACGTGCGCGTCCTGCGCGCGGACAACCGCCGTGTGCATCTGCTTGAGATGCGCCTGCGTGATCCTGCCGAGATGCCTCCGGTTGCCTGATTGTGCTCACCATGAGATGCGCGAAGGATTGAAAGGCATTTCTCTCGCAAAGACGCGAAGCCCGCCAAGAAGATCGATCATATAGGGCGCCCCGTGGGCACCGCCCGTCTTCAACGGGGCCGACACGGCGGGCATGGCCCACCCTATCCAAGTCGAGGATCCTGTAGGTTGGGGTGAGCGCAGCGAACCCCAACAACCGTGGCACGATCAGTTATCGATGTTGGGGTTCGCTGCGCTCACCCCAACCTACCGTTCTACCGTTTTCGCCTCAATACGATTTTCTTGGCGGGCTTCGCGTCTTTGCGAGAGTAACGATCTTTCATCACTTCGTAGTTAAAGCGAAATCAAGCCCGATTCCGGTACACTACCCCGCGAATCCGAAACCGGCACCGAGTGCATGAATCCGGTCATTGGCTTTCTTGATGAACGCCCGCGTCTCGGCCACCTGCTGGCCCTGGCGTCGGGTGCGCTGCTCACGCTTGCGTTTGCGCCTTACGAGTGGCGCCCGCTGGCCATACTGTCTCCGGCGCTGCTGTTCGTGCTGTGGTGGGGGCAGACGCCGGGGTGGGCGGCGTTGCGGGGTTATCTGTACGGCCTGGGCATGTTCGGTGCCGGGGTGCACTGGATCTACCACAGCCTCTATCTGTTCGGATCCGCCATCGCGCCGCTGGCTGCGCTGATTACCGCGCTGTTTGTGGCCTTTCTGGCGCTGTATCCCGCGCTGCTGGGCTATCTCCTGGCACGCTTTTCACCGCGCACGGCGGGTCTTGCCCTGGTGATCGTTTTTCCCGCGGCGTGGGTGTTGTTCGAGTGGTGGCGCGGCTGGTTCCTGACCGGTTTTCCGTGGTTGTTGTTGGGCACGTCGCAGGTGGATACGGGCCTGGCGGGCTATGTCCCCGTACTGGGTGCCTTCGGGGCCAGCCTGATCGTTGCGCTCATGGCCGGCGTGCTGGCCTGGATGATCGTGCGGGCTTCGCCCCGTGTCGTCGCCGGTGGCCTTGCGGGCCTTGCGCTGGCCTGGGCCGTCGGGCTTGCGCTGACGCGTGTGGAGTGGACCGAGCCGGACGGGGCACCGCTCACCGTGAGCCTGCTGCAGGGTGCGGTGGACCAGCGCGAGAAATGGGGTCCTGAAGCGGTGGATGATGCGCTGACGCTCTACGGCGGACTCACCCGCCAGGCGCTTGGTTCTGACATCGTGCTGTGGCCGGAGACCGCCATTCCCGCGTTCTATCACGAGGTGTATGAACCCCTGCTGGAGCTGGCGCAAGAAGTGGAGGCGGCGGGCGGATCGATGGTGACGGGTATCTTCGTCTACGACTTCGAAAGCCGGAACATGTACAACAGCATCGTGCATGTGAGCGAACAGCCCGCGGCCTACCACAAGCGGCACCTCGTGCCGTTCGGCGAGTACATGCCCCTGCGCGGCCTGCTCAGGTGGCTGGACGCCTACCTGGAGATCCCCATGTCGGATCTGTCATCCGGCAGCGGCCGTCCGCTTCTGGATGTGGGCGGTATAACCATGGGCACGACGGTGTGCTACGAGGATGCCTTCGGCGGGCAGGCCATCGAGGCGTTGCCCGAGGCACAACTGCTCCTCAACGTGAGCAACGATGCCTGGTTCGGCGATTCCATCGCGCCCCACCAGCACATGGAGATCGCCCGTATGCGTTCGCTGGAATCGGGCCGCGACATGCTGCGTGCCACCAACACCGGCGTCTCCGCCGTGATTGGCCATCGCGGCGAACTGATCGCCACCTCGCCGCAGTTCGAGGCGCACGTGCTCACCACGCAGGCCCAACCCAGGGCAGGCGTGACGCCCTTCGCCCGCTGGGGCAACAACGCGGCGATACTGCTCACCCTGATCCTGTTGGCCGGTGGTTGGCTGGCAGGCCGACGCGGGTCTGCGGCGGATTCGAATTAGCATTAACCACGAAGCCTGTCAACTTTTGCGGTCCGGCGGCCCGATCCTGTAATCTCAACAAGTTAACCGTTGGCGAATCCGAGAGAGAAATATGCGACCCGCGCAGTTGCTGCAAGTGCTGGACAGGGAGTTCATGAGTACCGGTGCCGGACACCATACGCCGGTGATGCTCTGGGGCCCGCCGGGGGTGGGCAAGTCCCAGATGATCACCCAGGTGGCGGCGAAGCACGGCGTGCCGCTGATCGATATCCGGCTCTCCCAGATGGAGCCTTCGGACCTGCGCGGTATCCCCTTCAAGCACGGCGATCTGGTGGAGTGGGCCATTCCTGCGATGCTGCCCCATGTTGATCGGCAGGGGCCGGTGGGGATCCTGTTCCTGGACGAGATCACCTCGGCGCCGCCGAGCGTCTCGGCCGCCGCCTACCAGCTGATCCTGGACCGGCGCCTGGGCAACTACCAGGTGCCGCCGGGCTGGGCCATCTTCGCCGCCGGCAATCGCCAGGGGGACCGGGGCGTCACCTACACCATGCCGGCGCCGCTCGCCAACCGCTTTTCCCACTTCGAGGTCGACCTCAACGTGGACGACTGGGCGGCCTGGGCCTACGGGGCGGGCATCGACGACCGCATCATTGCCTTCATCCGCTTTCGACCCGATCTGCTGTTCGACTTCGACCCGGCCCACAACCCGGTGGCCTTCCCATCGCCCCGTTCGTGGGAGTTCGCGCACCGGGCGCTGCAGAAGTTCGACGGTCAGCCTGAGCTGCTCTCCGGGGCGCTGCAGGCCTGCGTGGGGCAGGCGGCGGGTATCGAGTTGTCCGCCTTCCTGGCACATCTGGAGGAACTGCCTGATCTGGATGCCATTGTGGCCGGTCAGACCCTTCCGGCTCCGAAGGAGATCGACCTCCAGTACGCCGTGGCCGCCGCCCTGGTGGGCCGTGCCATCCGTGCGCGGGAAGAGGCGCAGGCGCCGGTGGTCTGGGGCAACATCCTCAACTACGCGGGTGTGTTCCCGCAGCGGGAGATGGGCGTAATGATGATCATGGACATGCACCGGGCGCTGGGCGAGCCGCTGTTCGCGGTGCCGGAGTTCGGTCGCTGGGCCACGGAAGTGGCGGATCTGATGCTCTACGAAAACTGACGGGGTCGGCATCGTGAGCGGTCAGGACGTGGAAACCAAGCTGGGGGCGGCCCGCACCCGCCTGATCCTGGACAAGCCGTTCCTGGGTGCGCTGGTGCTGCGCCTGCCGCTGGAGGCCGCCGGGGACTGGTGCCGGACCACGGCTGTGGACGCGCGCAAGCTCTATTACAACGCCGAATACATCGACAAGCTCAATCTGGCCGAGACCCAGTTCATGCTGGCCCACGAGGCCCTGCATTGCGCACTCGGGCACTTTGCGCGGCGCGGGCACCGGGTCAAGCACCTCTGGGACATTGCCTGCGACTACGCCATCAATCCTATCCTGATCAACGACGGCCTGACGCCGCCACCGGGCATGCTCTACGAGCGCAGCTTCGAGGGCATGTCCGCGGAAGAGATCTATCCCTTCATCCAGGACAACGAGAACGAGTCCACCCTGGATCAGCATGTCTATGATCGTCCGGAGGAACAGAGCCGCGGCAAGGGCAGACAACCGCCGCCGGATTCCGGCGACGGCCGCGGTCGCAACGAGGACGAGCAGCAGGATCCGGGGGAGGGGGGCAATCAGAGTGAACGGCCGGACATGGAAGCGGACGAGCACCAGGGCGGCAGCCAGCCGCCCCCGCCGCTTGGCCATCAGGAGCGCGAGGAACTGGCCGTGCAATGGCGTCAGCGACTGGCGGGCGCCGCTCAGCAGGCCCTGCAGGCCGGAAAGTTGGGCAGCGAGATGGCGCGCCTGGTGGACCACCTGCTGCAGCCCCAGCTCCCCTGGCGCATGCTGCTGGCCCGCTACATGAGCGCCCAGGCACGGGACGACTACAGCTACAGCCGCCCATCGTCCCGGCGCGGCGAACCGGCCATCCTGCCCAGCCTCAGGAGCCACAATCTGGACGTGGTGGTGGCGCTGGATACCAGCGGCTCGGTGTCCGACGCCGAGATGAACGACTTCATCACCGAGGTGGACGCCATCAAGGGCCAGATCCGCGCGCGGGTCACGCTTCACACCTGCGACAGCGAACTCAACCCCGACGGCCCCTGGGTGTTCGAGGCCTGGGAGACGCTGGAGATGCCCGAGTCCTTCAAGGGCGGCGGCGGCACCGACTTCCGCCCGGTATTCGACTGGATCGCCACCCTCGACCGCCAGCCGGACCTGCTGGTGTACTTCACCGACGCCCAGGGCCAGTTCCCGGCCCTGGCGCCCCATTACCCCGTGGTCTGGCTGGTGAAGGGCAAGAGCTCGGTGCCTTGGGGGCAACGCGTTCAGTTAAATTGAAATGAAGGCTCAAGAGACAAGAGGCAAGA
>NZ_MVBK01000087.1 GCF_002000365.1 Thioalkalivibrio denitrificans | reverse complement strand
GAGGCGCAGAGAACGCAAAGGTGTTTTGTTCAAAAAACTTTGCGTTCTCTGCGCCTCTGCGCTCTTTGCGTGATCTGCGAGGTGTCCCCCGGCCCCGGGCGGATTCGCGGCGGGGTCACCGCTCCTACGGGGTGGGGTATCATCCTTGGCACCATGCGCGTTCTGAGTCAGTTCGACTTCCACCATGTCCTCGCCGAAACCCCCGGCACGGCCGTGGTGGTCTTTACCGGGCCGGACTGCGGTGCCTGCCGCCGGGTGAAGGGGCTGCTCGCGGAGATGGTGTCGGCGGGTGAGCGGTGGACGCTCTACGAGGTGGATGCCTCCCGGGACGGCGGGCTGGCCCGGGAGTTCGAGGTGTTTCACCTGCCGAGTCTCTTTGTTTACCGGGACGGCCACTACCATGCGCCTCTGCACGCCGAGGCGGCGCCTGAGCGCATTCGTGCGGCAGTGGCTGAAACCCTGGCCCGACCCGCTATGGAGGCGCCATGAGGGTGGATGTGCCGAGCGGCTGGCTGGAGGGGGCGCGGCGCGTGCCTTCGCCCAACCACGACGCCCGTCCCGAGGGCGTCCGGCCGGAACTGATCGTGATCCATGCCATCAGCCTGCCGCCGGGGGAGTTCGGCGGCCCATGGATCGATCGGCTGTTCACCAACCGGCTCGATCCGCAGGCACACCCCTTTTTCCGGGAGATCGCCGGTCTGGAGGTGTCGGCGCATCTCCTGATCCGCCGGGACGGGGAACTGGTTCAGTACGTCCCCTTTCACCTGCGGGCATGGCATGCGGGTGTTTCGAGTTGGCGGGGGCGTGAGGGCTGCAACGATTTCTCCATCGGCATCGAGCTGGAGGGTTGTGATGATCGCCCCTTCGAGGACGTGCAGTACGAACGGCTTGCCGGGGCGATCCTCGCGCTGCGCCGGGCCTATCCTTCGATCGCCCCCGACTCCCTGACCGGGCATGCCGACATCGCGCCGGAACGAAAGACCGACCCGGGGCCCCACTTTCGCTGGGCAACGCTTTGGGCCGCCCTCGGAACCACGGGTTTGACCTAGACCAATTCCAAGCGGCGTAGTCGGAAATAACCCTACGCAGTATAGGTCTTTTGATTTAGATCAATTCCAGGGATTTGGGATTTCTACATAGTGCTCTCCGCCAACATCGTGATCGCGGCCACGTCGCGGCCGTGCCAGAAATCGGGGAGCACTCCATGGAGCAACAGCAGACGTACAACTACAAGGTGGTCAGGCAGTTCGCCATCATGACCATCGTCTGGGGCATCGTCGGCATGGCGGTGGGCGTGCTGATTGCGGCGCAGCTGGTCTGGCCGCAGCTGAACTTCGAGATTCCCTGGCTGAGCTACGGCCGCCTGCGGCCGCTGCACACCAACGCGGTGATCTTCGCCTTCGGCGGCTCGGCCCTGTTCGCCACGTCCTATTACATCGTTCAGCGCACCTGTCAGACGCGGCTGTTCAGCGACGGGTTGGCCGCCTTCACCTTCTGGGGCTGGCAGGCGGTGATCGTGCTCGCCGCGATCACCCTGCCGCTGGGCAAGACCATGGCCAAGGAATACGCCGAGCTGGAGTGGCCCATTGCCATCCTCATCGCCGTGGTCTGGGTGGCCTATGCCATCGTCTTCTTCGGCACCATCATGAAGCGCCGTGTACAGCACATCTACGTGGCCAACTGGTTCTTCGGCGCCTACATTCTCACCATCGCGCTGCTGCACATCGTCAACAACATGTCGATGCCGGTGACGCTTTTCAAGTCCTACTCCGTGTACCCGGGCGCCATGGACGCGATGGTGCAGTGGTGGTACGGGCACAATGCCGTGGGCTTCTTCCTCACCGCCGCGTTCCTGGGGATGATGTATTACTTCGTGCCCAAGCAGGCGGGACGGCCCATTTACTCCTATCGCCTGTCGGTGGTGCACTTCTGGGCGCTCATCTCGCTCTACATGTGGGCGGGCCCTCATCACCTTCATTACACGGCGCTGCCCGACTGGGTGCAGTCGCTCGGCATGGTGTTCTCGCTCATGCTGCTCGCGCCCTCCTGGGGCGGAATGATCAACGGCATCATGACGCTCTCGGGGGCCTGGCATAAGCTGCGCGACGACCCGATTCTCAAGTTCCTCATCGTGTCCCTGTCCTTCTACGGGATGTCCACGTTCGAGGGGCCGATGATGTCCATCAAGACAGTCAACGCACTTTCCCATTACACGGAGTGGACCATCGGCCACGTGCATGGCGGCGCCCTGGGGTGGGTGGCCATGATCTCCATCGGTGCCCTCTATGCGCTCATACCGGTGCTGTTCGGCCGAGAGCGCATGTACTCCATCAGGCTCATCGAGTGGCATTTCTGGCTGTCCACCATCGGCGTGGTGCTTTACATCGTGTCCATGTGGATCGCCGGAGTGATGCAGGGGTTGATGTGGCGCGCCGTCAATGACGACGGCACGCTCACCTACAGCTTCGTGGAGACGCTGGTGCACATGTATCCGTACTACACCGTGCGCTTCCTGGGCGGTGTCGTGTTCCTCGTGGGCATGTTCATCATGGCCTACAACGTCTGGAAGACCATCTCCGGCGCCCGCCCCGCGGTGCAGCCCATCCCGCAGCCGGCGCATTGAGAAGGGGAGAGATCACTCATGAGTCATGAAATCGTCGAGAAAAACATCGGCCTGATGGCCATCGCCATCCTGGTGGTGGTGAGCATCGCGGGCCTGGTGCAGATCGTGCCCCTGTTCTTTCTCAAGAGCACCACCGAGCCGGTGGACGGACTGCTCCCTTACACCGCACTGCAACTCGAGGGTCGCGACATCTACATCCGCGAGGGCTGCTACACCTGCCATTCGCAGATGATCCGGCCGTTCCGTGCGGAGACGGAACGCTACGGGCACTTCTCCGTGGCCGGCGAGTTCGTCTGGGACCGTCCGTTCCAGTGGGGTTCCAAGCGCACGGGGCCGGATCTGCACAGGGTCGGCGGGCGCTACAGTGACGACTGGCACCGCATCCATCTCATTGACCCGCGCGCGGTGGTGCCGGAGTCCAACATGCCCGCGTATCCGTGGCTGGAGCGCCGCGAGATCAATGCCGACATCACACCGCGCAAGCTGCGGGCCATGCAGCGCCTGGGCGTGCCTTATACCGACGAGGACATCGCGAACGCCGCAGACGAAGTTCGCGGCATGACGGAGATGGATGCGCTGATCGCCTACCTGCAGGTGCTGGGCACCGCCATCCCGCACCGCAGGTGACGCCATGAGCTTCGGGTTCGTACAGGGGCTGATCACCATCGTGCTGATGGTGCTGTTTGTGGGCATCGTCGTCTGGGCCTACAGCAGCCGGCAGAAAAAGCGCTTTGACGAGGCGTCCATGTTGCCCTTCGCGGAAGATGACGCGCAGGGGGATGTTCGCCGCAAAGGAGAGAATAAAGATGATTGAACACGACATGAGCACCTTCTGGCACTGGTGGGTGGTGGTGCTGACCGTGGCCAATATTGCGGCGATCTTCTGGCTGATCCGCTGGACCAGCAAGCGCCGCGCCGGGGAAGTGGCCCAGGGCGAAGTCACCGGTCATACCTGGGACGAGGATCTCTCCGAGTACAACAACCCGCTGCCGCGCTGGTGGCTGTGGATGTTCTATCTGACCATCGCGTTCTCCGTCATCTACCTGGCGCTCTTTCCGGGCCTGGGCCGCTTTGCCGGTTTTCTGGGCTGGACATCCGAGGGCCGTTATCACCAGGAGGTGGAACGCGCCGAGGAGCGTTTCGGGCCGATCTTCGCGGCCTATGCCGAGCGCGACGTGCCGGCACTGGCAGAAGACGACGAGGCCGTGCGCACGGGGCAGCGCCTGTTCCTCAATTATTGTTCCACATGCCACGGTTCCGATGCCCGCGGCGCGCCCGGATTTCCCAATCTCACCGACGGCCAGTGGCAGTGGGGGTCCTCGCCGGATGCCATTCGCCAGACCATCATCGATGGACGCCAGGGTGTGATGCCCGCCATGGGTGAGGTGCTCGGCGACGAGGGCGTGGAGCAGTTGACGCACTACGTGCTCAGCCTGGCCGGGCGTGAGGATGCCAATCCCGAACTGGCCGAGGCGGGTCGGCCGCAGTTTGCCACCCTGTGTGCCGTCTGCCACGGACCCGAGGGCACGGGCATGACCGCCCTGGGCGCCCCGGATCTCACCAACAACCTGTGGGTGTACGGTGGATCGCAGGGCGCCATTGCCCGCACCATCCGTGAAGGGCGCCACGGCGTCATGCCGGGCTTCGGAGACTTCCTGGGTGAGGACCGGGCCCATGTGCTGGCAGCCTACGTGTACAGTCTTACGGAGGAGGGGCGGTAAGCGCCCCGCCGGTTCTCATGTCGGAATCCCTGCGGGTCGAAGGACGGCCTGTGACGCAACGGCTGATTGCGGCCCTGTGGCTGCTCACCTCCGGTGCCGGTGCATTGACCTGCTCCTCCGGTTGGTCGTCGGGACGGTAAGAGGCGTGCATGGCGGATCTCCCTCGCAAGTCCCGCGCCCCTTCGGCGGGCGCGGACCCCGCAGACGGCAACGAGCCGGAATTCTACGCCAAGCGGGAAAAGATCTATCCGCGCGAGGTCCACGGGCTGTTCGCCCGCCTGCGTCTGGCAGGGGTGCTGACGCTTCTGGGTATCTTCTACGGCGCCCCCTGGCTCACGTGGAACGACCGTCAGGCCATCTGGTTCGACCTGCCCGGACGCAAGTTCCACATCCTGGGCTGGACCTTCTGGCCGCAGGACTTCTTCCTGCTGGCGCTGCTGCTCATCATCGCGGCCCTGACGCTGTTCTTCTTCACGGCGCTGGCGGGGCGCCTGTGGTGCGGCTATGCCTGCCCGCAGACCGTGTGGACCGAGGTGTTCCTGTGGACGGAGCGTCGCCTGGAGGGCGACCGCTCAAAGCAGATGAAACTGGCCCGGGCGCCATGGACGCCCCGCAAGATCGCCATCAAGGGCACGAAGCACTCCATCTGGTTGCTGTTCTCGCTGTTCACGGGGCTCACATTCGTCGGCTACTTTTCGCCCATCGTCGAACTGATGCCGCGTTTCTTTACCCTGCAGACCGGGGGCTGGGAGACCTTCTGGATTCTGTTCTACGGCTTTGCCACCTGGGGCAACGCGGGCTTTCTGCGCGAGCAGGTGTGCATCTACATGTGTCCTTACGCCCGATTCCAGGGGGCAATGTTCGACCCGGATACGCTCATCATTTCCTACGACCCGAAGCGTGGGGAGCCGCGGGGTTCACGCAAACGCAATGTGGATCCGAAGGAGAAGGGCCTGGGAGACTGCGTCGACTGCACCCTCTGCGTACAGGTCTGTCCCACCGGGATCGATATCCGCGACGGCCTGCAATACGAGTGCATCGGCTGTGCCGCCTGTGTGGATGTGTGCGACGACGTGATGGATCGCATGAACTATCCGCGGGGGCTCATCCGTTACACCACCGAGAATGCCATGGAAGGAAAGACCACGCGCGTGCTCAGACCGAGGATGGTGCTGTATGGGTTGCTGCTGCTGGTGCTGATGGCAGGGCTGCTGTTCGGTATTGCGAGCAGAAACCCCGTGGGCATCGATGTGATGCGCGACCGCAACGTGCTGTACCGGGAGCTGCCCGATGGTCGGGTGGAGAATGTCTACCGGATCAAGCTCATGAACAAGGCCGATGCCGCGCGCGCATACCACGTGGAAATCCGCGGCCTGCCCGGGGCCGAGTTGGTGATCGACAGAAGCATGCCGGTGTCGGTACCCGCCGGCGGCGTGATCGAGATCCCCGCGCGGGTGCGCATGGATCCCGCCGTCCTGGACACGCCCTCTGCCGAGGTGATCTTTGCCGCACACGTCGAGGGCGACCCCGACACCGGCAACGAACGCAGCGGCCGTTTTGTCGGCCGGATGCGGTGATGGAATCGCAAACGAGGGGAACAGGATCATGCGTTACGTGAGAGAGGACTCGGGGCCGTGGTATCGCCAGCCGTGGCCCTGGCTGCTGATGATCCCGCCGGTGACGGCGGTGTTCGTGGGGATGGCGCTGTTGCGGGCCGCCACCTGGGAGCCGGACGGGCTGGTGGTGGCGGATTACTACCAGGAGGGCCGGGCCATCAACGAGGTGCTGGAGCGCGAGCGCTTCGCCGCCAGCCTCGGTCTGGCCGGGGAGGTCCGCTTTGACGGCCGGCACTTTATCCTGCAGATGGAGGGTACACCGCTGCCGGGCGCGCCGCTCACCCTGCGCCTGCTGCATCCCACGCGCGCCAACAAGGATGCGGAGCTCACCCTCATCCACGATGAGGCCCGAAACGTCTGGCAGGCCAGCGTGTCCGATCTGCCCGACGCCCGCTGGCACCTGCATCTTGAGCCCCAGGATCGAAGCTGGCGACTGCGCGGGCGCCTGGAGCCGGGCGAGCGGATCGCACGGGTGGCCGCACAGGGGTAGTTGGAGTGGGAAGTGTGAATTGGGAATTGGGAAGGGAAAAAAGTCGAAGAGATAGGGGATAGGGGAGGGGAATGAAACCGCCCTGCCTGTCTCCGTGAGGGGGTTGGGGTATGCCCGCCCCGCATGAGCCCCCGCTCCCCATGCCTGACCTCCGTCGTACTTCATCACAGGGCCCTCGGGGTTGCGCGGGCCCGTCCCGTGCCGGAAACTCTTGGCTGACGCCAAACCAGCGGACCGGCCTATGTCACTGATCACCATCCTCATCGCCCTGTTTCTGGAGCGGTTTGCGGGCACACTGGACGAAATGCGTCGGTTCCGCTGGCTGGATGCATACGCCGACTGGATGCACGGGTTTCTGGACGGCCTCGGCATCCGGGACGGCACGGCCGCATTCGTCATCACGATGCTTCCCCCCATTCTCCTGCTCGCGCTGGTGGCGCTGCTGATTCACGGCGTGTTCCTGGGCCTGCTGGACATCATCCTTGGGGTGTTCATCCTGTTGCTGTGTCTCGGTCCGAAGAACATCAACGACCAGGTGGAGGCCTATGTGGAGGCGGGCGCCATGAACGACGAGGAGCGCCAGCTTCGCCATGCCCGCGAACTGCTTGGCACCGAGGACCCGCCCGCGGAACCCCAGGAACGGACCCGGGCCGTGGTGGGCGCGATCTTCTCCGAGGCGAACAGCCGCCTGTTCGCCGTGCTGATCTGGTTCGCGGTGCTGGGCCCACTGGGCGCGCTGATCTACCGTCTCGGTGATCTGCTCAAGGCGCCGGTCGAGGGCCGGTCCGAAGGCTTTACGGCCGCCGCGGCGCGTCTGCAGGCGCTCATGGACTGGATTCCCGCCCGCCTGATCGCCCTGGGTTACGGCCTGGTGGGCAGCTTCGACGCGGCCTTCGCGGTGCTGACCCGTGCCCTGCCCGGAAGCTGGGAACACATGGGCGAGGAGAACCGGCAGCTGCTGCAGGACGCCGGGACCGAGGCCCTGCAGCTGGATCATGTGCGTGGCGATCACCTGGATGATCCCGCCGAACTCAACGCCCTGGTGGAACGCGCCGACGGGCTGATCATGCGCACCCTCGTGGTGTTCCTGGCCGTGCTGGCACTGATGACGCTGGCGGGCTGGGCTGGTTGAAGGCAGTGGCAAGTCTCAAGTGGCAAGTGGCAAGGAAAACCACCCTCACCCCAGCCCTCTCCCTGAGGGAGAGGGCGAACCCCCTCCCCCGCTTGCG
>NZ_MVBK01000086.1 GCF_002000365.1 Thioalkalivibrio denitrificans | reverse complement strand
GCTTGCTCTTCACTCAACCCATAGCTACGGCTATGGGTTTCACTCCACAGCGGCGCCTACGGGCGCGAATCCTTCGCCTGCTCCCGCGATCCCGGTGAGATATGCGGGCTAGCGCATCCTTGAGGAGACTGACATGCGGATTGCACATCTGTTGACGGTGGGGTTGTTCCTTCAAGCCATGGCAGGTGCCGCGGTTGCTGATCAGGAGCCGCCACTCTACGACTATGACAAACCCACCGCCTATGCGGAGTTCATCAACCTGAAAGGGGAGCACATCGGACGCGCCGAACTCATTCAGGGCCCGCACGGGCTCCTGATCATGCTGGAACTGGAGAATGTTGCCGAGGGGTCCGGCTTCCATGGGATCCACATTCACGCCCGGGGTGACTGCAGCCTTCCCGAAGAGGGGTTCCCGCGGGCCGGTCTTCATGCGCATGGGACGAACGGCGGGCAGAAGCATGGGCTGATGCACCCGGAGGGACCCCATGCCGGTGACCTCCCCAGCATTTACGTGCATGACGGGATACTTCGGTATGAACTGTTCACCACGTTTGCCTCCCTGGACGGCTCGGTCGGCACGAACATTATGCACCCCACCAGGGGTGCCTCGTTGATCATCCACGAGAACCCGGATGATCACTATACCCAGCCGGTCGGGGGCGCTGGGGACCCCATTGCCTGTGCAGAGATCAAGTTGAACTGACGGGCCCGCATATATCACCGGTGGCGATTGCACGAAAGGCGAACATCCAGGGTCGGAGCCGTGTCCCGTGGATATCTTGTCCTTCGGTTGTGTGGGCGTGTGGCGGTGTCACGCATGCCTGACGGGGGGGTGGGTGGCCTCTCCTGCGGAAGCGTGTCGGACCACACGGCCGCACAGCCCACGCAGAAGGGCAGGATATTCACGGGACAGGGCACTGGGCTTGGGTCAGCGAGCGGATGGGAACGTCCGAGGGCTCTGCATACCGCGCCGCGTGACGATGGATCCTGTGCCGATCGGGTTTCGGAGGACGATTTTTCAAGGCGATCAGGGCCGCCTCCGTCCTGTTGCGCACATGAAGCTTGCCCAGCACATGGGTCATGTGATGTTTGACCGTCTTCTCCGAGATAAAGAGCCGCTCCCCGATTTCACGATTGGTCAACCCGTCACCTACCAGTTGCAGGATGTCGCGTTCTCTGGCCGTGAGTTCATCAACGGAACCCGCCGTGTTGGGCTCGGATAGATCCCTGAGCATCCGGGCCGCCAGGCTCGGTGAGACGTAGACACCACCCATTGCGACTTCGCGCACGATGTTGCGCAGCATGTCACCCGAAACCCCTTTCAGCACGTAGCCATGCGCACCCAGCCGAAGCGCGGACAGCAAGTCCTCTTCCTCGTCTGATACCGTGAGCATGATGATGCGCGTCTGCGCGCACGCGGCGGCGATCTCCTCGGCCGCATTAAGTCCGCTATCTTCCATGCTGATATCGAGCAGTGCCACATCGGGGCATGAGGCACGCGCAAGCCTTACAGCGTCCTCGCCGTTGTCCACTTCCGCGATCACCTCGAACATGGGATCGTGTGCAAGCGCGCAGGCCACGCCCATGCGAAACATCGGATGGTCATCCGCCAACAGTATCTTGATTGATTTGCTCATCTTCTTTTACTCCGAAATGTCCATGGGCAGGGTCGCTCGAATGCTCGTGCCCCCCTCTTTGCGCCGTGCAAACTCGAATGTTCCGCCCAGGAGCTCTGCGCGCCCGCGCATGCCGGCGACTCCGAGCCCCCCTTTGCGTGAGGACGGGTTCTGCGTCGGGAGTCCCTGTCCGTCGTCGGTGATCTCCAGGCTGATCCAGCCGTCATTCATGCCCACGCGAACGTGCTGTCGGGCGCCCCTGGCGTGCCGAAACCCGTTCGTGAGGGCTTCCTGGACTATCCGATAGATGGAGACCTTTACCGATTCGGGCGCATCCACGGCGCCGACCTTGCACTCAAGTTCCGCCTTCTGTCCGCAGCGGCGCTTGTGTTCGTTGATGGCATGTTCCACCGTCTCGCCAATGGTGAAACCAGTGAGATCAATGCTGCGAATCCCCTTGCAGATGCCGCGAAGTTCGCCAAGTGCGGAGGTCAGAGCGGTTTCGACACTCCCGATTGCGGTGCCCACCTCATGCCCTTTGCCGGCGCGGAGCTCGCAACTCCTGCAGGTCTCGCCGATCGCATCCATATACAGCAAGGCGCATGAGACGTCCTGGGCGGGCCCGTCATGGAGATCTGTCGACAACTGCTGGAGCCAGCGCTCCTTGAGGGTGATGAAACGCGATCCGGCATTGCGAATGCGCTCCCGCATCTTCTCGTTATCGGCCAGCAGTGCGCGCTTGTCCCGCAGGCTTGTGGAGAGCAAGTCGCGTTGCTGGCGAATGGTTCGTGTGGCGTTTCGAACCATGCCCAACAGCAGCAGGTACATGAGCAGGGAGGCGCCTGCTATCAGCAACCACCCCTGTGTCCTCATTGAAGCGAGTGCAGCATTGAGTTCGTCGGTTTTCAGGTAAAGCTCGGTGACGGCATATATCGAACCGTCTCCACCCCGACGCATCGGCACGTATATTTCCAGGAGATTGGTCCAGCGCTCCGCCTCAGCCTGGTTCTCGGGGTCCGACAGGTTGCTGATCCGGGCGGCGACGCTGCCCTCGAGGGCGCTGCGCAGGGACTGACTGGCGGGGGGCACCGTTCCGACGAGAGTCGGGTTGGTGCTGTAGGCGATCCGGCCATCGGGCGTCCAGACCTTGGCAACGGCAAGCGTGTCTTCAAACGGCATCTGCCTGAAGAAGTCGTCAAGCGACCGTTGTGCACCCATGGTCAGGGTTTGGCGGCTCTGGAGTTCTTCCAGGTACGGCGCCACGACGGTGGCCACATAGCGCCCCGTCAGGTTGGCCTTGCGCTCGACGACCAGATTTTCACCCTGATGTCCCAGCCAGCCGCCAATGATCATCATGCCGCTGATGACCATCGCGCCGCTCAGCAGGTGGAACCGGCTCAGCAAACTGAGCCGGTTCCAGCCCATCGGAAGAGAAATTGCAGTCATGACCCTTTGCCTCCCTGCGGCCCGTCTTCCAGGCCGCATGTCCGGCGTCCTTTTGACTATAACCGGGTGGTTAGCTGGGGGCTTGATATATATCAAGCCAAATCAGGGTCCTGGCCCCCATGTCTCACCGGTCGGACACCGGCTGGCGCACAACAGGCTGAAACATAAGTGGAAATCGTTGAAATGGTTGGCAACCTCAACATGACAGGTTGTTCCCGCCGAGTCCTGTCGCGGTTCAGGCTCGTCTTCGCGCCCGTAAGCTTGCTCTTCGGTCAACCCATGACTACGGCTATTCCCTCCGGAGCGGCGCCTACGAACGAATCGCCGGGAGCGATTCGTCGCGCAAGCCCCGCAGGGGCGAGGCGCAAGGATGCGCCGAGCAACGCGAATCCGTCGCCTGCTCCCGCGACTCTGGCGAGGTATGCGGGCTAGCTGTGATCTCTCAATACGTTGTTCATCCGGGGTGAGCTGCTGGCAGGCAGGGCCGGTTGTAGGAGCCCAGC
>NZ_MVBK01000085.1:6923-8024 GCF_002000365.1 Thioalkalivibrio denitrificans | reverse complement strand
CCCGCCCGCCCCTGCACCGAACTTCTCACCGATTCCGCCAGCCGATCCCGATGTGCTTCGGCCAGGGCAAGGAGTTCGCGGTAACGTTCGCGGATGATTGAAAGGCCGTCGGCGAGTTCCGCCGGATCCCGTTCGCTACCGTTCGAGGTCAGCACCTCCACCAGTGCCCGGCATTGGCCATCGAGTACCGCCACCTGTTCCCAGTCATCCTTGCGGGCATGGCCCACCGCGGCCTCCACGTGGGTAAGCGCCTGCGCCAGCACCTCTCCCGTAGGAGCGGCGCCCCCNNGGCGCCCCCGCCGCGAACGGTTTGGTCAGTTGTCAGTGGTCCGTTGTCCGTTGTTTGGGCTCCGTCCGGCGCCGGGTTTTCTCCCATGCCTTCGTAGGAGCGGCGACCCCGCCGCGAATCGCCCATGCCCGGATCAGCCGCATCGGTCAGCCCGGGGTCGGGTCTCCGGCGGGCGGAATCCTCAACCACGCCCGGCCTCGGCCGCGAGCTGCTCGGGGATGGCGTCCCAACCGGCCTTCACCTCGCGCAGCAGGTTGGCCACCTCGTCCAGCGCGGCCACGTCGTCGCGCAGATTCGCCTCCATCAGGCGCCGGGCCATGTACTCGTAAAGCGATTCCAGGTTGGCGGCCACGTCGCCGCCCTTTTCCATGTCCAGGTGCGCGCGCAGCCCCTCGACGATGTCGATGGCCCGGCTGATACGCTCGCCTTTCACGGCCTTGTCCCCCTGCTGCATGGCGCCCCGCGCCACCGCAATGCGCTCCAACGCGCCCTCAAACAGCATCTGGATGAGCCGGTGCGGATTGGCGTCGCTCGCTTCGGCGCGCGCGCCTGCGTCGCGGTACTGGTTCAGGGCCTGGTGGATGCCGGTTTGGTACATGGGTTTGTCCTCGTTAGGGGGATTCAGCAATCAGCAATCAGCAATCAGCAATCAGCAATCAGCAATCAGCAATCAAAGGATGAGCCACGTCAGACCCGTAGGTTGGGGTGAGCGGAGCGAACCCCAACAACCGAAACGTCCCGTGCCGCCTCCCGTTGGGGTTCGTTTCTTACCCCAACCTACGTTCGCTCGTTAGGGCGATTCAAGATTCAAG
>NZ_MVBK01000085.1:0-6898 GCF_002000365.1 Thioalkalivibrio denitrificans | reverse complement strand
AAGATTCAAGATTCAAAGGTTGAGACACGTCAGAACCGTAGGTTGGGGTGAGCGGAGCGAACCCCAACAACCGAAACTTGCCGTGCCGCCACCCGTTGGGGTTCGTTCCTCACCCCAACCTACGTTCGCTTTCTCTGTGGCCTCTGTGCCCTCTGTGGCTAAACGCCCTTCACCCTACCGTCTGCGGTTCTGGCCAAGCATGGCGTTGAGCGAACTCATCTGCTGCTCCAGCTGCTGGCTGGTCTGCTGAAGCTGGCCGACCAGCGCGTCCATGGCACCGAACTGGCGCACCAGGCGCGCTTCCATCTGCTCCATGCGGTTTTCCAGAAGATCGCGCTGGCGGCTGACGTCGCGCATGCCGTTGTTCAGACCGTCGGTGCGGGCGTCGAGAATGCCGCCGCGCTCGGTGTATACCGCCACGCTGTCGCGCATGCCGCCGGTCACGTCGTTGAGCATGGCGACCACGCCCGGCATGTCTTGATTCAGCGCCCGGTCCAGGGTCTGCTCGTTCAGCGTCAGTTTGCCGGTCTCGTCGGTGCGCACACCGAGATTCACCAGGTGCGTGAACGCCCCGCCCGGCTGGCCGCCCCCCTGCATGACGCCCATGGAGAGGTTGCTGCGGATGCCGCGCAGGGTGCTGTCGCCGATCATCAGCGCGGCTTCCCGCGTCTCGGGGTCGTAGCGGGTCAGATCGTTGATCTGCTCAACAATGGCGTTGTACGCGGTGACGAAGTCCTTGACCCGGGACTTCACGGCATCGCGGTCCTGGCCCACCTCGACGGTCACCGGGCTGCCCTCCGCGGTCGTCCCCTTCAGGTCCAGCGTCAGGCCGTCGATGGTGTTGTCCAGGGTGTTGCTTGCGCTGGTGACCGTCAGGCCGTTGATGATCACCTCCGCATCTTTGGCGGCCGCGGTCTCCTCCATGTTGACTGCAGCAAGCCGCGACAGGCCGTTCATGTCGGTGTGGTTGCCGTCGCTGTCAGTAACCGTCAGGGAGATCGTGTTGGCGGCGCCCGTCTCGTTGGACGACAGCACCAGGCGCGCGCCGGTGCCGTCGTTGACGATGCTGGCCGTGACGCCCGCGCCCGCCTCGTTGATGGCGTCGCGGATGCCGCGCAGGCTGTTGTTGCCCGCATTGATATCGATATCCACCGACTTGCCGTCACCCACCTGCAGGTGCAGCGTGCCCGTGCCCACCGCCGCATCGGCGTCACCGAAGGCCTGGCTTGCCAGTGCCTGGGCGGAGGCCAGTTCCTTCACCTGGATGGTGTAGCGATCGGGCGTGGCGTTCTCGTTGGCGGTCACCGCCACGCGTCCGCTGTCTGAGGACGTGGCCGTGCGGCCCTCGCCCATAAGCGCCAAGCGGTTGAGGTTGGTCTCCAGGGTGATGAGGTTGCTGCGCAGGCTGCCGTAGGCGGAGAGTTTTGCCTGCAGTTCCGCCTCGCGGCGGTCCAGGCGCTGTTCGCGGGGTTCACGCTCGGCGGCCAGCAGCTGGGTCACCAGCGAACCCAGATCGAGCCCGGAACCGACACCCATTGAACTGATGGCCATTGAACAAAACCCCGCTTTTGAATTGGGCAGTGTGAGTCGGGAAGTGGGAAGGGAGAACCACCCTCACCCCGACCCACTCCCTGAACTTCATCCCCTCCCCCGCTTGCGGGGGAGGGCCAGGGTGGGGGCCCTCCATCGACTCACACCTGAAACTTCCTTGCTCGAAATCCTGATTCCTGTTTGGTGGCGGATCGCCTCTGTTCTTCTAGCCACAGAGGGCACAGAGGTCACAGAGGATACCAAGGGATCCGCCACTGACTTTTCGATGTTTTTTCTCTGTGACCTCTGTGACCTCTGTGGCTAACCGCCGTTCGGCTTGGGGGCCGGCTTCCTACAACCACACCCAATTACCGTGCCAGCTATACCTTCTCGGTCACGCCGACGCTGTCCAGCATGCCCTGATCGTGCAGGTATTCCGCCAGGGCCCGCACTGACTCTGGCGGGATCTCGCGGATCACTTCCTTGCTTTCCGAGTCCAGGACCGTGATGACCGTGCGTCCGGTCGTGTCATTCACCGAGAACAGAATGTCCCGCTTCACCGACTGCAGGTGGTCGTTGAGGGCCTCCACCACCTTCGAGAGATCGATTTCCGGCGGCTCCGCTGCCGGGACCTCGGGCACCTGCTTGCCGCCCTGCCCCTCCTGAGGCGGCGCGACACTGCCGCCCCTTGCCGCCGGTGCGGCAGGCCCCGGCTGTTGGGCCGGGGGCAGCGGACTGATCACGAGCATATCCTTCATGTTCGTTTCCTCACCGGGTTAAAGAGACAGAGCCGGACCCGGTCTCCCGGGCCCAGCCCCCGTGCCTTCCCTGGCACTCCCCCAAGTCCTGGTTAGAGGCTGAGCCCCTGCGATTACTGCAGCAGGGCCAGCACGCTCTGGGGCACCGCATTGGCCTGCGCCAGGACCGAGATGCCCGCCTGCTGCAGGATCTGGGCCCGGGTCAGGTCGGCGGTCTCGGCGGCGAAGTCCGCGTCGCGGATACGGCTGCGCGAAGACTCCAGGTTCTCCGAGGTGGCGCCCAGGTTGGCGATAGTGGACTCGAAGCGGTTCTGGATGGCACCGAAGGTGCTGCGCAGATCGCTGACCGCGGTCAGGGCGGAGTCGATGCGGTACATGGCGTCGTTGGCATTGGCCACCGTGAGCACATCCAGACCATCGAGGCTGCCGGTAGCGGTAAAAGAACCGTCCGTGAACACATCCGACTCATCGTTGGTGATAGTGATGGTCTCGTTGGCGGTCAGGGTGAAGGTGTTGCCGGACTCGGACAGGGAGGCCGAGGCTTCACCGCCCAGCGCCGTGTTGATCGCATCGACCAGCTCCTGGGCGGTGTTGAAGGTGCCGGTCACACCCACCGCCTCCCTTTCACCCAGCTGGATGCTCAGATCACCGGCGGCCAGCGTCAGGGGGGAGGCAGAGTCTGCTGCTGCACCATTATCTACATTGGTAGTGCCTGCAGTGTCCAACGCACTGCTGCCACCCCCTGAATCGATCCCGGCGCCAGCCGCAGTGACGACGATGTCGAAAGTGACACCATCTTCACGTGTGAAGACAAGTGTGCCATCAACGGCCGAACCCTCGAAGCTGAAGCCAGCGGACTCGAGGTCAGTTCCGGCCTGACCTGCAAGAGCCGCATCGATGTCAGCAGCGCTAATCGACCCCGCTGAGTTGGTACCAACACCGGCGGACTCAATCGTTACTGTACCAACTGCTATCGTGACACTATCGTCCGTCACGGCAGCGACACCGATGGTGTTAAAGCTGAGCGCCAATGTAGAGTTCGGCTGGGCATCCGTTGCTTCGGTAATCAGCGTGGACAAGTCACTGGAAGTGGCCTGCGCCAGCGCGCCGATGCTGTCCAGCCGCATGCTGGTATTCAGTTCCAGGTCAATGGTCTCGCCCACGTTGGCGCCCACCTGGAACTTGGCGTCGCCGAACGTGCCGTCGAGGATCTTCTGACCGTTGAACGAAGTCTGGTTGGCGATGCGGTCGATCTCCGCCAGACGCTGCTGCACCTCTCGGTCCAGGGCGATGCGGTCGGACGAGGAGTTGGTGGCGTTGGCCGACTGCACGGCCAGCTCGCGGATACGCTGCAGGTTGTTGTTCAGCTCGCCCAGCGCGCCCTCGGCCGTCTGGGCCAGCGAAATCCCGTCGTTGGCGTTGCGCATGGCCTGGTTCAGGCCGCGGATCTGGGTGGTAAAGCGCTCGGAGATGGCCAGACCGGCGGCATCGTCCTTCGCACTGTTGATACGAAGACCCGTCGACAGGCGCTGCAGGGAGACCTGCAGGGCGCTCTGGGAGTTGGTCAGGTTGCGCTGCGCATTCAGCGACATGATGTTGGTGTTGATGATCTGGGCCATGACTCTTCCCCTTGTTGTTCAATCGGTTGGTTCAGTCCACCGCCCTTCTCGAGCGGGTGTCCGGGCGGCGAGACTGTGCCGCTTTCAGGGCCTTTATCGGCCCGGACGGGGGAAGCTTTAGGGATTTAGGGGGAGTTTTTTCGGCCCCACCCGCCGTTCATTCCCGGGATCAGACCGTTCGTCGGCGGCGGCGTCTGCGGACCCTGGGCTGGGCCATGCTTTGTAATGCGTTGTATCAACCACGAAGCACACGAAGATCACGAAGGGTTTAATGTTCAGAGACCTTCGTGATCTTCGTGTGCTTCGTGGTTGAACCCGGCTCCATCGGGCGTACTGGACACCGCCAAAAGCAGGTCTCTCGCCAAGGCCGCCAAGTACGCCAAGAACCCCCAAGGGATCTCATTTCATAAAGAATTCATGTTTTCTTTGCGCACTTGGCGGCCTTGGCGAGAGAAAATTGTTCTTTCTCTTCGGACTTTTCGTGAGCCTCGTGGTAATGGGTCTTCGACCTTCCCAAGGCGGCCATGGGCCGCCCTATGGCACGGCTGCCACTGAGCTTGTGGATTTATCCGCGGCAGGCGTTCCGGACCGTCAAGGTATTGGCGCCAATGTCCGGGTATCTGACAAAACGAGCGATGGGTTGCAGGACAACTGTCCGGATGCGAATGCGCGACGGGACCGGGCATTCACGTGCCTTCCACCCCGTCGGACCGGGAGATGGGGCCTGCGGCTCGCTCATTGGCAGGAAATTTGCAGCATTCACCTTCACACCCAATAAGACGCCCCCTCATGACCGACGACCTGCTCCAACAGGCCCGTGCCCATCACGCTGCCGGCGAACTGTCCGTGGCAGAGAGCCTGTATCGATCGATTCTTGCCACCGCGCCCGATCATGCGGAAGCCAACCTGGGGCTTGGCGAGATCGGTCTGGCTTCCGGCCAGCCCGCGCAAGCCGTTGGTTACCTGCAAAAGGCGCTCAACGCTGCCCCCGAGAACCCTCAACGCTGGCTTGCCCTGGCCAGGGCCCTGACGCTGGCCGGCTATCCCGACGATGCGGGCACGGTGCTCGATGAGGGCCGCAAGGCCGGCGTGCTCCAGGATGCCCGGGCCGACCAGCCGCTGCCACGCTCCGCCCGCGAGGCGCTGGACAAGGCCCTGAAAGACCACGCCCGAGGCCGGACAGCACGTGCGCTCAAAGAGGCGGAACGCGTTGTCGGCCAGTTTCCCGACAACGGTGAAGCGCGAAAGCGGGCGGGCGGCATGCAACTGGCCGCCGGACAATTCGGGCAGGCTCTCGAGCACCTGCGGCACGCCGCCCGGCTGCTGCCTGACGACACCGAAGTACTATCAAACCTGGGCGGTGCACTGCAGAAGCTGGGGTACTTGACGCAGGCCCGGGGCTGCCTTGAGCGTGCCATCGAACTGGATGAGCGCAACGCAGCGGCACACAGCAATCTGGCTGCGCTGCTCAATCGCCTCGACGAGCACGAAGCCGCTCGCCACCACGCCGAGCGCTCACTGGAACTCAAGCCGGATTCCCCCCAGTCCCTTGTTAATCTTGGCAATGCGCTCAAGGCGCTATCGCAACGCGAAAAGGCTCGCAAGTGCTTCGAGAAGGCACTGGCCCTGGATCCGAAAAGCGTGCCTGCCCTGACCAACCTGGGCACCCTTGCCAAGGAAGACGGTGACCCGACAGAAGCAACGAGATGGTACGAGCAGGCCCTCGACCTGCAACCGAGTCATGCAGAGACACTGCACAACCTGGGCACCATCTACAAGGATCTCGGCCAGCCCAATAGCGCGCGTCAATATTACGAACGCGCATGGGCCGCGGCGCCACAACGCCTGGAACACGCCGAGGCGTTGACGGAGTTCAAGACCTTCACCGACCCGGAGGATCCTCTTTTAGCCAGCCTGGCAACTGCCCTGCAATCGGGTCGACTGAGCCGCGGCGAAAAGGTCTTCGCGGGCTTCGGTCTGGGCAAGGCACTGCTGGATCTGGGCCGCTACGACGACGCCTTTGCCTGTTACGAGATGGGCAACAAGGCCGCGTACACCCAGCCCGATCAATCAGGCCGCTACCTCTCCGGGTTGCTACACACATACCGATCGGTCTGCGACAAAGATTTCTTCCGCCGCACGGAAGGCTATGGTCTGCGGGAGACCAACGACATCTTCTTGCTGGGGATGTCGCGCAGTGGCAAGAGCCTGGTCGAAGGCCTGATCGCCTGCCACCCCGGCACGCAGCCCTTGGGTGAAGATGGCGCCTTTGTCGACTTCGTGAAAGAACGACTGAGAGGCTTGGAAGGCCAGATCATCCAGACTTACCTGAAGGATCTCGACATCGAACACAGCCGAGAGGATGCGCTTGCCTGGCTGAATCAGCGCCAGGGCGAGTACAGATACAGGACTTGGACACTGCCGGGCAATCTGTTCTACCTGGCGTTACTTGCACTTTGGCTGCCGAGGACGCCGGTGGTGTTCTGCCGCCGTGATCTGATGGACTTGGCCCTGTCGTGCTACTTCAAGCGATACGCGAAGGGTCATGAGTACACGTATGACCTGGAGGCGTTGGGGCGCCAAATCCGCATCTACGACGAGTTCATTAAGCTATGGCTGGAGGTACTGCCCAACCCCATGCTGGAGGTGCGCTACGAGGATTTGGTGCGTGAGCCAGAGGCCACCGCCCGGAGGATTTATGACTTTCTGGGATTGGACTTCCAGCCCGGGCACCTGGCCGCCCTTGACCAGAACCGCGAGCTTGTCGAGCATCTCGGTCCGGCCAACTCCCTTGAGGCCCCCGCACCCCTGCGAGCCGATTTCATCGGATTCTCCAAACCCTTCCATGACAAGCTAGAGCCCATGATGCGGGCATACAGGGAACTGGAAATCGGCTAGCCTGCTGGGATGACCGGGTCGGACCACGGCAACCGCCTGATTCGCCTGATAAAGAGCCGGAAACTCGGCCGCAATAAGGTCTTAAAGCCGCAA
>NZ_MVBK01000084.1 GCF_002000365.1 Thioalkalivibrio denitrificans | reverse complement strand
AGACGAGCCTGAACCGCGATAGGGCTCCGGCGGAAACAGTCTGTCATGCTAAGGTTGGCGACCATTTCAACGTATTCCGCTTATGTTTCAGCCTGTTGTGCACCAGCCGGTGTCCGACCGGTGAGATATGCGGGCTAGAAGTGGGCACAGGCCGAGCGGCCGCAAGCATTATTACGATCTGCTGAGGAACGATCACCGGTCCGATTCGTACGCATGCGCCCCCACGTTATCAACGGAATCCCTCGAGCGGGTCCCCCTGGGCGCGGCGAATTCGTGCAGCGGCACGATAGCGCTGGCTGTCGATCCGCCCGGTGGCTGAGCCGGTCGGAAGTCATGCCGCTCAGGGTCACGAAACAGCTCCGGCCTCGAATCTTCATGATGCACGTTGCCGGCCACACGACCGGGAGGTTCCCCGTCGTCGGGCGTGCGTGTCAGCCGCCCCACATGCACGGCCAGGTTGTTGGACACTTCCCAGGGTACTTCCGGTATATGGCGGTGCTGCACCAGGGTTGACCATAGCGGCCTTGGCCCCGTGAAAACTGCGGTGTTATACGCAATGGCCGCGAACCTGTCTTCGGCGTCAGGGCAGGGGAGCAACTCGCCACGGCTCCTTCGTGGCGTCAGGCCGATGAAATTCAGGTTGCCGCTCGTGCCCGTCTTGACCAGCACATTGCCGACCACAACGGTTTTGCTGCATGCCCAGATGTCCACGAGATGGGTATCCGTCCCATGCTCGTCAACGATCTGGTTGTAGGCGATGTGATTATCGTTGGCGACGGTCTTGATGAAGTGGCCGGAGCGGCCATCATGCAGGTAATTGCCCATGGCCACGAAGCGTCCGATCCGCCCCGCGTAAATGCTGTGAGCGAGTCTGCGTCCGGCATGCTGTCCGTAGAAATGGCTGTCATAGACCTCCAGTGCCTGCTCCTCTCTGTGATTGGTCATGATCCCAACCTGATTGCCGTGGATCACCACGTCGCGCAGAATCAGTGTGCCGCCTTCATGGCGTATGGCATTCCCCGTGCCAGCCGATGTGCGGCCGCCGGAAAGCTCCACATTCTCAATCTCAATGTGTGCGCCCTGGGTAATCCACACTGCCTTCCTTCCGCATATCTTGTCATGAATATGCGGTCGCCCCCCGATGCCGCGAATGCTGACGCTTGTCCGCCAGACCGCGCAGTCCTCGTAGTTGCCGGCCAGGATGCCGACCGTCTGCCCGTCGCGCGCATGGCGGGCGGCTTCGCTGGGCAGGGCATATTCGTGGCCCGGACCGACGCACAGGTCGGCGTCGCATTCTTCGCCGATTGCGGCGCCAATCATCAGGCCGATCGCCAGAAGAAGGGTCAGGTACGCGCTCTTGTGGAACATGTTTGCCGGTTCTCCTTTGGCCAGCCGCATTGGGTGCAAGGCAGGCTACAGACTGGAACTGCGGGGTACTCCGCGCTTACCTGGAGGAGTATAGAAAAGGAGGCGTGTCGTTTGCGGAAGAGCGTAGGACATCTCCACAGAAAGGAAGAGGTGTTCTCCCTCCCCCGCTTGCGGGGGAGGGTTGGGG
>NZ_MVBK01000083.1 GCF_002000365.1 Thioalkalivibrio denitrificans | reverse complement strand
GTCAGTGGTCAGTGGTCAGCGGAGAATGGTCCGTTGTTCGTGGGTTTTGCAACTGACCACGGACAACTGACAACTGACAACTGACTGCCTCAAAGTTCCGCCAGCATGCGTTCACGCAGCGCCTCGTCGGGCAGTGGGCCCCGGACCGCGCCCATGTTCTGGATCATGCGATCCGCCCGGCTGGTGGCGGGGATGGCGCAGGTGACGGCCGGATGCGAGATGATGAACTTGAGGAACACTTGGGACCAGTACTCGCAGCCAATGTCCGCGGCCCAGCCCGGCAGGGGTCTGCCCTGCACGCGCCGGAACAGGTCCCCGCCCCGGAACGGGCGGTTGATCAGCACCGCGATACCCCGTTCACGGGCCAGGGGCAGGAGCCGCTGCTCGGCGACCCGGTCCATCATGTTGTAGGTGATCTGCACGAAGTCCAGGGGATGCTCGCGCATGATGCGTTCGAAGGCGTCGTGACTGCGGCCGTGGGAGGTGGTGATCCCCAGGTAACGAACCTTGCCCTCCTCCCTCCAGGCCAGCAGGGTGTCCAGGTGGGTCTGCCAGTCCACGAGGTTGTGAATCTGCATCAGATCGAAGCGCTCCACGCCCCACAGCTCGCGTGAGTGCTCCATCTGCTCGATGCCTGCACGCCGCCCCCGGGTCCACACCTTGGTGGCGGAGAACAGCGGCGAAGAATCGATGCGCTGCACGGCGTACCCGAGCACCTCCTCCGAAGAACCGTACATGGGCGACGAATCCACCAGTTGCCCGCCCTGCTCGAAAAAGATCCGCAGCAATTCGGTGCGCTCGTCCCGCAGCGCCGTGTCGTCGCCCACATCAAAGGTCTGCCAGGTGCCCATGCCAATGGCCGACAGGCGCTCACCGCTGGAAGGGATCTCACGGGTAATGACATCGTCTGCCGGCGCGGCGCCCGCCGGGAGCTTCATGAACGGCAACACTCCGGCGCCGGCCATCCACCGCAGGAAACGGCGGCGCGGATAATGCGGACGGGTTCCGGTCATGACAGCTTGCCCTCCTCTGCCCGGGTCACCGCCCGGACGGCCAAGGATGTGACTCGATATGAACACTCAGTACATCACATGTCGAGCGCAGTTCCTTCGGGCCCAGGAATTGTTCCAATAATCGGAACGATGGATTCAATGTCAGGCGATTTATTCCTGTCACGCAAACGCGCAGAATGCAGCCATGACCATGCTGTCTCATCCCTCACAGCACGGAGAACCAACATGAAACCTCGCAGCGTCAGGACCCGAATCGGCGCAATGGCCGTCTCCGACGGCGCCGGTGTGCAACTGCGGCGCAGCCTCGGCACGCCGGCCCTGCGCAACCTTGACCCCTTCCTCATGCTGGACCACTTCTCCAGCGACGACCCGGACGATTATGTGGCCGGATTCCCCGATCACCCTCACCGGGGCTTCGTCACGTTCACCTACATGCTGGACGGCCACATGGAACACCGGGACAGCATGGGCAACCAGGGTGACCTCAAGAGCGGTGGCGCCCAGTGGATGAAGGCGGCCAGCGGCGTGATCCACTCGGAGATGCCCCGCCAGAGCGACGGACTGATGCGCGGTTTCCAGCTGTGGATCAACCTGCCCGCGCAGGAAAAGATGACGGATCCGGCCTACCAGGAATACGGGCCGGAAGCGTTTCCCGTAGCCGAGGAGCCCGGCGCCCGCACAAAGGTCCTGATGGGTGCTCACGGTGATGTGCGCGCACCCATCGATGATTCGATCACCGAGGTCCATTACCTGGATATCGCCTTGGAGGCCGGGGCCTCCATGACCCACGGGCTGCCGTCCGGGCACAACGTCTTTATCTACGTGTACGAGGGTGCCGTCACCGTTTCCGGAACCGCCGTGGATGCGCACCAGCTGGCGGTGCTGCACGAGGGCGACGGCGTGGCGCTGGAAGCCGGACCGGCCGGCGCGCGGGTCATACTGGTGGCCGGGCGTCCCATCGGCGAACCGGTGGTCCAGTACGGGCCGTTCGTGATGAATCGCCAGGAGGAGATCGAGCAGGCCTTTCGCGATTACCAGTCAGGCAACCTCGTACGCGCCCGCGCCAGCATGCAGGGACAGGCCTGACACGGGCGGGCTTTCCCGGCCGCCGGTCCGGGAAAGCCGATGAATGCCGCCTGACACGGACCCCGCAATGGGTACCATGAGCGTCCGCCCTCAGGACGGTCATGAAGCCATGCAGAACGCCCGCTGGGGTTCCAGCCTCGAATCCAACCAGGCCGCCGGCACCCGGCTGGAACTGCTGCTCTTCGAACTGGAGGGGCGACAGCTTTACGGCATCAACGTATTCAAGGTGCAGGAAGTCATCCCCTTCCGCCAGATGACACGCCTCGCAGGCGCTCATCCGCTGGTCAGTGGCATCGCCAACCTGCGCGGCGTGACCATGCCCATCATGGACCTGTCCCGCGCCATCGGCGGCCCGGCCATGAAGGATCCGGAAAGCGGCTACATCATCATCACCGAATACAATCGCTCGGTGCACGGCTTCCTTATCCGGCGCATGGAGCGCATCGTCAATACCCAGTGGGACCAGGTGCAGTCACCGCCCAGAGCGACAGGCCCCGGCGCCTACGTCACCGCCATCACCACGATCGACGACCGGATCGTGGAGGTCCTGGACGTGGAGAAGGTACTCGACCAGGTGGTGCACGCCAGTACGGAGGTCTCGCCGGACCTGACCGCCCGGATCAATGCCGGCGACCGGCACGTCCTGGTGGTCGACGATTCAACCGTGGCGCGCAACCAGATCCGTCGGGCGATGGAGCAGCTGGGCATCCGCTGCACCCTGGTACCGGACGGACGACATGCCATCGACCTGCTGGAGAAGATGATCGCAGAAGGCACGGACGTGAGCGGCCATTTCACCATGGTGGTCTCGGACATCGAGATGCCCGAGGTGGACGGCTATCAGCTCACCACCTGGATCCGCAGCCGGCCCCAACTTGCCGACCTCTACGTGCTCCTGCACTCCTCCATCAGCGGCGTGTTCAACGTGGACATGGTGAAACGCACCGGCGCCAACAAGTTCATCCAGAAATACCACCCGGACGACCTGGCGCTCGCGGTGCAGGAGCGCATTGCCGCGGATTCGCCTGTTGGCTGAGGGCGTTTCTTACCACGAAGCTCACGAAGAACACGAGGAAAAAAGCGTTCCTCTCGCGAAGACGCAAAGCTCGCAAAGAAGGGCAATGAATAGGGCGCCCCATGGGCGCCGCCGCAATTCGATCGAGGGCCACGCGGCGGGCGCGGCCCGCCCTATATGATCCGTATTTCTTTGCGGGCTTTGCGTCTTCGCGAGAGAACATTTCTTCTTTTGTTTCTTCGTGTTCTTCGTGAGCTACTTCGTTAGGGCCTCGCTCAATCACCCACATCACCGTCCAGGTAAACCCAGCGGCCGTGCTCTCGGACGAAGCGGCTGGTCTCTTCCAGGCGGTGTGCGCGTCCGCCGAGCTTGTGACGTGCCACAAAGCTCACGGTACCCGTGTCGTCTGTCGGGCCACCCGCGTGCACGGAGCGCACCTTGAGGCCCAGCCATTTCACCCGGTCATCGAGATTCAGCCGAGCCGGACGCGTGCGGCTGTGCCAGGTGGCCAGCAGGTAGCCGGCGTCGGCGCCCACATAGGCGGTATAGCGCGAACGCATCAACTGCTCGGCCGTCTCGGGCAGGGCGGCGCCGGAGAGAAAACGGCCACAGCAGGCCGCGTAACTGTCGCGGCTGCCGCAGGGACAGGGATCATTTGAACTGTGGGTCGGCGCAGACATGCACGGCCCCGTAGGAGCCCGGCCCTCCGGGCGAACCTTTCCAACTCCGCGTTCGCCCAGAGGGCTGGGCTCCTACTTCAGGAGGTCCTTGAGGCCGGCGAAGGGGTTGTGGGTAGCCCCCTTGGCGGAGCGTCCGGACTGCGCGCCGGTGGGATTCGCCTCGGCCTCCAGCAGGCGCTGGTGCTCGTTGTCGTGGCAGTACAGGCACAACAGTTCCCAGTTGCTGCCGTCGGGCGGATTGTAATCGTGGTCGTGGTTGCGGTGGTGCACCGTGAGTTCATGCACGTTGGCCCGGGTGAACTCCCGGCCGCAGCGCCCGCACACCCAGGGATACATCTTCAGGGCCTGCTCCCGGTAGCCCTGCCCCCGCTCCAGCGCCTGACGGCGCGCCTCGGCCACCACCTTGTCCAGTCTCGACTTGTCCTCACCGCTCATCACAGCACTCCCGTTCCCAACTCAAGGAACCATAACACTCAACTGACAACTGACAACTGACAACTGACAACTGACAACTGACAACCCAAGTATAATCCGCCCCCATGAACGTCATCTTCTTCGCCCTGGTGGCTATTGCGTTCGCCACCGCCGCATGGCACCAGCTGCGCTGGGACGGCGAAGGGGAAGCGCCCATGGCGCAGCTGACAGGCGGCGTGATCGATGCCGCCGGGGGCGCGGTGGAACTGGCCATCGCGCTGATCGGGGTGATGACCCTGTTCCTGGGCCTGATCAAGGTGGCCGAGGCGGGCGGGCTGCTGGCGATTCTCGCGCGGCTCATCCGTCCGCTCATGGTGCGCCTGTTTCCGGACGTGCCGCCCGAGCACCCGGCCATGGGTGCCATGATCCTGAATCTCTCCGCGAACATGATGGGGCTGGGCAACGCCGCCACGCCGTTCGGCATCCGCGCCATGCAGGCCCTCAACCAGCTCAACACCCGCCCGGGAACCGCCACCGACTCCATGGTGCTGTTCCTGGCCATCAACACATCCAGCGTCACCCTGCTGCCCACCGGCGTGATCGCCCTGCGTGCCGCGGCAGGCTCCTCGGATCCGGCGGCCATACTGCCCACGACGCTGTTCGCCACCCTGTGCGCCACCATCGCGGGCATCACGGCTGCGTTCTTCTTCCGGCGCCTGTTTCCGCTGCCGGCTGCGCCCCCGACACCGCCGTCGGACGGCGACACGGAGCCTCAACCGGCAAAGGACCCCTTCGCCCTTCCGGAGGAACCGACGCAGGAAACCACCGCCATGCCCCCGGACGTGGACCGCCCCTATCCGGGCTGGGTGTCGGCGCTGGCGCTGCTGGGATTCCTGGCGCTCATCCCGCTGTCGGTGCTCTACGGCCAGGCCATCGCGCCATGGATCATCCCGAGCCTGGTGCTGGGCTTTCTCACTTTCGGGCTGCTGCGCGGCGTGCGCATCTACGAGGTGTTCGTGGAAGGCGCGAAGGAAGGCTTCTATGTGGCCGTGCGCATCATCCCCTATCTCGTCGCCATCCTGGTCGCCGTAGGCATGTTGCGCGCAAGCGGCGCCCTGGGCGCCTTCGTCGCCTTTCTCGGCCCCATCACCGGCCCGCTCGGCCTGCCCCCCGAGGCGCTGCCCATGGCGCTGCTGAGGCCGCTTTCGGGATCCGGCGCCTACGGCATCATGGCCTCTATCATCAACGACCCTGACATCGGCCCCGACAGCTACGTGGGCTACCTGGTCACCACACTGCAGGGCTCAACGGAAACCACTTTCTACGTGCTGGCCGTCTACTTCGGCGCGGTAGGCATCCGCCGCCTGCGCCACGCCTTGCCGGCCTGTCTGACCGCAGACCTGGTGGCCATCATCGCGGCAGTGATAGCGGTCGGCGTCGTTTTCGGGTCGCTTTGATAAACCACGAAGCTCACGAAGGACACGAAGAAACAGAAGACGAAAACAATGTCCTCTCGCGAAGACGCAAAGCCCGCCAAGAAAATCGAATTCAATGGGGAGGCCACGTCCGCCGCTCCGGATTCGTTCAGGATTCGACGGCGCCCACGGGGCGCCCTATATGGTGCTGCTTTCCTTTGCGTGCTTCGCGCCTTCGCGAGAGAAATGTTTATGGAAATTCAGGTGTCCCCCGCCGAAGGGCGTTCAACCACGAAGCTCACGAAGAGTACGAAGAAGAAAGACGAAAACAATGTTCTCTCGCAAAGAGCGCCAAGAACGCAGAGGAAATCAATACATAGGGCGCCCCGTGGGCGCCGCCGAAATTCGATCGAAGCCGGAGCGGCAGGCACGGCCCGCCCTATATGAATCGTTTTTCTTGGCGGGCTTTGCGTCTTCGCGAGAGGACATTGTTTTCGTCTTTCTTTTCCTTCGTGTTCTTCGTGAGCTTCGTGGTTAACAGGAGAAATAACCGATGGCATTGAAGGCCACCATATTCAAGGTGCAGTTGCAGGTGTCGGACATGGACCGGGGGTATTACGGGAGCCATGCGCTGACGGTGGCGCGGCATCCCTCGGAAACCGACGAGCGCATGATGATGCGCGTGCTTGCCTTTGCCCTGTTCGCCGGCGAGGCACTCGAGTTCGGCAGGGGGCTGTCCACTGATGACGAGGCGGATCTGCTGGAGCGCGATGCCACGGGACAGATCCTGCGCTGGATCGACGTGGGCCTGCCGGACGAGCGTGACATCCGCAAGGCCTGCGCGCGGGCGCATGAGGTGACCGTCATCGCGTACGGACGCACTGTGCAGTCATGGTGGGATCGCAACCGGGGCAAGCTGGAGACGCTGGAGAATCTCGCGGTACTGGCATTGCCGCCGGACAGTACGGCCGTGCTGGCCGGTCTCGCTGCCCGCGGCATGGAAATGCAGTGCACCATCCAGGACGAACTGGTCTGGATCACTTCGGGCAACTCGACGCTGGAAGTCGAACCAATCCGGCTCAAGACTTCCCGAGCCGCTTGACAAGTTCCTCCCTGAGAGATGTCTGCGCCGGGCGCGCCTGCTCGAAGATCTCCTCGAAGCGATGGAATTCCAGCACGCGGACGTCCCGGATGTCGGGCCGCACCAGGATATCCGGTTCCCGGTATCTGAGCTTTTCGCCGATGATGGCCGCCTGCATGATCTGGAAGGTGCTGAAACTGGTGTCAAAGTATGACACCGCTCCGGATTCCTCCGGGGTGCGCGTACCGAGCACGTCTACGGCAATCACGATGTCACAGTCATCCCAGAGCAGGTCGTAAGGCAACGGGTTGGTGAGACCGCCGTCCACCAGCACTCGGTCATCGAGAGTCACCGGCGAGAATAGACCGGGCATGGCCATGCTGGCGTTGACCGCGGGCCAGAGGTCGCCGGATGCCATGACCACCTGCTCCCGTGTCCAAAGGTCGGTGGCCACCACCTGTAGCGGCACGTCCAGTTCCTCGAACGCCTCGCGTCCGGTCACCTCTTCAAGAAATGCCAGGAAGGCATCCGCCTTCATCAGTCCGCCGCCGCCCAGATCCGGTTGCAGAAAACGTATCGTGCGGGCCAGATCCTCCTCCAACAGCGCACGAAACCAGTTCTCGTCAGCGGAGACCGTCAGTCGGTCGATATGCGCGTGGATGTCTGCCGCGGACAACCCGCTTGCGTAAAGTGCACCCATGATGGCGCCGATACTGGTGCCCGCAACACGGTGTACTCGGAGGCCCAGATCATCGAGGACCTCGAAGACCAGCACGTGCGCAAGACCCCGCGCCCCACCGCTGCCGAGGGCCAGGCCAATGCGGGCTTCCCCGCCGGACCGGGCCACCAGGGGCAGGAGGGCACCTGCAAGCATGAGTTTGAGCACGCCGCGTCGCGCTGCGTCAACACCCTCCGGTTTCCGGTGGACATGAGCGCGTTCTACCGCCCCTGAAAGAGCCTTGTCATTCATGTATAATGCTTTTTTTGTCGCCTGACTGAAACGCATCAGAAATTTACCAGCATCGGCAATCGCGAACCGATTGCCCGTCCAGAACACCACCCCGCAGGTGGTCCTTTTGCAGTGTCGGCCAGCCGGGCCGGCCAGTCAGCTTGCTCAACCCATGAGTGTAGGGGAAGGTCCGCAAGGGCGTCCCGTACGCAAGAGGAGATTTCATGCCCAAAGAAGATCTGATCGAAATGGAAGGTACCGTCACCGACGTCATGCCCGACCAGCGTTTCCGCGTGGAACTGGACAACGGCATGAGCGTGCACGCCTACGCCTCCGGCAAGATGCGCCGCTACCGCATTCGCGTGGTGGCAGGCGACAAGGTCAAGCTGGAGATGTCCCCCTACGACCTCACCAAGGGTCGCATCAGCTACCGGCACAAGCACTGATCAAAGCCGCCGACCGGCACCGGCTCATTCACCGCGGGCCAACGCCAATGCATCCGTGATCGCCCCGAGCATGGGCCGCGCATCCAGGTAATCAATGGGGATGTTCGTCAGCCCCTGGTCCGTTTCAAGCACCAGGCTGGGGAAGCTGTCCGCGCCCATGCCCCGGGCCCGGGCGATCTCCTCGTCGAGCCGTGCCTGTGTCTCCGGCGCGTTCAGCGCCGTGGCAAAGGCCGCCGTGTCCAGTCCCAGTTCTCCGGCCAGGGCGATCAGTGTCTCGTCATCGGCGGGATTGCGCGCCTGAAGATAGTAGGCCTCCTGGATGGCCCGCGTCATGAGTCGGTCGTTGGCGGCACCCTGCCGGCGCGCCGCAATCACCGCACGGCAGGCAGGATACGTGGCACGCCGCGGCGTGCAGATGTCCCAGAAGCGGAAGTTGAAGCGGGTGCCCGGGACACGCGCCTCAATATGGCGCCAGGTGGATTGCAGGTATTCGCGCATCTCCGCCGGCATGGGCTCATCCGAATCCGGCGCCAATCCGCCCAGAAGCCGCGTCACCGTCACCTCGGCGGGCAACCCCTCCTCCAGCGAACGCTGCACCTGCGTAAAGGCCCAGCACCAGCTGCACATGGGGTCGTGCACGAAATGGAGCGTGGCGGACATATCACCTTCCTTCACAGAAAACGCCCGCAACCCGAATACAGCCTGCCGCCCACATGCAGCTCGGCGCGAGTGTCGAAGGCCTCGCCGCTCATGCTGTCATGACACGCTTCCCGGAATATGTGAAGACGCACCGATTTCTGATCTGCACGGCCTTCGAATCCCTCCGGCATTTCAAGCACGCGACTGGTGGACACCTCCAGCGTGCGCTGCCCGTAATCCAGGATAACCCGCATGGACGGCGCGATACCGCCATCCACCTCCACCACCCATCCGGGCTCCTGACCGACGGCACGGTAATGGACTCCCCGCTCCCTCGCCACCACCCAGGGAGAGCGGGCGGTGGTGACGCTGCATTCAACGGGCCCGGCGCCGGCGAGGTGAAGTTCGGCGCCGTCCGCATGTGGCCGGAACACACTGTTGTCATCCGCGATGTACGCCGATCTGTCCGGGTGCCACTGCAAGTCGAGATTCCGGTCCGGCAGCATCAGGCGCAGATGCCCGTTACTGGAACGGGCCTCCACACGCACATCACCACATTGATACATGGCCGTACCCGCCACGGCAGGCGGCTCCGTATGTGACTGGGGATCGGCACAGCCGGTCCCCAGCAAGATCGCCGCGAGGATCGACCACCTCGCGACAACATGCAGACCACACTTCATGCAGACAATCCTCGCTTGGGATACCATCAAGTGTACCCTGCCCCCGCAACCACTCTGGAGGTTACCGTGTCCCGCAGATGCCTCGTGTCCTTCGTCTGTTCCGCCGTGCTTGTCGTGGGCGCCCAGTCGGCCACCGCCCAGCCCCCGCCCACCGGCATCGGCAACGGCGCCGACGGTCCGAGAGGCATGCCCACCGAAACACGGCCCGACCGACCCCGCGGATTGGAAGAACGGCGCGGTGGGCGACAGGATGCGCAGAATGAAGAGATCGAACGCCTGCGCCGAGAACTGGAACCCGAACACCGCGACCGGGCCGGGCGCGTACACGAGCGTTTCCGCTGGGAGGAACGCGAGGCCATCGGTCAGTGGTACCGGGAGCGGGAAGCGCGCCCCTCGCCGGGGGTGGCCTCCGGGCAACGGGAACTCCCCCCCGGCCTGCAGCGCCGCCTGGCTCGCGGGGGCGATCTGCCGCCCGGATGGCAGCGCAAGGTGGAGCGCGGTGAAGTGCTGAGCCAGGAACAGGTGCGCCACGGGAGGCGCGTCGACGAGGAACTGCGCCGGCGCCTGCCCCCGCAGCCCGACGGTACCGTGATCATGGAGACCGAAGACCAGGTGATTCGCGTCCTGGAAGCCACCGGCGAGGTCCTCGACGTCCTCGGCATCGGGCGCTAGCCCGCATATTTCACCAAGGCGGCCGGCGGCTTCGTGTAAGCTTCTGAATACGTGGCATCAATCGACGTATCTGGCCGAAATGCCGAGGTGACAGTCTGTACCTCCGCCGCCGGCC
>NZ_MVBK01000082.1 GCF_002000365.1 Thioalkalivibrio denitrificans | reverse complement strand
CCCCATGAGGGGGAGGGGATCTATGCCTTGGACGCCTCACGCCTCACTGCTGCACCTCCTCCAGCCGCCAGGCGCTGGCGGCGCCGGCGAGCGCCATCAGACCGAGCAGGGCGATGGTGGCCGCCACACCGGCCACGTCGGCCACCAGGCCGAAGAGTCCGCCCGCCAGCAACAGCGCGCCGACCACGGTGTTGCTCACCGCAACGTAGGAAGCGCGGGTTTGCTGGGTCGCCATGTCCACCAGGTAGGTTTTGCGGCCCAGCCGCACCCCGGAGTGGGCAATGCCGATGATGAGGAACAGCAAGGCGAAGAGGTACGGGCTGCGTGCCCAGTCCGCCTCCAGGGCGGACAAGCCAAAAGCCGCCAGCCCGAGGACGCCGGCCACGATGCCAGATGCCACCAGCACCAGCCGGCTGGAGCGGTCCGACAACCGGCCCCACACGGGCGCGCTCAGGCCGCCCGCGAGTCCGGTGGCGATGATCATCAGGCCCAGGCTTCCGAGGTTTCCGTCGGTCTGGCGCTGGGCCAGCATGACGTAGAAAGGCATGGCCAGGGCCGTGCTCATGAGCAGGGCGCGCGTGATGACGAAATGCCGGAACAGCGGATCGGTCTTCATGAGGCCCAGGGAGCGGATCGCCTCGTTGACGGCGTTGCCGCCCCCTTCCGTGGAACCGGGCACCTCCTTCACCGCAGCGAAGATCGCTGCCGCCAGGAACCACAGCAGCCCTGCCGCCAGAAGCAAGAGAGCGAAGAAGCCGACGCTGGCCGCCTGCTCGGCCTGCAGGGCCACCCACCCGCCGACGCCCAGCGTGGCGAAGCCCGCGATCGCCGCGGCATAGCCCATGACCGTGCCGCGGCGGGTCTTGGCGATGGTCTTGCCCAGCACATCCTTGGAGGCCACGGAACTGACACCCCGGGACAGCGCGAAGAAGGCCAGCAACCCCAGCAGCGCCCAGCCTGCGGCGGCGCCGGTCAGCGTCAGCGCCACCAGCGCCATGCCGAACACGGCCATGCCCTGTCCGATGCTGCCCCCCACCCAGAACCACTTGCGGATGGCCGCCCGCCGGATGTGCGCCGCCACAAACAATTGCGGCAACAGCGACCCGGACTCCCTGACCGGCACGAGAAAGCCCGCCAGGAAGGCCGGCGCGCCCAGCGCGGACATGAGCCAGGCCAGCACCAGCTTGGCGCTGGCCAGTTCGTCGCCAATCTTGCTGGCCGTGTTGGAGGCGATGTGCAGGAAGAAATTGCGCGGCATCTCCCGACAGGCATCGTCGGGGATGTCCTTGCAGACCCGGGCGTCCTCGTCGCCGGCGATCAGGTCATAGAGCACGGCCGCCGGGCGGGGCAGCGACGCGGTATCGGGTTCAGCCATCAACCCGTCTCGCGCAGCGCCTTGAGGGGGTTGGCGGGATCCACGTTGTTCTTGAAGGGCCGGCGGCGATCGATGTGCGTGAGCTGGTACACGATGCCGATCCAGTTGTTGATCACCGCCTCGGCCGTGTCATGCCAGGTGTTGTCCAGGCTCGAAGTGATCAGCGCCTCGGGCAGTTCCGGCACCGGCGCACGCCGCGCAAGCGCCGCCTGCACGCGCTCCCGGTGCTCGTCCAGGATGGCCTGCGAGCGTGCCGTGAAGTAGTGCTCGGGGAAGGGCGGGTAGGTGTCGATGGCCCCCGCGACGTAACGCTTGACCTCCCGCTTGTACTCCTTGAGCAGCGAGATGATGTCGTACTCCGGATGGCCCTGGAAGAACACGATGCGCAGGCCGTCCTCGCTCACGGCCAGGTGCGGACCGGCGGTGTCGCTTTCGGCCAGCACCTTGAGGCCCTGCCCCTCGAACTGGCTGCGGGAAATCTCGTTGAAGCGCGAATGGGGTACGTCGAAGCGCGTGTTTACGCCCGACACCAGCGGGTGGCGGCGGTCCAGGACCCGGTGCGGGTAGACGCCCCAGCGCTTGAACCCCAGGGGCTGGCGCTTCTGTCCGTAGCGGAACTGCATCACCGCGTGGGTGGCCAGGCAGGAGCACAGCGTCGAGGTCACGTTCTCACATGCCCAGTCGATGACCTCGATGAGCGGCTCCCAGAATGGCTCCAGGGACAGGTCGCTCTGGGTGACGTTGGCGCCGGTGATGATCAGCGCATCCAGCCCGTCGCGCTTGATCTGCTCGAAGGTTTCGTAATAGCGCTCGATGTGCGCGCGCCCCTCCGGACCCCTGGGCAGGGTGTCCAGGGTGAAGGGATGCATGTAGAACTGGGCGATCTGGTTGCTCTGGCCGACCAAGCGGAAGAACTGCCGTTCCGTGGCCCGGATTGCCGCATCCGGCATCATGTTCAACAGGCCCACGTGCAGCTCGCGGATCTCCTGCTGCACGGCCGTGTCGCCGGACAATATCGTCTCCCCCTCCTGCGCGAGGCGCTCGAACGTGGGCAGGTCTGTGTGGGCGACGAGGGGCATATATCAAGTATGAAGGATGAAGTATGAGGGATGAAGCTGGTTCTGCATCCTTTCGTAGGAGCCCGGCCCTCCGGGCGAAGAGTCAGTGGCCAATCCTGCCATCTGTTCGCCCGGAGGGCCGGGCTCCTACGCGGAGGCAGAGATGGCCGCTTGTCTCTATCGCTCAAGCGCGCATTCCACCAGTGCCAGGAAGTCCTCCTCCGTGCGGACCTGCGAGAGCTCCTCCGTGGTGACGGTGTAGCCGTATTCCCGGGCGATGGCCTCGTAGCGGGGGATGCGGGAGCGGAACAGGCGTGGGAACATCCAGCGCACGAAGTCGTCGGGATCGATCTGGGCCACGTACTCGATGCCGTGGGTCTGCTGGTACTCGCGCAGTTGGGTGTCCAGAAAGTCTTCGCGGTAATAGAGCGGCTTGGGGTTGGACTCGGCCCTGTGAATCAGGTGGTGCTCGTCGGCCTCGCTGGCCTTGATGTAGAGCATGAGCGTGTGGTCCGCCAGCAGCTTGAGGGTCTGCGGGTCGTCCAGCTCGCAGACGCTGCCGCCGGCATCGTTGACGAAATGCTCGTAGCCGTAAATGGTGCGTGCCTTGCCGATGAACTCCGGCACGTCGCGCATGGCGGCCACCTCGGCCACGTGATGCAGGGCCTGGCGGCGCTTGAATTCGGTGAGCGGCAGGCCGCCTTTCTCCGGATCGCCCAGCTTGCCCAAAAAGCTCGAGACGGGCTGCAGGTTGTCCACGGTGATATTGTTGATGATGAAGATGGAATCCGAGCGCAGCAGTTCCCGCAGGAACGGCACCTGCATCGCCTGGCGCTTGATGTTGTCCAGAATCGGTTCGTCCAGGTAGCGGGTGCCGATCCGGTAGTCGCCCGAGTAGTGGAACCAGTGCCGGCGCCGCAGGACCTGCGCCAGTCGGGTCTTGCCCACACCGGACATCCCCAGCAGGGTAATGCTCTTGTGCGGCCAGTCGCGGAATTCCTGGCGGGTGAATCTCACTGTGCGCTCCGAGGAATGATCTTGGATCGGAGGGGGTATTGTAGCGGGATTCAATTTTAAAGATTCAAAATTCAAGATTTAAGATTCAAGGGGCATCGTTTCTGCCACGACGCCAAGCCACCTTTGAATCTTGAATCTTGAATCTTGAATCCTCAGTCATCCAGTTCCCTGATCAGAATTTCCCGGTAATTGCGGATGCGCCGCACGTATTCCACGGGCTCGCTGCCGCGCGCGTAGCCGAAGCGCAGGTTGCGGTGATAACGGGGTTGCGCCAGCAGCGGCAGTACCTCCCGGAACTCCACCCAGTTGTCCGGGTCGCGTCCCAGATCGCGGGCCAGCCCCCGGGCGTCGAACACGTGTCCCATGCCGATGTTGTAGGCGGCCAGGGCGATCCAGGTCCGGTCGGGTTCCTCGACCGAGTCGGGGAGGCGGTTGCGGAGATCCGCCAGGTAGCGGGCACCGCCATGAATGCTCTGCGCCGGATCAAGGCGGTTGTCCACCCCCAGATCGCCGGCGGTGCGCAGGGTCAGCATCATCATACCCCTCACCCCGGTGGGGCTGCGTGCCGACGGGTCCCAGTGGGATTCCTGGTAGGCCTGCGCGGCCAGCAGGGTCCAGTCCAGACCATGGGTCTCGGCCGCTTCCTCGAACAGGGGGCGGAACCGGGGCAGGCGCGAATGAATGCGTCGGCGATAGCGCGCCACGTCCACGTAATCGAAGATGTCCACGTGCCCGTAATAGCGCCCCTGAAGCGTGGACAACAGCCCGTTGTCGTCGAGGCCCGCGAACCATCGTTCCAGCTCTCGCCTGAGCCCCCGTGAGTCCGGCGGCAGCATCCAGGCCAGCGATTCCTCCTCAGTCAGGGGCATGATGACCTGGAGTTCGGGGAAGTAACGCCGGTTGATGGCAACGATGTTGGAGTCCGCCACCGCGCAATCCACCTCGCGCTTCCACACCAGCTCCAGGATCTGCTCCGTGGTCAGGTCCGGCCGCGCTTCCCAGGTCAGGTCCGGGACCTCCGTACGCAGTTCCTCCAGACGCTCCACGTAGCTGCTGGAGGCGGTGACCATGATCTGCACATCGGCGAGGTCCTCGATGCTCCCCGGGTTCGCGCCGCCCCTGCGGCACACCAGCTGCTGCTGCACGGCCAGGTAGCCGGGACCAAAGGCGAAGCGTCCTTCGCGGCCCGCCGTGCGTGTGAGGCCCGCGGCCGCCAGGTCACCTTCACCTGCCTCCAGGGCGTTGATCACGTCATCGACGCTGTCGCGGATCACGAAGCGGGGTGAGACGCCGAGATGTTCGGCGAAGGCGCTGACCAGTTCGTACTCGAATCCCACCTCTCCGTCCCGACCGTAATAGTAGGTGGTCGGGGCGTTGCGGGTGATGACCAGCAGTTCACCGCGATCGGATATCGCCTCGAGGTCGGGGGAGGCTGCCTCTTCACTGCTGCAGGCCGAGAGGCTCAGTGACAGACCCAATCCCAGCGCAAGTCGCAGGTTGGAGAAGATCGCAGGTCGCATGGTCCGGATTCCGCGTGTGGTCTTGTTCTTCAGGCTCCCCACCGGCCACTTTGGCAGATGCAGGGCGATGAAGCCGCCCGGCCAATTCCCGTATTATGCTCGGATTTTCGGTCCCGAGCATGATCGCGCCGGGAACCCGCCTGCCGGAGCGAGCCGTTGGAACAGGACAGCGCAAGACCCCGTATGCACGTGTGCGCATCATGCCGATACTGACGCTTCGCGAGGTCAGCCTGAGCTACGGCAGCGCCCCGTTGCTGGACGGCGTGAATCTGTCCATCGAAGCCGGCGAGCGCATCTCCCTGGTGGGCCGCAACGGCGCGGGCAAGTCGACGCTCATGCGCGTGCTGACCGGAGACGTGGTGCCCGACCAAGGGGAAGCTGTACGCGCGGACGGCCTGCGCGTGGCGATGCTCACGCAGGCCGTACCCGCGGGCACCAGGGGCAGTGTGTTCGATGTGGTAGCCGGGGGGCTTGGGGCCACCGGCGAACGTATACGCCGCTATCACCGGGCGGTACAGGCGCTCGCGGCGCGGCCAGGTGACGCCGCCGCGCTGGGCGAACTGGAACGTGCCCAACATGATCTGGAGGCGGACGATGGCTGGCATCTCGAGCAACGCGTCGAGACGGTGCTGTCCCGGCTCGACCTGCCGGCGGACGACGACTTCGGTGCGCTCTCCGGCGGGCTGAAGCGGCGCGTGCTGCTGGCCCGAGCGCTGGTCGCCGAACCGGACCTCCTGCTGCTGGACGAGCCCACCAACCACCTGGACATCCAGGCCATCGAATGGCTCGAGACCTTCCTGCTCGGCTTTGGGGGCACACTGCTCTTCATCACCCACGATCGCGCATTCCTGCGCCGCCTGGCGACGCGCATCATCGAACTGGACCGCGGGCGGCTCACCGACTGGCCCGGGGACTACGACACCTACCTGCGCCGCAAGCAGGAGGCCCTGGACGCCGAGGAGCGGGCCAACGCGCTGTTCGACAAGAAGCTGGCGCAGGAGGAGGCCTGGATCCGCCAGGGAATCAAGGCCCGGCGCACGCGCAACGAGGGGCGCGTACGGGCGCTCAAGGCGCTGCGGGCGGAGCGCGCGCGGCGTCGTGAGCGGGCCGGTACTGCAAACCTGCAGATCCGGGATGCGGAGCGTTCCGGGCGGCTGGTGATCGAGGCGGAGGGGGTGTGTTTCGGGTACGGCGGCGAGCCTGTGATCCGGGATTTCTCCACACTCATCCTGCGCGGTGACAGGGTGGGGCTCGTCGGTCCCAACGGGTCGGGCAAGACCACGCTCTTGCGCCTGCTGCTAGGCAGAGTTGCGCCGCACAGCGGCCGCGTCCGTCTCGGCACGAACCTGGAGGTGGCCTACTTCGACCAGCACCGGGAAGCGCTGGACGAGGAGGCCAGTGTGGCGGACAACGTGGGCGAGGGCCGCGACCGGATCATGATCGGCAGCGAGTCGCGTCACGTGCTCTCCTACCTGCAGGATTTCCTGTTCGAACCGGCGCGCGCCCGACAGCCGGTGAAGGCGCTCTCGGGCGGCGAGCGCAACCGCCTGCTGCTGGCCAAACTGTTTACCCGGCCCGCCAACCTGCTCGTGCTGGACGAGCCTACCAACGATCTGGATGCGGAGACGCTGGAGTTGCTGGAAGAGCGGCTGGTGGCGTTCACGGGCACCGTGCTGGTGGTCAGCCACGACCGTGCCTTTCTCGACAATGTGGTCACGAGCATCATCGCCTTCGAAGGGGCGGGGCAGGTCAATGAATACGTGGGCGGGTACGCTGACTGGCTGCGCCAGCGGCCTCCCGCGCCCGAACCCGAACAGTCGGCGCCCCCGTCGCCCAAACCCGCACCGGCGCCCCGGCTGGAGGCTGGCGGCAAGCCGAAAAAGCTCAGCTACAAGGACCAGCGCGAACTGGCGTCCCTGCCGTCACTCATCGAAACCCTGGAGGCGGAGCAGGCGGAACTCACGGCCCTCCTGTCCGACCCGGACGTGTATCGCCAGTCGCCGGAGAAGGTCTCCCGCGCGCAGGCCCGTCTCGCCGAGATCGAATCGGAGCTGGCCCGGTGCTACGAGCGCTGGGAGATGCTGGAAGGATCGTGATTCAAGATTCAAGATTCAAGATTCAAGGTTCAAGGTTCAAAGGAAAATCGCCCCACCCTTTGAATCTTGAATCTTGAATCTTGAATCAGAGTTACGCTGCCCGGTCTCGGGTGCCTGCCTCCGGGCAGGGGCTCAATGATGGCTCACTAACGATTGCACCAGGAGGAATACCCATGAGATGGTCCCTGAAGATACTGGGCTGTGCCGCGCTGGTTGCTTCGGTTTCCGGCGTGTCCGCCAACGATGTCATCAACGTCAAGCGCATGACCATGGAACTGGCCCGGGACATCGCCACGGCGTCCGTGGAGGCCTGCAGGGCCGACGGTTACCAGGTGACCGCCGTGGTGGTGGACCGCAGCGGTGACGTGCAGGCGGTGCTGCGTGACGTGCTTGCCCCGCGTTTCACTTATCAGATCGCCCGGGACAAGGCGGCTGCGGTCATCCTCTCCGGGGTGAAGTCGTCGGTTTTTCGGGCCAATCGCGAGGACATCCGCATGGAGATGAACCACGTGGACGGCATCCTGGTGCTGGAGGGCGGCGTTCCCATCGAGGCGGCCGGCTATCTTGTGGGCGCGGTGGGTGTCTCCGGTGCCCCCGGCGGCCACCTGGACGAGGTCTGCGCCCTCAAGGCCATCGAGACGGTTCAGGAGCGCCTGGACTTCGCCATGTGAATCCGGCACTCGGTCAGGGAACGACGATCTCTCGCAAAGGCGCGAAGCGCGCCAAGTAAAACGCATCATGCTCCCTGATCACGGGAACAGTGTATCGATTCGAGCGGATTTGCACTCATCACAGTTCCCTTTGCGCGCTTCGCGCCTTTGCGAGAGTCCCGTGCCCCCGACTTGGGGGTCGGCGTTTCGTCCCCGGTCAGGATTCAGGCACCCACACCAGCCGCTCCCCGCAGGCCCGGCAAAGGTAGTGCCGTTGGCCTTTTCGGACGTGGCGATGCTGACGCGGCCCCAGGGCATGGCTGCGGCATGCGCATCGGTAGAGGTGCTGGTCGAGCACCCGGGCCAGGGTCTCGGGGCAGGTGCGGTGGGTCACCCGCGGCTCGACGCCGAACAGTGCCATCACTCGCTGCCACTCCCGCCCATGGGGACGCACCTTCTTCGGGCCGTAACAGCGATAGACCGCCGAATGAGCCACCTCGTGAGCCACGGTGTCGGGGATATGCGCCTCCGGAGTTGCCGCGAACAGCAGTTCGTTGAAGCGCAGGCGCTCCACGCCTCGTTGCACCCGCCATTGCCCCGCGGTGCGGCCGCGCAGGTCGAAGCGTACCTCGGGGACTTCCGGGCAGAAGCCGAAGTGTCGGGCTGCTGTTTCGTAGAAATCGCCGATGAGTGTCACCACCTCGAGCCGTGTTTCGGCGTCGAGTGTATATGCAGTGTTCCTGTTGGATGGAACAGGTTTATATCGTGATTTGGCAGGCATGATCAGTCGGTTTTTATCTGTTTATCCGAGGTGAGGGAGGAGCAGGAGGGGTGCGATGCATTGTCATCAGGCCACGCATTTGATTTTGATTTTTAAATGAAATTTGTACTATATTCACATTGGAATTTACCGGATTTTTCTTGTTCATTTACTTTTATCCCCAAGAGGTTCTCCGATGCCCAAGCGCAAGAGTATTGAAAACCTGTCGTCCGAGGAGTTGTATCGTATCGCCCGCGAGCGCGAGGAGCAGGAGCGCCTGCAGGAAGAGGAAACCCGTCGGGAAGAACTCAAGGCGCTGCGCGAGGAGCGCAAGGCACTGGTGGCGCGACACCGTTCCGAACTCGCCGCCCTGGATCGGCAGATCCGCGCCCTGGGCGGACGCACCGCCGGCCGCGCGGCGGGCCGTGCGCGTGGCGGTGCCAGTCTCAGCCAGATGGTACTGGATGCGGTAACCCAGGCGGGTCGCATCAGCACGGCCGATCTGCGTGCCCAGCTGGAGGGCCGTGGCGTCAATGCGAAGAATCTGCCCCAGACGTTGGCCTATCTGAAGCGCACGGGCCGGCTCAAGTCCCGCGGGCGCGGCGTTTATTCTCCCGCCTGACACGGTCATTCGTCGCCCTGAGCCATGGCCCGGATCCTGCGGGCCGTGTCCTGCGACAGCATCAGGGCGTTGACCGTGCTTTCGTAGAGTCTCCCCTCCTGCTTGAGCCGCCGGATGCGTTCGGCATCCCGGGCGGCGTCCAGCACGACGAAGTCCCGGCCTTCCACGAGGTTGCCGGCCAGGCGCTTGAAGCATCGGAATGCGCTGCCCTTGGGTTGGCCCCCGGCTTCGTCGATCTCGCGTACCGTGTGCCACTGGGCTTGCGGCTCCACCGACGTCATGTGTCATCCGCACCGGTTTCGGGGGCGGAGACCCGTACGGCCAGCACGTCACAGGGCGCGTGATTGAGCACAGAGTGGGCCGTGGAACCCAGCAACCGGCCCAGACCGGTCCGGGTGCTCGATCCCAGCACGACCAGGTCGACGTCCAGTTCCTCGGCCAGGCGGTTTATCTCCAGGTGCGGGATGCCGGCCACCACCCGGCGCTCGGCGGCATCCGTCGCCAGGCCGCTGAACAGGGCGTCCAGCCGGGATCGCGCACTGTCCAGAGCCGTGTCCAGGTCCATCTCGAGCCCAGGCAGGGTGCCCAGCCCGTAATCAAGGTCCGGCAGGGGCCGGTGCTCCACCACGTGCAGCACGGTCATCCGGCATGCCCCGGGCGAGGCCAGCGTGCGCGCGCGGGACAGTACCGCTGCGGCGGTGGCCGACAGGTCGACGCAGACGAGCAGGTGGCGGTAGCCGGGTTTCATGGCGGGTTCCCCCATCCGGACCAAGGGTCATGACCTGAGTGTACACGCGGTGGAGGTGCCTGGCCCGACCGGCGAATTCCGCTTGTTATGGCGGTAATTTTGTCTTAAGCTCAAGCCGTTACATGGAACTTTTGCCAAAAAGGCGAGTTTTCATGCGTAACCTGATGAATGATAAAGAAGATAATAGGGCTGGTTCGGGGGAAGGGGAAAGACGGCGCCGGGAGCGAAGATGCCCGGACCTGGAGCCGCGTTTTCCCTGTTTCGACTTCGAAGGGCGTCTGATCCACGAGGACCGTCGGCGTGTCCCCGATCGCCGTGTGCGCATCCAGGTGGAGTGGATCGGATCAGACTAACCCGCCCATCGGCGATGTTGGCATTCCCGTCGTGCATTGCCGCTCTCTGAGACTCAACTCACGTTTTTCTCTCTAAGCTAAGAGGTCCGTGAACCCTGGAACGGATCCTGCTTAGATGCAGACACATGGATTTCCCAGACCCGAGGGCGGGTCAGATGACAAGTCGGCAAGAGTACCGGCACGCACGCTCCTGGTGGTGGATGATCAGGAGGTCAACCGGAAGATCCTCGCGCGCCATCTGGAGCTGCTGGGGTACCGTGTCATCACCGCGTCCACCGGACGAGGCGCCCTTGAGCTCGTGCGCAAGCATGATGTGGACGGTGTGGTGCTGGACGTGGTCATGGAGGGCATGGACGGTCTCGAGGTCTGCAGGCGGCTCAAGGCCGATCCGGCCACCTGGCTGATTCCGGTGGTCATGGTGACTGTGCTCAACAACCAGGCCGACCGGATCAGGGCCATGGAGGCCGGGGCCGACGAATTCCTTTCCAAGCCCGTATATCCCGAGGAACTGAGTGCCCGCATGCGCTCCCTGATGCGCTGGCGTGAGGCGCGTGAGGCCCTGGAGCAGGCCCGCCTTGACCAGATGCGCGCCCTGTTCGGCCGCTACCTGTGCCCGGAGCTGGTGGAGGACCTGCTCGCCTCGGCCGAGGGTCGCCCCGAGGATCTGCTGGCCCGCAGCCAGCGTCGCGACGCCGTGGTCATGTTCGCGGACCTGCGTGGGTTCACGGGGCTCGCGGAGCGACTGGAAGCGGACACCGCCGTGGAGCTGCTCAACGATTACTTCGCCATGGCCACCGGTGTGGCCCATGCGCACAAGGGCACCGTGTTCAGCATGGCGGGCGATGCGCTGCTGGTGGGATTCGGTGTACCCCTGACGCAGGCCGATGCCGCGGACCGGGCGTTCGACTGTGCACGCGAAATGCAACGGGCATTCGGTGAGCTCCGGACACGCTGGCAGGACAGATGGCAGGTGGACAGCGGCCTGGGTATCGGTCTGAACCGCGGTGAGGTGGTGGTCGGCAACGTCGGCTCCGAGGCCTTCATGAGCTACACGGTGGTGGGCGACGCGGTGAACGTGGCAGATCGCCTGCAGAAGCAGGCGGACGCGGGTGAGATCCTGCTCTCGGGCCGGGTCCACGAGGGTTTGTCGCCGGACCGGGCGAAGACCTGTGAACGCATGGCCAATCCCTTGTTTTTAAAGGGTCGAACCCGTCCGTTGCCGGTACTTCGCTGGAGCGAAAGGGACGACGCCGGGCGGGAACGCTGAGGCGACGCGGCCCGGATGTCTGGAATCCGGGGGGGCGAGTGGCTAGACTGGACCTCTGTGGGTTTGTCGGCGGGGCGGCGACGTCCGGACGATGTGCCTCAGAAGCAAAATGCAGAATAAGAGTCCTAATCGAGTTGAGGTCAAGTTCAATGTCTACCGGAATCGTGAAATGGTTTAACGAGTCCAAGGGATTCGGTTTCATCGCCCCCGAAGAAGGCGGCGCCGACGTGTTTGTGCACTACTCCGCCATCAATGCCGAGGGATTCAAGACGCTGTCGGAGGGGCAGCGCGTGAGTTTCCAGGTGCAGCAGGGCCCGAAGGGCCTGCAGGCCGTGGATGTGACCCCGCAGAGCTGAAAAGCGGCGCAATCGCGTTTTGCACTAACCAGGAACCCCGCCACTCAGGCGGGGTTCTTGGTTTATGGACGGTCTTGTGAAGAGGGTGCGACTCAGTGCTGGTGACCGCCAGGCCCGTGGACGTGCCCGTGGTCCAGCTCCTCGGCAGTGGCCTCGCGCACGTCGCGCACGGTGACGTCGAAGTTCAGCGTCACGCCCGCCAGGGGATGGTTGGCGTCGATGGTCACGGCGTCACCGTCCAGTGCCGTGATGGTGACCACCCGGATGCCGGTTCCGTCCTCATTGCCCGCGTGGAACTGCATGCCCACCTCCAACTGGTCCACGCCCTGGAACTGGCTGCGGTTCAGTACCTGGGTCAGGTTGTCGTCCCGGTCGCCGTAGGCCTGCTCGGGCTGTACCGTCACCTTGACGTTGTCCCCGGTCTGGCGGCCTTCCAGCGCCTGTTCCAGTCCCGGGATGATGTTGTTGGCGCCATGGAGATATGCGAAGGTGCTGCCCTCGTCTGAACGGTCGATGACCTGGCCCTGGTCGTCCGTGAGCACATAATCCAGACTCACGACCTTGTTCTTGCTGATCTGCATTGGGGGCACTCCCGCCGGAGCATATGAATGAACGGGCAGTTTAACGCGGTGCAGGCGGGGCGTCACGGAAACCGCCGGGAGGAACCGGCTTCAGAAAGTGAGAAGTGGGAGATTGGAAGTGAGAAGGGGGAATTGGGAAGTGGGAATTAAAACCACCCTCACCCCAACCCTCTCCCTGAGGGAGAGGGAGAAAAAGGCCCCCGATGCGGTGGTCTTAATTCCCTCCCCCTCAGGGGGAGGGCCAGGGAGGGGGTGGTTTTCATTCCCACTTCCCAATTCTCACTTCTCACTTCCAATTTCTCACTTCCCAATTCGCCCTTCTCACTTCTCCAGCTCCATCTCCCCGTCGCGCACCCGGATCTGAAGTGATCCCGCCAGCCAGCCGCGGATGGCGTCGCCGGCCAGTCGTGCGCGCCAGCCGTGCACCAGGTCCGAATCCCGGTCTCCGCAGACCACGGCTTCGACGTCGCGGCGGCTGGCGATGGCGGCAGGACTGATTTCGTTTTCGCGGGCCCGGTGCCGGAGGATCCCCATGGCCACGTCCACCAGTGCCTCCTGTTCCGGGGCCAGCGCCCTGCGTTCCGGCAGAACGGGCCACTGCTCCTTGGGCAGGGCCGTTCCCTCGCGAATCAGTGACAGCAGTTCTTCGCCGAGTCGCTTGAAGGTGCGCTCTTCGAGGCCGCGCACCTTGCCAAGGCCGCGCAGGTCCGTGGGCTGACGGCGTGCCAGTTCCAGCAGGACGTCGTCGGACAGGATCCAGCGCCGGGGCCGGTCACTGCGCATCGCCTGACGTTCCCGCCAGGCAGCCAGATGTTTCAGGACCGCAAGCTGACGGCCCTTGAGATGCTGTGTCCCCTTGACGCGCTGCCAGGCGCCTTCGGGGTCCGGTTCGTAGCGCGCCGGGTCGCTCAGTGCCCGGAAATCCTCCTCCAGCCAGTCCAGCCGACCCAGTCTCTCCAGCTCCCGGACGATGATCGGATAGGCCTCGGCCAGGTAGCGCACGTCGTCGGCGGCGTAGGCCAGCTGTTCCGCCTCGAGCGGGCGAAGCGACCAGTCGGTGCGTGCGTGGCCCTTCTCGAGGCTTCGCCCCAGCACCGTTTCCACCAGGCGGGCATAGCCGATCTGGTCCCCGTAACCCAGCAAACCTGCGGCCACCTGCGTATCAAAGACCGGGGCCGGAACCGCGCCGGTCTTCAGATACAGGATCTCCAGATCCTGATGGGCCGCATGGACGACCTTGGTCACGGAAGCATCGAGCAGCAGTGGCTCCAGCGGCCCGAGGTCCCCGAGCGCCAGGGGGTCGATACAGGCCAGTGCCGAGTCGGTGGCCAGCTGGATGAGACACAGCTGCGGGTAGTAGGTCTTTTCGCGGATGAACTCGGTGTCCAGGGCGATCCAGGATGCACCGGTCAGTTCCTGGCAGAAGGCGTGGAGTTCGGATTCGTTGTCGATAAAGCGTACGGGGTCGACCACGGTCAGTGGTCCCGGGGCTGATTCCGCGCGAAGGCCTCCAGTTGTTCCCCGCTGGCCTCCTGCTGGTACCTGTCTTTCCATTCTGAGTAGGGCATGCCGTACACGATCTCCCGCGCCTTGTTGTAGTCCACATTCTGTCCCCGCTCCTGCGCCGCCGCGCTGTACCACTTGGACAGGCAGTTGCGACAGAAGCCGGCGAGGTTCATGAGATCGATGTTCTGCACATCCTTGCGGCTGTCCAGATGTTCCAGCAGGCGACGAAACACGGCCGCCTCGATCTCGGTGCGGGTCTTGTCGTCCATAGGGTGATGTCCTCGATGATCCGGCTTGGATGAATGGAACCCGGGGTGCCCGGCTCGGAAACGCGGGCAATTTGCCCGACACGACACCGGATTGTGGCCATTATACTCACGTCCGGCTTGATTACGGTGTGCCGCTGTACCTGGCAATGCTGGTGCCCGATCGGGAGGTGATCAGCCTGCGTTTCATGGAAGTGACCAAGGAGCGCAAGTCAGCGGCGGATTACCTTGAGAACCATGAACAAGCACACCATGTCCTGTGGTTCACCCGGCGAACCTCGCCGGACGATCCCTGTGAGGCCTTCCGGCGTCAACTGGAAGGAATGGGGAAACGGGGAAATGAGTGATTCAAGATTCAAGATTCAAGATTCAAAGGAGAGTGCGGCACCTTGAGCTTTGTCCCTTGAATATTGAATCTTGAATCTTGAACCGCTTTCATCCACTCAGCGCCAGGCACCAGCGGCGCCGTACGTCCCGGAGCAGGACGAACAGCCAGGGCCAGAGGATCATGCTGCTGACCAGGGGCGCCCAGAACAGCCAGGTGCCCGGCGCATGGCCGGTGATGCCATGTACCCACAGCACCGGCAGGAGATAGACGGCCAGCAGGGCGCCCACGGTGATGGCCTGCTGCCAGAGCGGGAAGACCCGTACGCGCTGGTGCATGCGGTTGCTCAGGTACGCGATGACTGCGAAACCCAGTGCGTGCTGACCCAGCAGCGCGCCCTTGGCGACGTCCAGCAGGAGACCCAGACCCCAGCCGACACCGACGCTGAAATGGCGGGGCAGCGCCATGCTCCAGTAGATCAGCGTCATGGCCAGCCATTCCGGCCGCCAGGGCGCGGCCCAGTCGGGCAGCGGCACTACGGTCAGGGCCAGCGCGATGACGAACGTCAGCGGAATGATCCAGCGCCAGGCCTGGGAATCGCTCATGGCAGGACCTCTTCGGGTTCCGTGAGGTGGTCCGTAGGCACGACGATTTCCGGTGCGTCCGGTTGAGCGGCCGGGGTGAGCAGCAGGACTTCGCGGGAGCGGTCCAGCCTGGCCAGCGGGCGGGCCTCCACGTGGGCGAATGCCTCGCCCGGAATGCGCTCCACCCGGGTGATCTCCGCCACCGGGTAATCCGCCGGGAAGCGGCCCCCAAGCCCCGAAGTGCTGATGATGTCGCCGGGTTCCACGTCCTCGGCAGGTGGGATGTGACGCAGCTCAAGCCGGTCGGGGCTGCCGGTGCCCACGGCCAGGGTGCGCAGTCCGGTGCGATTGACCAGCACCGGCAGCGCATGGCTCGGGTCGGAGATCAGCAGGACAACACTGTGCAGGGGATGGCTCTCCAGCACCTGGCCCACCACGCCCTGGGCGTTGATCAGGGGCTGGCCCGGGTAGGCGCCGTGCATGCGTCCCCGGTTGATGATGATCTGCTGGCGGAACGGGTCCAGGTCCACGGACATGATCTCGGCGATCATCAACGGATCACGCAGCCGGGTGGAGGTGTCCAGGAGCTGGCGCAGGCGGGTGTTTTCTTCCTCCAGCGCCTCGAAGCGCAGCATGAGGGCATTGAGCCTGAACTGCTCCTCGCGCAGGCGGCGGTTCTCGGCCACCAGCTGCTGGTGCGTGCTGACCTGTTCGCTGAGCCATGCGGTCGCCTGGACCGGCACGTCCACGGCGACCTGGACAGGGTAGATCACCAGGGCGAGGGCGGCGCGCAGGTTCTCCACGTGCTGGTGGCGGTGATCGGCCCACATGAGGCCGATGGAGAGCAGGGCCAACAGCGCCAGTCGGGCTGCGGGGGACGGCCCCAGGTTGAACAGCGGCTTCTTGATAGTGCGCCCCCCGTAACGAAGCCGTTACTCGACCGCCAGGAAATCCGCCCCGTGTTCGTCCAGCATCTCCAGCACCCGGCCGCCGCCGCGGGCGACACAGGTCAGCGGATCGTCGGAGATCACCACCGGGATTCCGGTCTCTTCCATGAGCAGGCGATCCAGGTCGCGCAGCAGGGCGCCGCCTCCGGTGAGCACGATGCCGCGCTCGGCCACGTCCGCGCCCAGCTCCGGCGGCGTCTGCTCCAGCGCCGTGCGCACCGCGCTGACGATGCCGTGCAGGGGTTCCTGCATTGCCTCCAGGATCTCGTTGCTGTTGAGCGTGAAACTGCGCGGGACGCCCTCTGCGAGGTTGCGGCCCTTGACCTCGATCTCCAGCAGCTCCTTGCCCGGGTAGGCCGATCCGATCTCGTGCTTGATGCGCTCCGCGGTGGCCTCGCCGATGAGGATGCCGTAGTTGCGGCGCACGTAGGCGGTGATGGCCTCGTCGAACTTGTCGCCGCCGATGCGCACCGAGGACGAATACACGATGCCGTTCAATGACATGACGGCCACCTCGGAGGTGCCGCCGCCGATGTCGAGCACCATGGAGCCGCGCGCCTCGTCCACGGGGATGCCGGCGCCGATGGCTGCCGCCATGGGCTCCTCGATGAGGTAGACCTTGCGGGCGCCCGCGCCGGCCGCGGATTCGCGGATGGCCCGGCGTTCCACCTGGGTGGCGCCGCAGGGCACACATACCAACACCCGGGGGCTGGGCCGGAAGAAGCGGTTCTGGTGCACCGTCTTGATGAAGTGCTGCAGCATCTTCTCGGTGGTTGTGAAGTCGGCGATGACGCCGTCCTTCATGGGGCGGATGGCCGTGATGTTCTCGGGTGTGCGACCGAGCATCTTCTTGGCCGCCGTGCCCACCGCCTCGATGCTGCGCGGGCCGCCCGGGCCACGGTCCTGCCGGATGGCCACCACCGACGGTTCATTGAGCACGATGCCCTTGCCTCGCATATAAATGAGCGTGTTGGCGGTGCCGAGGTCGATGGAGATGTCGTTGGACAGGAAGCCGAAAACGCGGTTGAACATGATTTTTGTAGTAATGCCCGGAGGATAGGAAAGCCGCTACTCTAGCAACGGGGTGGGCTTTGGGCAAGGCGCGGTTTGTGCTACTTTTAGCCGCTTCACAGATCCACCCCACGTGCCCCGGAGCCCTGCATGTCCCTGTCCCATGACGATGTGCGAAAGATCGCTCTTCTCGCCCGCCTTGCCGTGAACGACGCGGACGTGGATGCCTATGCCCGAAACCTTTCGAGCATCCTGGCGTTTGTGGAGCAGATGGAGGCCGTGGCCACCGATCATGTCACCCCCATGGCCCATCCCCAGGACACTGCCCAGCGCATGCGCGACGATGCCGTCACCGAGGCTGATCAGCACGAGAAGTTCCAGGCCATCGCACCGGCGGTGGAAGCCGGGCTGTACCTGGTGCCCCGAGTGATCGAATGACCGACTCGGCGAGCCCAAGGCGCGTCATCTCCTCACCCCCGTTATTGAGCCCCGGTTTCCAGCATGCACGATAAGACCATCGCCGAGTTGTCCGCCGCCCTGGCACGGGGCGAGTTCTCCAGCGTCGAGCTGACCGAGCATTTTCTCGGACGTATCGAATCCCTCGACGGCGGGCTCAACAGCTTCGTGACGATCACCGGCGAGCAGGCGCTGGCCGCTGCCCGGGAAGCGGATGCACGGCGCGCCAGGGGCGAGGCCGGCCCGTTGACCGGCGTGCCCATGGCCCACAAGGACATCTTCTGCACCGACGGCGTGCGCACCACCTGCGGCTCGAAAATGCTGGACAATTTCATCGCCCCCTACGATGCCGGCGTGGTGGAGCGTTTCAGGGCGGCGGGCTGTCCCATGCTAGGCAAGACCAACATGGACGAGTTCGCCATGGGCTCGTCCAATGAAACGAGCTTCCACGGGCCGGTGAAGAACCCCTGGGACACCGGGCGTGTGCCCGGCGGTTCGTCGGGCGGTTCGGCCGCCGCCGTGGCGGCCCGACTGACGCCGTCGGCCACGGGTACCGACACGGGCGGTTCCATCCGTCAGCCCGCATCGCTGTGCGGTGTGACCGGCATGAAACCCACATACGGGCGCGTATCGCGCTGGGGCATGATCGCGTTCGCTTCGAGTCTGGATCAGGGCGGCCCCATGGCGGCCAGTGCCGAGGACTGTGCGCTGCTGGCCAACGTGATGTGCGGTTTCGACGGCCGTGATTCCACCAGCATCGAATGCGCCGACGAGGACTTCACCGCCCGGCTCGACGAGCCGCTCAAGGGCCTGCGCATCGGACTGCCGCGCGAGTTCTTCGGCGACGGCATGGCGCCCGGCGTGGCGGCGGCCGTGGACGAGGCGATTGGCGAATACCGCAAGCTCGGCGCCGAAGTGAAGGACGTGACGCTGCCCAACTCGGGCCTGTCGGTGCCGGCCTACTACGTGGTGGCGCCCGCCGAGTGCTCCTCCAACCTGGCCCGTTTCGACGGCGTGCGCTACGGCTACCGTTGCGAGAATCCGAAGGACCTGATGGATCTCTACACGCGATCCCGGGGAGAAGGCTTCGGCGCCGAGGTCAAGCGGCGCATCATGGTGGGTACCTACGCCCTCTCGGCCGGCTACTTCGACGCCTACTATCTCAAGGCCCAGAAGGTCCGGCGTCTGATCGCCGAGGATTTTCGAAAGGCCTTCGAGGACGTGGATGTCATCATGGGCCCCACCTCGCCCACCACGGCGTTCAGGCTGGGGGAGAAGACCGATGATCCGGTCAGCATGTATCTCTCCGACATCTACACCATCGCCGTGAACCTGGCAGGTCTGCCCGGCATGTCGATCCCGGCAGGCTTCAGCGACGGCCTGCCCGTGGGTCTGCAACTGATCGGCAACTATTTCGAGGAAGCACGCCTGCTCGGTGTGGCGCATCAATATCAGCTGGTCACCGACTGGCATCAGCGAATCCCTGGGGGATTCGCGTGAGATACCGCAGATACAAGGTACAAGGGCAAAGGTACAAGGGATTCAACCTGCCTTTCCCTTGTACCTTGTATCCTTGCCCTTGTACCTGAGGTTCATATGGATTGGGAAACTGTCATCGGGCTCGAGGTTCACGCCCAGCTCGCGACCAAGAGCAAGATCTTCTCCGGTGCCTCCACCGCTTACGGCGCCGCGCCGAATTCCCAGGCCTGCGCGGTCGACCTGGGATTGCCGGGCGTGCTGCCGGTGCTGAACCGCGAGGCCGTGCGCATGGCGGTGAAGTTCGGGCTCGCCATCGACGCCGAGATCGCGCCGCGCTCCGTGTTCGCGCGCAAGAACTACTTCTATCCCGACCTGCCCAAGGGCTACCAGATCTCCCAGTACGAGCTGCCCGTGGTGGGCCTCGGGCGCATCGAGATCGAGCTGGAGGACGGCGAAACCAAGACCATCGGCATCACCCGCGCGCATCTGGAGGAAGATGCCGGCAAGAGCCTGCACGAAGACTTCCACGGCATGAGCGGCATCGACCTCAACCGCGCCGGCACGCCGTTGCTGGAGATCGTCTCCGAGCCGGACATGCGCTCGGCGAAGGAGGCGGTGGCCTACCTGAAGAAACTGCACGCCCTGGTGCGCTACCTGGAGATCTGTGACGGCAACATGCAGGAAGGCTCCTTCCGTTGCGATGCCAACGTCTCCGTGCGGCGAAAGGGCACCGAGAAGTTCGGCACCCGGGCCGAGATCAAGAACATCAACTCCTTCCGCTTCGTGGAGCGCGCCATCAACTTCGAGGTGGAGCGACAGATCGACATTCTGGAAGGGGGTGGCGCCGTGGTGCAGGAAACCCGGCTCTTCGATCCCGACAAGGGCGAGACCCGTTCCATGCGCTCCAAGGAGGAGGCCAACGACTACCGCTACTTCCCCGACCCGGATCTGCTCCCCCTGGAGATCGATTCGGGTTTCATTGAAGCGGTGCGCGGGACGCTCCCGGAACTGCCCGACGAAAAGAAGCATCGCTTCATGACGCACTACGGCCTGTCCGCCTACGATGCCGGCGTGCTCACCGCCAGTCGCGAGATGGGCGACTACTACGAGGCCGTGGTCAAGGCCTGCGGCGGCCACGCCAAGCTCGCCGCCAACTGGGTGATGGGCGAACTCTCCGCCGCGCTGAACAAGGACAACCGGGAGATCACCGAAAGCCCCGTCTCCGCCGAGGCCTTGGGGCGGATGCTCGCACGCATCGAGGACAACACCATCTCCGGCAAGATCGCCAAGGATGTATTCGAAGCCATGTGGAACGGTGAGGGCAGTGCCGATGAGGTGATCGAGAAGAAGGGCCTCAAGCAGATCACCGACACCGGCGCCATCGAGACCATCATCGACAAGGTGATCGCCGACAATCCGTCCCAGTTGGAACAGTACCGCGCCGGCAAGGACAAGCTCTTCGGCTTCTTCGTCGGTCAGGTGATGAAGGCGACGGGCGGCAAGGCAAACCCCGCTCAAGTCAATGACCTTCTGAAGCGAAAGCTTCAGTAAGGCAGATACAAGGTACAAGGGTAAAGAGACAAGGGGTTTTCTCCCTTTTGCCCTTGTATCTTGTACCTTTACCCTGATGTCTTACGATACCCTGCGCCGATTCATTCTCGAGTCCACCAACGTACGCGGTGAGTGGGTCAGTCTCGAGGCCGCCTGGCAGGCACTGCTTGAACGCCACGAGTATCCGCCGGTGGTGCGTGACCTGCTGGGCCAGGCGCTGGCGGCGGTGGCGCTGCTGTCGGCGACCATCAAGTTCGATGGCTCCCTCATCCTGCAGGTCACGGGCAACGGTCCGCTCAATCTGCTCGTGGTCCAGGCCAACGGGCGCGGCAACGTGCGCGGGCTTGCCCGCTGGCAGTCCGAGGTGCCCGCCAGCGGGCTGGCCGCGCAGTTCGGCGACGGGCGCATGGTCATGACCATTGACCCCGGTGAGGGGCGCGATCGCTACCAGGGCATCGTGCCCCTGGAGGGGGACACCCTTGCCCAGGCACTGGAGGGTTACTTCAGCCGCTCCGAGCAGCTGCCCACGCGCCTGTGGCTGGCTGCGGACGGCCGCCGCGCGGCGGGGCTGCTGCTGCAGTCATTGCCCGGCGAGCAGCGCGACCCGGACGCCTTCAACCGGGCCGTTGTGCTTGCCGAAACCCTCAAACCCGACGAACTGCTGGACCTGCCGGTGGAGACCGTGCTGCACCGGCTCTACCACGAAGAGGATGTGCGCCTCTACGAGGGTACTCCGGTGAGTTTTCGCTGCTCGTGCTCACGCGAGCGCGTGGCGGACATGCTGCGCAACCTGGGCTATGCCGAGGTGCGCGGCGTCCTGGAGGACGAAGGGGTGGTGGAAGTCCACTGCGAGTTCTGCAACGCCGGCTACCGCTTCGACACCGTGGACGCCGAGCAACTCTTCGCGGCTGGCGAGTCGCCTCCGGGAACCCGGACACGGCACTGACGGCAATGAACGCAGAGACCACAGAGACGCAGAGTACGCGGAGAAACCGGAATCGATAAAGGCCGGTCCATTGGCTGCGCTGAAATGTGCTCAAATCCCTTCGCGTTCTCTGCGTCTCCGCGCCCTCTGCGTCACATCACCAGACTACCCGACGTCACTTAACTCCCCGCAAACCGGACAACCCGGATCCTTGCGCAGTTTCATGGTGCGCCATTCCATGGTCATGGCGTCCAGGACCATGAGGCGGCCGCGCAGGTTGGGCAGACCGATGATGGTCTTGAGCGCCTCGGTGGCCTGCAGGGTCCCCATGACGCCCGGAAGGCTGGCCAGCACCCCGGTTTGGCTGCAGCGCTCTCCCAGTTCCTCGCCTTCCCTGTACAGGCAGCGATAGCAGGGGCTGTCCGGTTTGGCCGGTTCGAACACGGAGATCTGACCCTCGAAGCGGATCACCGCCGCAGAGACCAGCGGCTTGCCGTGCCGCACACAGGCGGCGTTCACGGCGAAGCGCGTGGCGAAGTTGTCGGTGCCGTCCAGCACGATGCTCGCTTCGCGCACGGCCGCGTCAAGCGCCTCGCCCTCCATGCGGTCATCCAGCGTGCGCACGTTGACCTCGGGATTGATGGCGGCCAGCTTCTCCGCTGCCGAAGCCACCTTGAGGCGCCCGATGTCGGCCGTGTGGTGGATGATCTGGCGCTGCAGGTTGGACAACTCCACGGTGTCCGGGTCAGCGATCGTAATCGTGCCCACACCGGCCGCCGCCAGATACAGCGCGACCGGCGCGCCCAGCCCGCCGGCCCCGACGATCAACGCGTGGGCATCGAGGATGCGCTGCTGGCCGGCGATCTCCACCTGCGGCAGCATGATCTGCCGGCTGTAGCGCAGAAGCTGTTGGTCGTTCATGGGTCAGAAGGTACAAGGTGCAAGGTACAAGGGCAAAGGGGATTGATCCCCTTGTACCTTTGCCCTTGTATCTTGTACCTGCCTCTTACAGATATCTCCGCCAGTGTCGCGGCCGGTGGTCGCGGCAGCCGTGCTTGTTCTGGCGGTAAAGATTGACGAACACCTTCCGGGCGCAGTTGCCGAGGCACTGGTTGGGCAGGCCCAGGTTGGCGCGGATAGTGTCCTCGGTATAGTTGTACAGGGCCCGCTTCACCTTGATCATCAGGCTGTTGTCCAGGTGGAAGCCGAGTTCGGTGAGGGCGGACTCCAGTTCGGCGTAGGTGAGGTCGCGCAGATCGTAGGTCACCACGAGCCGGTTCAGCCCCAGCACCCGTACCTCCCGGATTGCCTCCGTGTCAGACAGCAGCAGGCAGGCGGCCTGCGCCTGGTCTGCCTCGCTGTGCGGGCCCCGGAAGGCCACTTCCCGGTGGCGGATGAATTCATCGCTTGAGTCCATGAAACCACATGGTAAACCGAGGGGCGGATTAATCAAGAGAAAAGGTAGGGGATTGTTGAGCTGGGAAGTGTGAATTGGGGTTGAAGTGAGAAGTGTGAATTGGGAAGTGCGAATTTGAAGGATCTTTTTTCCCACTTCCCAATTCACACTTCTCACTTCAACCCCATAGTCCTCCGCTGACCCGTTCGTGGCCTGCCAGATCCTGCCAGGTCTCTACGTCCCGAAAACCCGCCTCCCGAAGCAGTCGGCGCACTGCCTCTCCCTGGTCATATCCGTGCTCCAGCAGGAGCATCCCGCCGGGGTGCAGGTGGGCCGGGGCGCCTGAGATGATGACCTTCAGGTCGTCGAGCCCCTGTTCTCCCGCGGCCAGCGCGTGGCGGGGTTCGAAGCGCACGTCGCCGCGGGCCAGGTGGGGGTCGTCGTCAGCCACGTAGGGCGGATTGGAGACCACCAGGTGGAAGTGCCGGCCCTGCAGCGGTTGCCACCATTCGCCCTCGAGAAACGCCACGTTTCGGATCCCGTGGCGCTCCGCATTTGTTCGGGCGACGGCCAGCGCTGCGGGGTTGGCATCAGTCGCCACGATGCGACAGGCAGGCCGCTCGCTGGCCAGGGCCAGCGCGATGGCGCCGCTGCCGGTGCCCAGATCGGCCACGTCCCATCGGGCATCTTCGGGAATGCATGCCAGGGCCTGTTCCACGAGACGTTCCGTTTCCGGGCGCGGGATCAGCACATCGGGGGTGACACACAGCTCCAGGGTCCAGAATCCGCGCCGGCCGGTGAGGTAGGCGACGGGTTCGCCCGCCATGCGCCGTGCATGAAGTGCACGAAACGCCGCCGCGGTCTCCGGGGGGACCGGTTCATCGTCATGCGCGAGAAGCCAGCCTCGATCCCGGCCCAACAGGTGGCCCAGCAGGATTTCGGCCTCCCGGCGGAGATCGCCGCGAGGGGCCTCCGCCAGCAGGCCGCGAACGGTGTCAGTGTTGCCCTGCATGGATGTCAGGTCGAGGTTCAAGATTCAAAATTCAAGATTCAAAGGGGTGAGGGGCCCCTTCCGCTTTGAATCTTGAATTTTGAATCTTGAACCTCGCATTTCACTCCGCCAGGGCCGCGAGCTGCTCGGCCTGGTGCTCGCTGATCAGCGGGTCGATCACCGGGTCCACGTCGCCGGCCAGGACGGACTCCAGTTTGTAGAGCGTCAGGTTGATGCGGTGGTCGGTGACCCGGCCCTGGGGGAAGTTGTACGTGCGGATGCGCTCCGAGCGGTCGCCGCTGCCCACCAGGCTGCGGCGCTCGGCGCTCTGGGCGTCCTGCTGGCGTCGCTGCTCTGCCTCGAACAACTTGGCTGCGAGCAGGCTCATGGCCCTGGCCTTGTTCTTGTGCTGAGAGCGCTCGTCCTGGCACTCGACCACGATGCCCGTGGGCAGGTGAGTGATGCGCACGGCGGAGTCGGTCTTGTTGACGTGCTGGCCGCCCGCGCCGCTGGCCCGGTAGGTGTCGATGCGCAGGTCCGCCGGGTTGATCTCCGGGGCCTCCACTTCGTCAGGCTCCGGCATCACCGCCACGGTGGCGGCGGACGTATGGATGCGGCCCTGGGATTCCGTCTCCGGAACCCGCTGCACGCGGTGCGCGCCGGACTCGAACTTGAGCCGCGAGTAGGCCCCTTCTCCGATCACCCGGGCGATGACCTCCTTGTATCCGCCGTGCTCGCCCTCGCTCTGTGACAGGATCTCCACCTGCCAGCCCCGGTTCTCCGCATAACGGGTGTACATGCGCAACAGGTCGCCCGCGAAGATTGCGGCCTCGTCGCCGCCGGTGCCGGCGCGGATCTCCAGGAACAGGTTGCCGTGATCGTGAGGGTCCCGCGGGATCAGGAGCTTCTGCAGTTCAAGCTCCAGTGTCTCCAGCCGTTCCGTGGCGGCATGAACCTCGTCCTCGGCCATGCGGCGCATTGCCGGGTCGGGGTCCCGGAGCATCTCCCTGGCGGATTCCAGGTCCCGCGCAGCCGCTTCGTAATCCCGAAACGCGTTGACCACGGGTTCCAGCTGGCTGTATTCCACGGACAGTCGCCGGAACAGGACGTTGTCCGCAATGGTTTGTGGATCGGAGAGCAGGCCGGACAATTCCTGGAAGCGGTCGGAAATGCCCTCCAGGCGGTGGCGCATGGAGTCCTTCACGCGTCGTCGTCCGTGTTCTGCAGGCGCCGCGTCTGGGGAAGGTTGAACAGGGTGTGAGCGGCGTCCAGCAGGTCCAGGCGCCCGTCCCGCGCGGCCCGGTTCATGCCGGAGCACGGGTCGTGCAGCAGCTTGTTGGTCAGCGTGTGGGCCAGGTAGCGCAGCGCCTCCTGGGGGTCCTTGCCCTGGGCGGCCATCTGCAGGGCCCTGTCCAGGACGTCCTGCTGGATGCGCGAGGCCTTGTCCCGGAATGCGCAAATGGTGTCCACCGCATCCTGTGCCCGGAGCCAGCCCATGAAATCCAGCACCTGTGCCTCGATGATCTCCTCGGCCTGATGAGCCGCTTCCCGGCGCGACTGGAGGTTCTCCTGAATGACTTCCTCAAGGTCGTCCACGGTATAGAGGTACACGTCATCCAGCTCGCCCGCCTCGGGCTCGATGTCACGGGGCACCGCGATGTCCACCATGAACACGGGCTTGTGTTTTCGGGCCTTCAGGGCGCGTTCCACGGTGCCCTTGCCCAGCACCGGCACGGGACTGGCCGTGGAGGAGATGACGATGTCCGCATCAGGCAGCCGGGACGCGATCTCCGTGAGCGTGATGGCCTCCCCCTGGAACTGGTCGGCCAGGCTGCGCGCCCGGTCCAGGGTGCGGTTGGCCACCAGGATGTGGCCGATGTGGTTGCTGTGCAGGTGGCGTGCCGCCAGCTCGATGGTCTCGCCGGCGCCGATCATCAGCGCGGTCAGCGGTTTGAGATCGCCGAAGATCTGTTTGGCGAGGCTGACCGCGGCGAACGCGACCGACACTGCGCTGGCACCGATGGCCGTCGAGGTGCGCACGTTCTTGGCCACGGAGAAGGCATGCTGGAAAAGGCGGCCCAGTTCGCGCCCCAGGGTGCCGGCCTCGCTGGCGCTCTGATAAGCGAGCTTCATCTGCCCGAGTATCTGGGGTTCGCCCAGCACCAGGGAGTCCAGGCCGCAGGCGACCCGCAGCGTGTGGCGCACCGCCTCCTCCTCGCGGTGGTGATACAGATAGGGTGCCAGGTCCGTGGGCTTGAACTGGCGGTACTCGCCCAGCCAGTGCACCACGCGTTCATCGTCGCTGCTGGGATTCTGGCGGAAGTAGATCTCGGTGCGGTTGCAGGTGGACAGGATCGCGGCCTCCTCGACGCCTGTCTGGCGCAGGCGCCGCAGGGCCTCCCCCATGTTCTCCGGAGGGATGACCACGCGCTCCCGGATCCCTACCGGGGCCGTCTTGTGATTGATGCCGATGGTGAACAGCATGGATGAGAAAATCACTGGGCAGCCGCAGATTTTGCGTCATGGCGGTTCGGCTTACAAGCGAAAGGCACTGGACAAGCCTTTGAGACAAGTGAAGAAATCCATCCTGGTTGCGTGGGTCCGCAAGGCTTGAGCGCAGGCTGAACAAACGCCGCAATGTCCGTGGCGTCGGGGTATTCTGCCTGCCGGTCCGGCGCCGGGTGGAACCTGACAGCGCGACGGGACACTAAACCGGAAACGCCCCCTAGCTGTGATCTCTCAATACGTTGTTCATCCGGGGTGAGCTGCTGGCAGGCAGAGCCGGTTGTAGGAGCCCAGCCCTCTGGGCGAACCAGCACTGGTACAACACCGGTTCGTTCGCCCAGAGGGCTGGGCTCCTACCACAAGCATCGCAGGACACTAGCAGCCTGTC
>NZ_MVBK01000081.1 GCF_002000365.1 Thioalkalivibrio denitrificans | reverse complement strand
GACTCCGGCGGGAACAGTCTCATGCTGAGGTTGACGACCATTTCAACGTATTCCACCTATGTTTCAGCCTGCTGTGCGGCAACCGGTGTCCGACCGGTGAGATATGCGGGCTAGAGGCGCTCGCCCGTCCAGGGACAGTAGTTCCAGGTCACGTGCGCCTCGCGGCCATCGGAACACAACCGCGGCACAAACAGGGCGTTGATGGGCAGCTCCACGCGGGCGGTCATCAGGTCGCCGTTGCGCTTGCGGAGCTGGATACTGAGACGAACGGGTTCATAGGGATCCAGCTGCCGACCGGCGCCGGGTGCGCGGTCGTCGAACACGTAGAAATGCATGTTGGCGCCCATGTTGCCCAAGGCTGCACCAAGCAGCGGTTTCAACACCTCCAACAGTACGGCAAGATCCGCGCCCACGGACTGCATGGGCGAAAGGCGCTGCGAACGGCTATTGGCGTCGTCGAACGTCACCACCATCGTGCTTTGCACTTCGTCCTTGCCGTAAAAGTGAAACGCCCCCAGGGGGGAGATGTCGGCCTGCACCACCGCGAGCAGCGAAACCGGCTCCAGAGCATCGAGGATCGCCTTCTTGTCAGCGGCACTGACGGAAGGATCCCGTGCCAGCACCGACTGCCAGAACTCGTGGGGGATCCACCACGTGAGTGACGCATGCTTGTCGCCGGCACCGGCCGGTGTTGCCTGGGTGTCGCTGGCGAGGGCATCGGCATCCACTTCCTCGATGGGTTTGCGCTCGGCGGCCACGGCACTTCCGGCCACGAACACCAGCATTGCGATGATCGCGATGATTCTCATTCCCTGTGCTCCCTGACGGTGTTGTTATCTCTAACGGAACTATTATTTCCCCATTCGGGACCACAGGAGACGGCTCGGACCGCCGCTTGTCCTACGCACTCGTGCCGCCGGTCCCCCAGACCGCCGGAAGGGCCCCGCGCTGCCAGGTCCGCCGGCCGACGGCACCCCCTGCCACCGTCACTGCATCCGATAACACTGCTTGCTAACCTTCGCCTCGCATTTCCAGCGCGTGCTGCCTCTCCCGGTCTGCTCCTTGCAGTTGGGGTTGTCGTAGTTCCACCTTCCCGGCGCAATGCCCTGTTCGACTTGCGCGAATGTCAGACTCTCGGTTCTGGCGCCCCTTCGCCGACAGATACTATTGATCTCGTTTGCAGCCGAGAGTCGCGCGTAGGCGATCGCGCTGTCACGATCGGGCCACCAGGTGTCGGTGGTGCCGACCACGACCTGCGGCATGGGCTCATACACGCGCTGCCTTTCGCGGGACGCGGCGCCATCGCCGGATGGGCCCGCCGATGAGCCACTGGCGGTTTGACCCGAAGAGGGAGATTGTGCCGCGACACGCTCCGGCGCCCGGACGCGATCCTGTTGCGCGGCCCGCTCATGATTCGCGGCGATCTGCGCACGAAGCTGTTCACGTTGTGCCTGTGCCCGCTGCGCGGCCTCCTGCTCGCGCGCCTGGCGCTCGCGCTCCTGCTGTCGCCTTGCCTCGACGGCGGCATCCTGGTGAGCCTGCAGCGCCGCCATGTGCTGGCGTGAGCGTTCCTGCCTCTGCTGTTCTTGCTGCACCCACGCCTCGCGACGCTGGGCCATGATGGCGTCCGTGCGCGCCTGGTCGCGGCGGCGCTGGACGTCGCGTTCCATCCGCCAGTGGCGCGAGTCCCAGCTGGAATCGATGGTACGCGACGCCCCGTCCAGCGCCGCACGGGCACTGCGCGCGGCATCGCGCGCGGCAACAGCCTCCCTGTGTGCCTGCTCACGGGCCTGGTCCATCACGTAGGCCTGGTCCATGCGCTGGCCCTCGTAGAACTCGCAGGGCACCAGATTCGCTCGGTCCGCGCAGAAACCTTCGCCGTGACGCTGCCCCTGGCGGAATTCCCCCCGGTAGACCAGATCGCCGTCCTCGTAAGTGGAACCCTGGCCGTGCAGTACAAACGCCCGCCACTGCCCGGCCAGCCGGCTGCCGTCGCGCCGGTGCATGACGCCTTCGACGAAACGCCCATCCTCGAACCTGCCTTCGACCAGGGCGGAACCGTCGTCGCGCGCGGCAAGGCCCTCCCCGTGGGCAAGGCCGTTACGACATGCGTCACCGAAATACACCCACTGACGGGTACCGTCGAGCACGCACGACGCGTCGTCCCGTCGTGCGGCGATCGCCTTCGGACCCGGGGCGTCGAACACGAGCACACCTTCCTCCCAGTGGGCCACCGAATCCGTGACGCCGTCGGCCTCCACGCGCCAGGCGCGCCCGTGCAGTACGCCGTTCACAAAGCGCACCTCCTCTCGCGCTCCGTCCGCATGGACCACCTGGTGCTCGCCCACCGGCTGTGTATCGCTGTCGATGACGCGCCCCCATGGGGTCTCCTGCGCCTTGAGTCGGAAACGCCCGCTGTAGGTGGCGTCCTGCGCGGTCAGATTGCCATCTGCAAAGACCGCCTCGGCGCCCTCGGTGAACGTGCCCTCCAGCACCTCGCCGGCCGAGAACTCCACCCGGCCTTCCCGCAGCGCCCCGTCGGCAAAGCGGCCGGACTCCACGGTGCCGTCGGCCCGCACCAGCCTGCCCTCGCCGTGAAATCGACCGCCCGAGAAACCGCCCTCGTAGACCAGCTCATCGCTCACCAGCCGGCCGGGACCGTGGGCTTCGCCATTGAGCCACTGTCCCTGGATGACGGTTCCGTCATGACCGGTCAGGGTGCCCTGGCCGTGCGGCCGGCCTTCGTGGAAGGCCCCCGTATAGCGGGCACCGTCCGGCGCGTGGCGTTCTCCGACGCCACCCACGCAGTCGCCGCTCACGCACCGGGGCTGAGACTGGGATGCGGGGGCGGGATCGCCGGTGGTGACGCAGGCCGCAAGCAGGAAACCGGCCGCGAGAATCAGGCTATGTCGCACCATGGTGTCACTCCCGGTGATAGACGCATTCATGGTTGCCATTGAACCAGCGCCCGGGCAGGCCTTCGCAGTAGCCCTGATGACGGGCGATGATGTGGCTCACGTCGTCCCGATGCCGTTGCTCCGCTTCGTACATTTCGTGCTCCCTTTCGCGCTGCCATTCGCGCTCCATCTGCTCCTGCTCCCGCATGAAGTCCGCCGTGCGCTGCTCCTTCTCCCGCTCCAGGCGGTCGACCACCCTGCGGGTTTCCGCGGTGATGCGCTGGGTCTCCGCCCGGTTGCCCTGCATCGAAGGCGCAATGCCCCGGATCAGGCCCTGAGCCACGTTGTGGTTCTGCCGGTTGCGGATTTCCCGATCAATGGATGCGATGGTGCCCTCGTACATGCGGCGGTGATGCTGGCGCTCGGATTCAATGCGCGCCTCGATCCGTTCCATGCGTTCCCGATACTCGGCATCGGCCCGGGCCAGGTCGGCATTGAGCCGGGCCAGCAGGTAGGCGGTATCGACCCGGGCACCCCGGTGGTGCTCACAGCGCTGGGGCGAACCTTCCACCAGGCACACGCCCTGGCCATGCAGGGCGCCGTAATGGGTTCCGCCGTCATAGATTCGCATCGCGGCCTGGTACACCTGCGCGTCGCCGTGCAGTGCGTCGCCTTCCCACATGCCCACGGCCAGATCAGCCGGGAGTTCGTGTTCGGCCTGCGCGGCCGTCACCCGGATCGGGGCGCGCTGTTCCATGGTCTGCACTTGCGAAGGATCAGGCACACGGCCCAGGGCCATGGTGATCCGCTGGTGCACACCGGGCGGATTCAACCTGACATCCACGCTCTGGGGTTCATGTGGCCCGGGACGCAGGAAATCCACCCGGATCACGTCACCCGCGCGCCGGTCCCTGACCTCCTCAAGAAAGACATCGGAGTCACTGCCATGGGTCACACCGTTCACGGCAACAATGATGTCGCCCACCTGCATGCCCGCCGCCTCGGCTCCACTGTTTTCCATAAATCCCGAGATCTCTAGCCCGTCCACCTTGCGGGCCCGGATCTGGCCGCCGACACGCACGGGAACGGTACCATCCTCTTCGGTACGTGCCTTGAACCAGACGCCAAGCAGGCCGTCGTGCGGGCGCGGCAACACCATGCGCGCGCCCTCCACCAGCCGGCCCGCCTCGAAGCGCCCGTCCAGGAGCACGCGCCGATCCTCGCCCAGGGCTACGCCCTCGCCCTGGGCAAGACCCTCCGCACACCCGCCCTGAATCAGCTGAAAACGGACCTCGTCACCCACGGACTCCACGCGGCAGTCCAACGGCTCCGTTGCCGCGAGCCGGTTGGGGCCCAGGGTGGTGAACACCGGCTGGTTGCCGCGCCACACCTCGTAGTAGTCATCTTCAGCGCCAAGCACACGTACGTAGAGACCTTCGCGCGCACCGTCCTCCAGGTAGCGGCCAACATAGACCACGCCCTCGGTGTCCTGCACCGTGACGTTTCCGCTGGGTTTGCCATCCTCAAACGGCCCGGTGATGGTGGTGCCGTCGACGAGGCGCCGGGTGCCCGTCACGAAGTTCCCCTCGTGGAAACGCCCCTGGTCCACGGTGCCGTCGGCGTTATGGGCCTCCCCCTGACCATGCCGCCGGTTGTCGCGGTACCCGCCCTGATACCAGCCGCCGTCGGCACGATCCAGGCGCCCGCGCCCCCAGCGCACGCCGTTGTGATATGTCCCCTCGTAGCGTCCACCGTCAGGCCAGGTCATCACCCCGTATCCCGCCGGGCGTCCATTGCGCACGTCACCCACGTAAACCGCGCCGTTGTCATATTCCAGACGCTGGGGGTTGCTGGCCTGGGTGGGATAGACCCCGTCTGCGAAGGGTTCGCTCTGCGCGGTGGGCCGGGCGGCCGAACCGGACGGTGCGCCCGGCAACGTCGCCAGACAACCGGCAAGCAGCGCCACCGTGGCCAGTACAATGATCGGACGGATCGCGGACTTCATGTCTTCTCCCCTCTTTCTTTTCTTGCTTTGTCGAAAAACTGAAGGCGGCACACGGGCCGGTTCCCGTTTACCCTAGACGGCCGTCTGAGTGGGTGCATACCCCAGATGGGTTAGAGCCGGGCATTGTGGCGAGGCCTCTGGCTGTGGGGTCCATGTTCAGGAATGCATGTGTCTTTCGCGAAGGCGCTAAGCACACCAAGGAATTCGTGAAAGCCGTTGCCGTAGGTTGGGGTGAGCAACGCGACCCCCAACAGCCGACGTCGTCTCGGCCACCCAAGTTGGGGTTCGCACCGCTCACCCCAACCTACGGTAGCGGCTCTTTCGAATATCTTTTGCATGCTTAGCGCCTTCGCGAGAGATACGCACCTTTCGAATAGAGCCCCTATACAGGCAGCACCCGACGCCAGAGTTTCGCCCCTGGCGCACCAGAGATGGCAGCGTAGTGCCCGCAGCCGGCACGGACCTCCAGACGGGCATCGGCAATCGCCGAGGCCAGCACGCGGGCGTGGCTCACATGCACCAGCGGGTCATCCGCCCCGTGGAACACATGCACCGACTGCGTGAGCACCGCCGGATCAAAGCCCCAGGGTTGAACCGTCAGCCGCACGTCCCGCGCCATCGCGGCCGCGGAGCGTTCGGCACCCTGTTGCACGGCACACGCCATGTTGGCCGCGTAATGCTCACGGATGCCGTCGGTACGGAGCAGGTCGCGGTCAACCGTCGACAGGCCATCCAGCATGGTCCGCACCAGGGTGTCCGTATCCACGGCCAGAGGTGCGAGTGCCTCGGGAAGCGCAGCGGGGGCCTCGAGCGCCATCCGCCACACGCCCTTCGTCAGATCACCGGCAGCGTTCAACAGGTCATTCTTCAGCCCGATGGCCGGCGTTCCGGCCACCACCACATGCTCCACACGACTGCCCAGCGCGGCGGCACAGGCCAGGGCGAAGACGCCGCCACCCGAGAAGCCGAACAGCGAGAAGCGGTCAATATTCAGATGATCGGTGAGCGCAGCCAGATCGTTGGCATGTTGGTGGAAGCCATACGCGGTACAGGGCGAGGAGCCGCCGTACCCGGGCCGATCGAGTGCGATCACCCGGAGGCGCAGATCCGCATCAGCCGGGAGCATCGGTTCACGCCGTGATCCGGGAATGCCGTGCAGATAGACGACTGGGTGGCCGTCGTCCGTGCCATTGACCGTGAAGGTCAGCGTGCGGCCATTCCTGAGCGCAAGGATCCCTTCCCTCACCGGCCGCGTTCGTCCGGCATCAGGCAACCCGCCCCCAGCAGGAGCGTGCGCATGAGTTCAGGCTGGCGGCTGGTACCGGTCTTGCGCATGACCGACTTGAGCTGTACGCGGGCCGTGTGCGGCGAGATGCCGAGGCGCGCGCTTGCCTCACCCAGATCCAGGCCCTGGACGAACCCGGACAGCAAACGCACCTCCGCCGGCGTCAGACCATAGAGCCTGCGCAGCGCCTCTGCGTCGGGGACCAGGGCGCGTTCCGGATCCATCAGGAAGACGAGCAGACCCTCGTCATCATCCAGGCTGCGGGCCTCGCCGGGCGCATGCTCGTCCATCAGCACCAACGAAGCGCCGCAAACCCCGAGCGGCACGATCTCCACCCGACCGCCCGAGTCCAGCGCACCTGCCGCAGCGCGCAGGGCGGCCGCCGTGGAGGTGTCCGTGGTCGTGAGGCGGTTCACCTGCATGTCGAGACTGTACAGGCCTGTGCGAACCGCGTCCTCGGCCGCCGCGTTCATCCATCTGCAGCGCAGATCGCGCCCCAGCAACCACACACCGAACGGCAACCGGTCCAGCGCGGAGCGCGCCTGCCGCAGGGCCGATTCAAACGTGTCCAGCCTGCGCATGATGCGCACGGCCCGGCGCAGGTGCGGCGAGAAGAACTCCAGGCGCCGCCGTTCCCGTTCCTGGAACGGCCCCGCCGAACGCGGGCGATGCACGCCGATCTGCAGGGCCCAGCGCCGGTTGCGCTCCACGTGCCCGCCCATGGCGTAGAAATTGTTGTTGGGCCGGAACACGTGCTGGTAATGCTCCGAGCGCTCATAGCGCCGGTCCTCAATAACCTCGTGGCTGCAATGCAGCCGCCCGGCAGGCTGGGCATTCAGGTAAGCCCTGAACGGGTCACGGGCGATCAGGTGGCGCCTGTAATCGTGGTCGACGGTGTCGTCGAACCCGGTGATGCACGACCAATGCACTACGGGATCGCGGCTGCCGATCACCCGCAGCGTTGCAGTGGCGGTATTGAATGAACCCGCGAGAGACGACAGGAAGCGCGGCCAGCGCTCGGGATCGGCGGCGGCCTCGTAGAGCGGGGCAAGCATGTCCGCCGGCGTTTGTCCGGTCTCAGGCACTGTCGATGGCTCCCCTTTGACGGCAGGTGGCGTACTGCACCGCTCCCTGGATCAGGATTCCTGCCCACGAATGTTTTTTGATTCATTCTAATTCTAAGCCTGAGACCCATTATTCGGGTTTTGGAGAATCCATCAATCTAGAACGGGCCCGCCTGTCCGTTGGTCGGGGCCGTTAATCCGCAATGAGTGAAAGGGTTCTGTCAGCGGGACAGTCCGGAGCGGCGGAAACCCACGGGTACTGCAAAGTCGGGATCCAGGGCCGCGATGCCCATGGGAGTCATGCCGATGACAAATGGCTGGCCGTCCTGGTCACGGTAGAAGAACAGGACGTAACCCGCCGGGTAGAAGACCAGATCGCCCACCTCCGGGGACCCTGTCGGCGGCAGACGCTCGAACAAACGGCGGCTCGTGGCGAGCAGGGATTCGCCCGGCTCGAAACCGCCCTCCAGCAGACCCAGTTCCTCGAGCACGAACGCTGCGAAGCTGGGGGAGTCGAAGCCCACGTCCGGGTTCTGCCCGCCCAGGCGCCAACCCACGTTGCGTTCGCGCAGGTGCATGATCAGCTCCAGACCCCGCGACGCATGGGGATACCGGCTGAACAGGTCTTTCAGATCCACGGGGTCCAGGGGGTGGGTGAAGCGGCTCATGTCCGCCGTCTGCTCCAGGCGCTCCCGGGTCTCCTCCAGCTCGCGCCGGGTTTCCTGCAGTTGCACGTCGAGCCGTTCGATGTCCTCCCGGTAGCGCGCGATCTGGCTCTGGTAATCCCCGATGGAAGCCTCCAGCTGCTCCTTCTCCTCCAGCAGCGGCCGGATTTCCAGGGCCACCACCACCAGTACCGCCAGTGCAATGACGGCCACCACCAGCTGGACGATTACCAGTGCCGGCAGCGCGCGGCCGCGGCTTGCGTGCAGACGCTTCATCATGATTTCGGTTCCCGCTCGAGGGAGGCCTTGATGACGCGGTAAATGATCACGCCCAGGCCCAGGAGGCCGCCACCCACCCCGACACCCTCCACCCGGCCGAGGAGTTCCGCGGAGATGACGCCGTTGATCACACCGAGAACGGTCCCCAGCACGAGGATCACCAGGCAAAGGCAACCCGTGCCGGTCACCACCAGCACCTGGTAATCACGGGGGGTCCAGTCTCTCACTGCCGTCGTCCCCTACGACTCCGTCCTGCGGGGCGCAGATCCTGATTCATGGATATTAGCAAGCAATCGCGAAAACGGGGATGCCACGCTCGCAGTCATAAGGATGCGCTGCAGCAGACGCCCCGTCACAGCGAGCAGATCGGCGGCCGCAGTAGAAGGGTGGTGAGATATGCGGGTTAAGCGGCCTGTTGCTGGTGCGTCATCCGTTGGAGGTATTCCGACCGACGGAGCAATTATTCCAACGAACGGCAATCGGTCCGCGGTCAAGACGGGGACTCCACAAAAAAACCAATCCATCACCCACCTTTCTTGACGTCGATCAATCACCAGCCCTTCGAATCGCCTGATGGTTCTATTAAAGCTCAATGAAACGGCGCCCTTGCCGAATACCGGGGCAGCCATGCGGGAGACCGTCTGCGGCAACGCTGACCGTGACGAATCGGACTCGGGCTCCCGACCGGATTGTGCTGACCGCCAGGTGTGATGACGGAGAACAAGATCAATGCTGCTGCTCAGAAACATCCCGCTCGCCGGCAAATTGCTGCTGATTCTGTTGTTGCCGATCCTGGGGCTGGTTTGGCTCGGCGCCCTTCAGATCGGGCAGAATGCCTCGCAGTTCGCCAACATGGACCGCATTGGCGCCGACATCGACCTGAGTACCCGCATCGGAAACACGGTCCATCGGCTGCAAATCGAACGGGGCGCGAGCAGCGTGTTTTTGAACAGCGAAGGCGCGACCTTCCGCGACCGCCTGCCCGGTATTCGTGCCGATAGCGATGCGGTGATCCAGACGGTCCGGGAGCATCTCGCGAGGCGGGAAGACGTGCGGCAGTCCGCACAGTCCGGCGACGTGATTGACAGGCTGGAGCGGCTCTCCTCGGTGCGTGGCCAGGTCGATGACCAGCACATCGACGGGGCAGCATCAGGGCGCTATTACACAGAGCTCATCCGCGAGCTTCTGGATCTTGTTTACACCTTGGGCGAAGGGCTTGACGACGCGGCGGTGCAACGCGCACTGGACAATTACCTGACGCTCATGGAGATGAAGGAACGCGCCGGACGCGAACGGGCCCTCCTGGGCGGGGTCTTCGCCACCGGCCGGTTCGATCCGGACCGGTTCGCCCGGTTCAACCGAAACCTGGGGGAATACCAGGCGTTCCTGGACCGGCTGAATGCCACACTTGCGGAGGACCTTCAGGCCTTCCTAGACGCCACTGTCGCCGGCCCCGGCGTGGAGGAAGTGGCACGACTGCACCGCGTCGCACTGGAGACACCCCCCGGCGAAACACTGGGCGTCGACAGCACTCACTGGTTCGATCAGGCCACGGCCCGCATCGATCTGATGCACGAAGTGGAGAGCCGATTGGCCGAGGAGGTCCTGACGCTGGCGGCCGCCGGACGCGCTCAGGCACGCATGCAGCTGATCTCTCTCTCCGTGTTGGTCGTGTTCGGTTTGCTGTTCGCGGTGATCCTGGCATTGCTGGTGATTCGCATGGTCAGGCGGGCGGTGAGGGATGTGGAACGCACCATCAATGCGCTTACTGAAGGGGACCTCACGGTGCACACCACCTGGCAGGGGCGGGACGAACTCGGACGGATCGCCGCGGGCATCAATCACATGAGTGAACGACTGCACGACATGGTGACAGCCATCTCCGGCGCGACCACCCAGCTTTCGGCTGCCGCGAGCGAAACCGCCGCAGTCACCGAACAGACCAACACCGGAATCCAGCAGCAGCAGTCCGAGACCGATCAGGTGGCCACCGCCATGAACCAGATGAACGCGACCGTCCACGAGGTCGCGCAGAATGCTGCGCGTGCTGCCGAGGCGGCTCATCAGGCGGATACCGAGGCCGCCAACGGCAAGGAAGTGGTAGGCCGCACCATCGATGCCATCGACGACCTGGCGACCGAGGTGGAACGGGCCGCGGAAGTGGTCCACCAACTGGAACAGCACAGCGACAGCATCAGCACCGTGATCGACGTCATCCGCGAGATCGCCGAACAGACCAATCTGCTGGCGCTCAACGCGGCCATCGAGGCTGCCCGTGCCGGCGAACAGGGTCGTGGGTTTGCCGTGGTGGCGGACGAAGTGCGCACACTGGCATCGCGAACCCAGAAGTCCACCGCGGAAATTCACGATATGATCGAGCGCCTGCAGGGCGGTGCCGAGAAGGCGGTCGGGGTGATGGATGACAGCCGCAACCAGGCCAAGTCCTCAGTCAAACAGGTCACCGAGGCCGGCGCCTCGCTTGAGTCCATCCGTCAGGCCGTGGCCACCATCAACGACATGAATGCCCAGATCGCCTCGGCGGCCGAGGAGCAGAGCGCGGTGGCCGAGGAGATCAACCGCAATGTGGTCAATATCAGTGAGGTGGCCGAACAGACCAGCGCCGGGGCGCGTCAGACCACCACGGCAAGCGAACAGCTCGCCCAGTTGGCGGAATCCCTCCAAGGGATGGTCAATCGCTTCAAGATCCGGCAAGGATCGCCCGCCAGCCCGATACCGGCATTGGACCCTGATTAATCCGCATAGCTCACCGGGATTGCGGGAGTAGGCGACGAATTCGCGCCCGGCGCAAAAGAGGACGTACCTGCCCGGAACCCGAACCGTCAGCACCCGGGCTCAAAGCTCACGCCACGTCGAACCGGATTACCTCTACATCGTCAAGCCGCACATGCCGGCGTGCCTGCCACAGGTCATAGGCGTCCTGCATCGCCAGCCAGCTTTCCGGGGAACGGCCCAGCGCCTTGGACAACCGCAGGGCCATCTCCGGACTTACGCCGCTGTCGCCGTTGAGCACGCGCGTCAGCGTGGACGGCGACACGGCGAGCTTTACGGCCAACTGTCGCGCACTCAGGCCAAAGGGTTCCAGATAGACTTCCCGGATGAACTCACCAGGATGCGGCGGGTTATGCATGGCCATCAGTGGTAATCCTCATATTCAAGAAGGAAGGCGTTTCCTTCCCGAAACTCAAATGTCAGCCGCCAATTCCCGTTAATCCACACGGACCAACGCCCCCTTTGCCGACCCCGCAAGAGGTGCAGACGGAACCCCGGAACGTCCATATCCTCAATGCTTGCAGCCGTATCCAAAGCGGCGAGCAGCAGTCTCAACCGGTTCGCATGCCGCGGCTGAATCCCTGCCGTACTGCCGGTTTCGTAGAACCGCTGCAATCCCTTGTGGCGGAATGATTTGATCACGAGCCTTATATAGCATGTTGCGCATCACGCATCAATAGTTGCAGCCCAAGTGCGATAAGTAAGGTTCGGTAACCACAAGCCGCGCTCTCGCACCCGAGAATCTGCAGTATCCTGTTCATCCCGAAAAATCCTGTTCATCCTGTCCATTCCGCTCTTGACCTCCCCCGACACCCTGGCACCCCTGATCGACGAATGCCTCTCCAGGGACCGCCCCGCCCTGGCGCGCGATCTCGCGCGCCTTGAGAAACGTATCGCTGCCGGCAAGCCGGCCGACCGCATGGCCGCTGAACTCCAGCGGCGCATCGAGGCCTCGCGTGCCGCGCGCGAGGCGCGCCGCGCATCCCTGCCCAAGCCGCGATTTCCCGAGGATCTGCCGGTCTCGGAACACCGCGACGAGATCGCGAAGCTGATCACGGACAATCCCGTCATCGTCATCTGCGGCGAGACGGGCTCGGGCAAGACCACTCAGCTGCCCAAGATCTGCCTGGAACTGGGGCGCGGATTGGACGGCTTTATCGGCCATACCCAGCCCCGGCGCATCGCGGCACGCTCGGTGGCGGCGCGCATCGCGGAGGAACTGGATTCGCGTATCGGCGAGGCGGTGGGTTTCAAGGTGCGCTTCTCGGATCACACAAAACCCGAGAGCTTCGTGAAGCTCATGACCGACGGCATCCTGCTGGCCGAGTTGCGCGCGGACCCCGAGCTTCGTGCCTACGACACGCTCATCATCGACGAGGCCCATGAGCGCAGTCTCAACATCGATTTCCTGCTTGGGTATCTCAAGCAGCTCATGCCCCGGCGCCCGGATCTCAAGCTCATCATCACTTCCGCCACCCTGGACCCGGAACGCATCGCGGGGCATTTCGAGGACGCGCCGGTCTACGAGGTGCCCGGGCGCACCTGGCCGGTGGAGGTGCGCTACCGGCCGGTGCAGGACGACGACTCAGGATCGGATCGCGATCTGAACACGGCCATCGTGGAGGCGGTGGACGAACTGGCCACCGAGGGCACGGGAGACGTGCTGGTGTTCCTGCCGGGGGAGCGGGAGATCCGCGAGGCAGCCGAGGCGTTACGCAAGCACCACCCGAAGCATACGGAAATCCTGCCGCTCTATGCGCGCCTCTCCGCCGGCGAACAGAACAAGGTGTTCGAGCCGCATACGGGTCGGCGTGTGGTGCTCGCCACCAACGTGGCGGAAACCGCCCTCACGGTGCCGGGTATCCGCTACGTGGTTGATTCGGGTCTCGCGCGGGTGAGCCGCTATGCGTGGCGCTCGCGTGTGCAGCGACTCTCCCTCGAACGCGTGTCCCGGGCATCGGCGAACCAGCGTGCCGGGCGTTGCGGGCGGCTGGGGCCGGGGATCTGCATTCGCCTCTATGCAGAGGATGACTTCGCACTGCGTCCGGGGTTCACGGACCCTGAGATCCTGCGCTCAAACCTCGCGTCCGTCATCCTGCAGATGGCGAACCTGAACCTGGGCGACCCGGAGCGCTTTCCCTTCGTGGATGCGCCGGATGCGCGCCTGATCCGTGACGGCTACAAGCTGCTGGAGGAACTGGGCGCGGTGGATGTCCGCCACCGCATCACTGACACCGGCCGCAGGCTCGCGCGCCTGCCGCTGGACCCGCGCCTGGGTGCGATGCTGCTGGCAGCCGGACGAGAGGGGGCGGTGACGGAGGTCACGCGCGTCGTCGCCTTTCTCGCCATCCAGGACCCGCGCGAACGCCCCGCGGAGAAACGTCAGGCGGCAGACGAGGCCCATGCGCAGTACCGCGAGGCGGGCTCCGACTTTCTCGGCTTGCTGCGCCTGTGGGACGACTGGCGTGAACAGCAGAAGCATCTCACGAAGTCCAAGCTTCGGGCCTGGTGCCGGGAGCGGTTTCTGTCCTTTATACGCATGCGCGAATGGCAGGACCTGCACGGGCAGTTGCGCCAGTCGCTGGCCGAGTTGGAGTTGAAACAGAATCAGCAGCCGGCGGAACCGGAAGCGATTCACCGCTCACTGCTCGCCGGGTTGGTGAGCCAGGTGGGCATGAAGACCGAGCGCGGCGACTACCTCGGGGCACGCAACCGGCGATTCCACATCCATCCGGCCTCGGGGCTATTCAAGAAAAGCCCGGCGTGGGTGATGGCAGCGGAGATCATGGAGACCACCAGGGTCTACGCACGGGAGTGCGCCGGGATTCAGCCGCGGTGGCTGGAAACCGTGGCGCCGCATCTGCTCAAGCACCACTACTTCGAGCCGCACTTCGAGGAACGGCGCGGGACGGTGGCGGCCTTCGATCGCGTGACCCTCTACGGACTCACGGTGAACCCGAAGAAGCGCGTGAACTACGGGCGCATCGATCCGGCGGACGCCCGGCGGGTGTTCATGCGCGAGGGGCTGGTGGCGGGGCGGCTGCGAAGCAAGGCGCCGGCGCTGAAACACAACCAGGCACTGATCCGCGAGATCGAGGACATGGAGGCCCGCGGCCGGCGCCGCGACCTGCTGGCGGACGAGCAAGTGCTGTACGACTTCTACGACAGCCGCATCCCGCATGACGTGCACGACGGCGCGACCTTCGAGCGCTGGCGCAAGGAAGCGGAGCGGGAGAACCCTGAAGTCCTCAGGCTCACCCGGGAGATCCTGTTGCAGCAGGAGACCGCGGAACTGGGCGCGGACCGCTTCCCGGATTCACTGGAGACCGGTGGTGTGCGGTTGCCGCTCACTTACCGCTTCGAGCCGGGCGCGGAGGATGACGGGGTGACACTGACGGTGCCCCTCGCCGCCCTCAACGGGCTCGACCCGCACCCGGGCGAGTGGCTGGTGCCCGGTTTTCTGGAGCAGAAGATCGCCGCGTTGATCAAGAGCCTTCCGAAAGGTGTGCGCCGCCAGTTCGTGCCGGTGCCGGAGTTCGCGCGTGCCTGTGTGCAGCGGCTGGGTTCGAGGGAAGGCCCGCTCATACCCGCCATCACCCGCGTGCTGCGCGAGATCACCGGAACGGAAGTGCCGTCCGACGCCTGGCGTCCGGAGGCGCTGGAACCGCACCTGGTGCTGCGTTACCGGGTGGTGGATGCGCAAGGCGAGGAACTGGCCACCGGTCGCGATCTGGAAGCCATCAAGGCACGGCTGTCGGGGCGCGCCCGTGAGACCTTCGACGCGCAGCGCCCCGAAGGCTTCGAGCGCACGGGGCTGACCGACTGGGATTTCGGCGAGCTGCCCGGGTTTGTGGAGTTCGAGCAGCACGGCGCGACATTGCGCGGCTATCCGGCGCTTCGGGATGACACGGACGCCGTGGCGCTGGTGCTGGCGGACAGCCCCGCCAAGGCACGGCGCATTCACCGCGCCGGGCTGCGCAGGCTGTTCATGCTCCAGGCCCGCGAGCCCGTGAAGTATCTCTACCGAAACCTGCCGGACATCCAGCGCCTGTGCCTGCAGTACAACCCGGTGGACCGCTGCGAGGCGCTCAAGGACGACCTGCTATTTGCCGGCGTGGAGCGGGTGTTCATGAACGAACCCTGGCCGCGGGACGCGGACGCCTTCCGGGCGCGGCTTGAGGCGGGGCGCGGCGAACTGGTGGGCGAGACGCAGGCGCTGTGCGAACTGGCCGGACGGATACTGACCGCGTATCACGAGATCCGCTCGCGACTCAAAGGCAGCCTGCCCCTGTCCTGGATCGAGGCCGCCGCCGACGTCCGCGATCAGCTCGATCATCTCATTCATCCCCATTTCCTCCTGGAAACCCCGCGGGAGTGGCTGGCGCACTTCCCGCGTTATCTCGCCGCCATCCAACGGCGGCTGGACCGGCTCGACCAGGCCCCCGACAAGGACCGGCGCATGCGCGTGGATGTTGAGCCGCTATGGGAGGACTGCAAGGCGCGAATCGAGGCGGCGGGTGATGCGTTGTCCGAGGAACTGATCCGATATCGCTGGCTGATCGAAGAGCTTCGTGTGGGCCTGTTCGCGCAGGAGTTGGGCACCGTTGAAAAGGCGTCGGTGAAGCGGGTGGAGGAGGCGAGGAAGAACCTGTAGGTTGGGGTGAGGAACGAACCCCAACTTGCGGAGGGCGCGGGATAGCTCCGCCGTGTTGGGGTTCGCTGTGCTCACCCCAACCTACAGTCCGGGTACTGGCACGGAGGATTTGCGCCTGCAATCATTGGTCGCAACGCCGCTGCATGGTCACCCCGCCATGACCCTTCTCCACGAAACCCTCTCCATCGCACTCGCGGCCGCCCCCTGGCTGCTGCTGGGCCTGCTGGCGGCAGGGCTGGTGAAGGCCTTCATCCCTGAGACCATGCTGCAGCGCTGGCTGGGCGGGCGGGGCATCGGGGCCGTCTCGCGCGCGGCGGTGATCGGCGCGCCGCTGCCGCTGTGTTCCTGCGGAGCGATCCCGACGGCGATCGCGCTGCACCGCGGCGGCGCGGGGCGCGGGCCGACCACGGCGTTTCTCATCGGGACGCCAGGCATCGGTGTCGACTCGGTGGCCATCAGCTACGCCCTGCTCGGCCCCTTCATGATGGCGGCGCGCGTGCTCGGGGCCGTCACCACGGCCATCGCCACCGGGCTGCTGGTGGGCAACGCGCGCGACACTGAAACCCGGTGCCCCGGTGCGACGCAGGATGATTGCTGTTCGGGCGGTTGCGATGCCGCGGCGCCCGGGCACAACGAACCACCCATGCGCACACGGCTCGCCGGCGGCCTGCGCTACGCGTTCTCGGATGTGCTCGACGACATCAGTGTCTGGCTGCTGGCCGGGCTGGTGGTCGCCGGGCTCCTGATCACCTTCGTACCACCCCAGGCGCTGGCCGCCTACGGCAGCGGGCTGCCCGCCATGCTCCTCATGGCGCTCGTGGGCGTGCCCATGTACCTCTGCGCCACCGCCGCAACGCCGGTCGCCGTGGGCCTGATCCTGGCTGGTGTCTCCCCCGGCACGGCGCTGGTGTTCCTGCTCGCGGGCCCCATCACCAGCATGGCGACCCTCGGTGTGCTGCGCCGGGAGATGGGCAACGGCGTGCTGGTCCGCTATCTCGGCGGCATCGTGGTCTGCACCGTCACTGCGGGGATGCTTGTGGACTTCGCCATTGCCCGCACAGGGCTGGATGTTGCTGCCCAGCTGGGTGCCGCACGGGAACTGCTGCCGCCCTGGCTCGAGGCGGGGGCCCTGGTTGTGCTCGTGATGCTGGCCATTCGGCCCGTCCGCCGACGTTTCATCATTGCAGGCGCCGCGATCACAGAGAGCCGCTGAGCCGCGCCCGCCAAGTCATATAGAATGACTGGAAACCGTTCCAGGTCGAGGTGATGCCATGCAACAGAAATCCGCCAACGACATTCGCCGCCATGTCAGCGACAGCTACGCCAAGGTGGCCGAATCAAGCAGCCGGGGCGACAGTTGCGGCACGGCAACCAGCTGCTGCGGCGTGTCCGATGATGCCGCCATCAATACGCTGATCTCCACACGACTCGGCTATACGGAAGAGGACCTGGCCGTTGCGCCCGAAGGCGCCGACATGGGACTGGGTTGCGGAAATCCGCGTGCCATCGCGAGCCTCAAGCCGGGAGAGGTGGTAGTGGACCTGGGCAGCGGCGGCGGCTTTGACTGCTTTCTCGCCGCGCGGGAAGTAGGCGAATCGGGCCGCGTGATCGGTGTGGACATGACCCCTGCCATGGTCAACAAGGCCCGGGCCAATGCGGAACAGGGCGGTTTCGACAACGTGGAGTTCCGCCTGGGCGAGATCGAGCACCTGCCGGTTCCCGACAACACGGCCGACGTGATCATCTCCAACTGCGTGATCAACCTCTCCCCGGACAAGCCGCAGGTCTTCCGCGAGGCCTTCCGTATCCTCAAGCCGGGCGGGCGCCTGGCCATCTCCGACGTGGTGGCGGGTACCGAACTCCCCGAGGAGATCGCCAATGACATGGCCCTGCACGCGTGCTGCGTGGCCGGCGCATCGCTGGTCGACGAGCTGGAGACCATACTCCGGGATGCCGGCTTCTCCGACGTGCGCATCACACCGAAGGACGAGTCCCGGGATTTCATCCGAGATTGGGCCCCCGGACGCGGCGTCGAGGACTACGTGCTATCCGCACACATCGAGGCGGTCAAACGCGTAGGCGTGTGACGGCTCAAGGGCGGATTAACCACGAAGCACACGAAGGGCACGAAGATTTCCTGAAAAAGGATCTGTTCTCTCGCAAAGCACGCCAAGAGAGCGGATTCATAGGGCGGGCCGGGCCCGCCGCCGATGCCAATAGCGACCACATCGGCAGGTAAAGCCCGCCGCATTCATTCAATCCTTCAGGTTTCCTTTGCGCACTTGGCGCTCTTTGCGAGAGAAAACGGTTTTGGTTTCCTTCGTGCCCTTCGTGTGCTTCGTGGTTAAATCAAATGCGCGGCCGACAGGATCACGGGCGCTGGCTCGCCTCGCGGGAACGCTGGCGTTCCACCACCGCGGATAGGTGACCCAGCATTTCGGTGAGCAGGGCCATGACGTCGTCCACGGCGAGGATGCCGGCAAGCGCCCCGTCGGCGTCCACCACCGGCAGGCGGCGGACGGCCTTGGCGCGCATCATTTCCAGGGCGTCGAACAGGCTGTCATCGACACGTACGCTGGAGAGCGCGCTGGTGACAATGTCCTTGACGGCCAGCGCCTCCGGGTCCAGGCCCGGCACCATGACTTCCAGAACCAGATCGCGGTCGGTGATGATGCCTACCGGGATACGCCGGCCCTCGCGCTCCTCCACCAGCACCACGTCACCCACGTGATGGCGGCGCATGAGTTCGGCGGCGGCCTTCACGGACTCGTCACCGCCGATGATGATCACCTCCCGGTTGCAGAACTCACCCACTTGCATGGCAGGAGCCTCCTGTTGATTCGTTGTGCCCTACGTATGACATACGACCATCAGCCGACGATGTGGTGCTTGCCTTCCACGTGCACGGTGCTCGCGGCCGGTCCGTCCTCGCTCTCCACCTCGGTAAACCAGACCGAGTCGCCCACCTCCAGCCTGGCGAAGTCGTAGTCCACCACGCTCTTGCCGGAGAAGCGGATCTCACGCCCGTCCGGGGTCTCGATCACGCCATAATCCGCCGCAGGCGCAATCTCCCGGATACGGCCGTGCGGCGGCGTCTCGTGGTGCTTGACCTTGCCCCGCTGCTTGCGCACCGCATCCTGGAGCTGGCGACGCATGGCGTCGAAGGCGTCGCGGATGGCCACGTAGACGTCCTCGTGGGCGTGATGCCCGGAGGGCTCGCGGCTGACCACCAGTTCGTGGTCGGGGATGGTGAGGTCGATGCGCACGTGGTAGAGGTTGCCCTTGTGATGATGGCGGTGGCTGCTCTCGATGGCCACGCGACAGGCCATGATGTGGTCATGGAACTGTCCCAGTTTGTCGATCTGGGTACGCACCCTCTCCTCCACGGCGGGGGACGGGTCCATGTTGCGAAACGTCAGTTCCACCAACGGCACACGGTCGGTATTCACGGTATCGACTCCTGTCCACCGGCGGGGGCGGACCCATGAGGGGAGGCAAGGCAGCACGAAGCCTTGTTCAAATAATAGGCTGCTTCCACCGAATCGGCATTGACACCCGTCACCCCACGCGGAATGCCCGTCGCAGATGGCCCGCAACGTGGCGAACTCTGGCATTCGGTGCCGCGATCCCCTATGGTTTCAGTCAGGGAAAAAACATGGCCCGGCCCGGAGCAGCCCAGTTCCCACAGGCTCTCGGCGGTCATGACAGATAAAGGGTTAGACAAGGGGGAGTTGATGACGGGTTGCCCGGCCACGGCACGGTCGCGACGATCGCCGATGTGTCCCTTTCCGGGGCATCGCCCCGCCTGTCCGACGGCCCAGCGGGGTCGCCCGTGAGCGATTGGTTCAGCCAGAACCCGGGCCTGATCTACCAGATCTACGGTCTCTCCTTTTTCGTCCTGGGCGTGGTGGCGTATGTGCTGCCGCGCCGCGATACCACGCTTCGCTTCGCCCGCCACGTGTGGTTGCTGGCGGCCTTCGGCGTCCTGCACGGGACCCTGGAGTTCGTGGAGTGGTACCGGCTTCAGAGCAGTGACCCCCGGCTGGCCGTCCTGGCCACGCTTCTCCTGACCCTCTCCTTTGTGCCGCTCATGGAATTCGGACGTCGGACCCTGGCGGAGGGGCAAGGCATTCGCATCAGCCCCGTCTGGCTCTATGGTCTCGTGGCTGCGGCCGTCGTCGCGCTGATGCTGCCCGCTGCGAATCCCATGGAAGGGCTGGCTGCGGGCGCCCGATACTTCATCGGCCTTCCCGGCGCACTGCTGGCCGGATTCGGCCTGCTCGCGCTTCGCAACAGTGGAGGCGGGCGCATCGACGTCATCGCGGACGAGCGCCACCTGCCGCCCTGGATCACCGTGGTGGGCGCAGCCCTCCTGGTCTATGCACTGCTCACACCCTGGCTCACCACTGCGGCCGCCGGGCTGCCGGCCTGGCTGCCCACGAGCGGTGACTTCCTCTCCGCCACGGGCATCCCGATCCAGCTGCTGCGCGCCCTGTGCGCGGTGGCCGCCACCATCGGTCTCGTGAACCTGGTGCGCCACGCGAGCGCCTACAGCAGCGACGATCTGATCAGCGTCCTGGACACCATCGACGGTGTCGTCTACCGACACAAGAACGCACCGGACTGGCCGCTGGTCTACCTGGCGGGCAACATGGAGGAACTCTCCGGCTACCAGCTCCATGAATTCCTCGACCCCAACACCATCACTATCGGCTCGTTGATTCACCCGGAAGACCGCGGTCTGCTCTGGAACGAGACTCAGAAGGCCCTGAAGGAGAATCGTCGCTTTGAGTTGATTTATCGGATCGTGACCCGAACGGGGGAAACACGCTGGATCCAGGAGCGGGGCCAGGGCATCTACGGCAACGACGGCGAACTGCTCTATCTGCAGGGCCACGTGATGGACGCCAGCGGACTCATGGCTGCCAACGAGGAGCTGCGCCGCGAGCGCGCGGCACTGGAGGATTTCCGCAGCACCCTGGACCGATTGCTCGATGGCGTGTTCATGTTCGACCCCGACACGCTGCAGTTCACGTACGTGAACCAGGGGGCCGTGGACCAGGTGGGTTACAGCCGAGACGAGCTCCTGACCCTGCACCCTTACGACATCAAGCCGGAGTTCCCGGAACCGCGTTTCCGGCAACTGGTTGAACCATTGCGCAACGGAAGCCGGCCCAGCCTGCGCCTTGAGACCACCCACCGGACCCGTGACGGAAACCTGGTTCCCGTGGAGATCTTCCTGCAGTACGTCAAACCCGATGGAGGCGAAGCCCGCTACCTGGCCATCAGCCACGACATCACCCAACGCCTCCGGGATCGCGACGCCCTGATGAAGGCCCTCTCGGAACTGCGCGAGTCCGAGCGCAAGCAGGCGGAACTGCTGTCGGTCGCACAGCGCGAGCAAAGCCGCATGGCCGCGCTGCTGTCCGGGATGAGCATCGGCATCCTTTTCGAGGACCGCCACGAGCGGGTGGAGTACGTCAACCCGGCCTTCCGTCGCATGTGGGCGATACCGGAGGGTATCGAGCTGGTGGGCCGCCCCAGCCGCGAGGTGCTGGAGCATTCCACTCACCGCTTCGCAAGACCCGACCACGCCTCAAAACACATCCTGCACGTGCTGGACACGCACGAAATCAGCGAGCGCTTCGAGGTGGATCTCTATGACGGACGCATCCTCACGCAGCTCTCCTACCCGGTCCCGGACCCCGATGGACGCATCATCGGCAGACTGTGGATCTACGAGGACGTCACCCACGAGCGCCAGACCGCGCAACAGCTCATCTATCTGGCCGAACACGACGCCCTGACCGGGCTGCACAACCGTCACCGATTCCAGCAGCACCTGGAACAGATGATCAATCGCGCCCGGCGCACCGACGGGCGCTTTGCCCTGCTCTATTTCGACCTGGACGAGTTCAAGTACATCAACGACACCTTCGGGCACCGGGCCGGCGACACGGTGCTGGTGCGCGCCGCCGGCGAGGTGGCAAGCCTTGTCCGCAGCGACGAGATGTTCGCCCGCCTGGGCGGGGACGAGTTCGCCGTACTGGTGGAATTGCGCAAGGGTGATGAACCGGTGGGCCTGGCGGAGCGCATCATTCACGCCATCTCCGCCATTCCGTTCCGCTTCCGGGGCAGCAACCTGCGCCTGACCGCGAGCATCGGCATCGCCTGCTTCCCGGAACACGGGGACAACGCTGAGGACCTGGTGGCTCATGCCGATACGGCCATGTACCAGGCCAAGGACAACGGCAAGAACACCTGGGCCCATTACGACGCCAACCGCAACACCGCCGCCGCCATGGTGGCGCGCATGACCTGGAGCAGCCGTATCGCCCAGGCGCTGGAGCGGGGCCTGCTGGAGCTGCATTTCCAGGGGATCTATCACACGCGGGACGGCAGCCTGAGCCACCTGGAATCGCTGGTGCGCATGCGCGACCCCATGGATGAGGGACGCCTGGTGATGCCCAACCAGTTCATTCCCGTGGCGGAAAAGACCGGCCAGATTCTGGAGATCGACCGCTGGGTGATACAGCGCAGCATCGAGAGGCTGGCGGCGCACCCGAAGCTGAGCGCGCTGTCCGTGAATATCTCGGCGCGCAGCCTCGACGATGCGACCCTGCCGCAGTTCATTGACGACGAGCTAAGGCGCCAGAAGGTGGAACCCAAACGGTTCATCATCGAATTGACGGAAACGGCGGCCGTGGTGGAGATGCAGGACGCGCAACGGTTCATCGAGGCCCTGCAACACACCGGATGCCTCATCTGCCTGGACGATTTCGGTTCGGGGTTCTCCACCTTCGCCTACCTGAAGTACCTGAACATCCAGATCCTCAAGATCGATGGGATGTTCATCCGCGATCTGCCCAACAACCGCGATAATCAGGCCTTCGTGAAGGCCATGATCGACGTGGCCCGCGGCCTCGACAAGGTTACGGTGGCAGAGTTTGTGGAGGATGGCGACACGCTGAAGATGCTGCGGGAATTCGGCGTCGACATGGCCCAGGGTTATCACCTGGATCGTCCCAGCGCCGAACATCCCAGCCTGGGCACACTCTGAGCAGCAACGGGGACGCTGTTACAATGGCGCCCATGTCTCCCTTCGAAGACCGCAAGCGCCTGCATTTCATCCTGGGCAACATCATCCTGGCGCTGGCGGCCGTCATGCTGCTGTTCATGGGCCAGCTCTGGGAGCTGATCGGCGGCTGGGCCCTGATCCTGTGGATGGCCATGGCCGCCGGCGGCGTTTACCTCGTGGCCAAGGACAAGGACATCGGGCCGCCGGGACCGCCGAATTAAAGGATGAAGGATGAAGGACGTTGGGAAGGTTGAAGGTGGAAGGATGAAGGTTGAATGAAACCACCCCTCAATGGCCCTCCCCATGAGGGGAGGGAAGTCAGGGATTACACTCCTCCTTCATCCTTCATCCTTCATCCTTCCCAAAACCCTTCAACCTTTACTGAAGAAAGTACCCGATCACCCGCCAGGAGTCGTCGTCCTGGCGCATAAGCACGACCAGCTCGGCTCCGCGGGCCTGCTGGTCGAACACGGAGCGGTACTCGAGCATCAGGTATTCGCCCTCGGGTGCGCCGGGCATGATGGTCTCCAGAGTCTGATCCTGCAGGGTGCGCTCGCGCACGGCCCCCATGTCCTCGCGGAACACTGCCATGCTCTCCCGCCACTCCTCCTCGCTGACCTCACCCTTGAACAGGTCCCCGGTCGCGGCCCAGCTGCCTGCGTAGTCGTTGGCGTCCACCAGGGCGAGCCAGCGTTCGGCCTCGCTCAGGGCGGCGGGGTCCACGCCGTCGTCATTCTCGGCAGTGGTCGACGGCCCGCAGGCGGCGAGCAGTGAAAGCGACAGCACAAGCAACAGGCCGATAGGGGCAATTCGATACATCATCCAGGGTCCTCGTTGATCAATCGGGATCCGGGCGGTCCCGTCACGCCCGGGGAGAGGCCCGAAAGCTTATCACGGCCGGGCCAGTGGTTCGCGGCAAGCCCGGACATCCAGTGCGGAGAGGCAGTCACCGTGCGCATCAATCAGCGCGGCCTGGAGGCGGTCACCGTCCTCGAAGCGGGCCACGCCTCCGGGCGTGCCGGTGAAGATCAGGTCGCCCGGCGTCAGGGTGAAGATGGTCGAGAGATAATGGATCAGGAAGGCGAGCCCGAAGGTCATGCCGTCCGTGCCCGCCTCCTGGCGCCGTTCGCCGTTCACCTCCAGGCGCAAGCCGAGCCGCTGCGGATCGTCCACGCGATGTGCGCTCGCGAAGCGCCCCACCGGCGCAAAGGTGTCGAATCCCTTGCCCACCGCCCAAGGGAGGCTCAGCTCGCGGGCGCGCTTCTGAAAGTCACGCGCCGTCACATCGATGCCGACCGCATAACCGCGAACACAGGACAGGCTTTCGGCCTCCGGAATATCGCGGCCATCCCATGCCTGCACACCGTCGCCCAGCAGCGCGACCATCTCCACCTCGTGATGTACGTCATCGCTCTGGCGCGGCAGACGAATCGGGCCACCGTCCGTCACCAGGGCAGTGTCCGGCTTGATGAACACTGCCGGGGACTCCGGCACGGGCGTGCCGCGTTCCCGGGCATGGGCCGCGTAGTTGTGACCAATGCAGAAGAGGGTGTGAACGAGTACGGACGTGCCGTCCTCGAGCAGGACGTGTGCCATGGGCATGTGCTCCAGCCGTGCGGTTGGGGCCCCATTCTATCGCTCCGGGAATTGGCTGTCGGCTATCAGCTATCAGCTATCAGCTATCAGCTGTCGGCTGAGTGCTGAGCGCTGCAAAGATTCGCTTCCGTTTCTCCGCTGAATTCAATCAAAACCGCGTCCCCTCACGTGCAGGCCGACGAAGAAGTTTCGGCCCGGCGCGGGCTCGTAGTAGCGGCCGAAGCCGGCGTTGGGGCGGATGTTGGAGAAGTAGTCTTCATCGAAGAGGTTGTTGAGCGCCACGAAGGCCTCCACGTCCCAGCCATTGCGGCGCAGCACGCGACCTGCGCGGACGTTCACCACGGTGGACGCGGAGACGCGTTCGGTGTTGGCGTTGTCCGCGTACTGACCGCCCTGGACCAGCAGGTCCGCGATGGCGTAATCGCGCCCCGGGCGCCAGGCCGCCTCCAGGAACAGCTGCTGGCGCGGGATCGCGGGCAGCCTGCGGCCGGACAGCGAAGTGCCCTCGTCATCGGTGAACTCGCGGAAGTGAAAGTCCGACCAGGTCCAGGCACCGGTCAGTGTCCAGTCCACCGTGGGGAACCATACCAGCCCCGCCTCGAGACCCTGACGCCGGGTGCGTCCGGCGTTTTCGTAGTACGTGCGGTCGTCGCCCGGGTCCTCCAGCTGGTAGGGGACCAGTTCGTCGCGCACGTCCACCCGGAACACCGCCACGTCGTACTGCACGCGACCGGCGAATCCCTTGAAGCCGAGTTCCAGGTTGCGCGCCTGCTGCGGCGACACCTCGGGATTGAACCCGCCGCCGTCGGGATTGGCGAACTCGGTGAAAGACGGCGTCTCGAAGGCCGTGCCCCAGGTGGCGTAGATGCGGTGCTGCGGCTGCCAGGCGTAGCTGGCGGAGACCAGTTGGCTGGTCTCAAGAAAATCCCGCTGCCCCGAATCGTCGCCATCGGCCAGGAAGCGGTCATCGATGGAGAAGCGCACGCGGTCCCGGCGCAGACCCAGGGTCACGTCGAGCCGTTCGGTAAGGTCCAGTTCCTGCTGTACGAACACGCCCGCCGCCTCGGCGATCTCGCGCTGATGCAACGCGAGATCGCCGCGCGCACCCTGCAGGTTATCGTAGCGGCGGCGCATGTCCCGCTGGCGCTCCAGATCGAGGCCCGCCGTCATGCGCCCGGACAGATCGCCGATGTGGTTGTCCCGGGTGTAGTGGATGCCGCCGCCGAAGAACTGGCGTTCGTACTGTACGATGCCACCGGATTCAAACGGCAGGCGGTTGTCGAAGTCGCGCCAGGTGTGAAAGACCCGGGCCTCGAGCCGCTCGGAGCCGGAGATATCGCCCCGGTAGACCAGGCCCGCACGCTGCTGGGTGACGGACTGCCCGGCATCGAAGGCCAGCGCATTGGGGGCGGCGGCGCGCCGATCATCGGCCACCTCGGCCGCGGTCAGGGCGCCGGGGTCATCGGTGCGCGGCGCATCCAGCAGCGTGACCACCCCCGTGAGGCGATGCGGCCCCGAAGGCACCCAGTCCGTGCGCGCGTGCAGGAGGCGTTTCTCGGCGCGGCTGTGGTCCCGGTACCCGTCCATGGCCAGGTCCCATGTGCTCAGGTGCCAGGCGGCGGCGTCACCTGAACCGCCCGCCTGCAGACCCAGGCGCCGGTAGCCATAACTGCCCGCTTCTGCGCGCGGCTGGAAGAAGGGCTCCGCCGGTCCGGAGCGCGTGGTGATGTCCAGCACGCCGCCGGTGGCATTGCCATGCAGCACCGAGGACGGACCGCGGATCACCTCGATGCGCTCCAGTGCCGTCAGGTCGATGGCGTCCACCTGCGACTGTCCGTCTGTGGTGGTCTCGGGCAATCCGTCCACGAGCATCTTGATGCCGCGGATCCCGAACGCCGCGCGCGCGCCGAAACCGCGCATGGACACACGCAGGTCCTGCGCGAAATTGTAGCGGTTCTGGGCGCTCACCCCGGGAACACGCACCAGGGCCTCGTCCAGCTGCAACCCCTGGCGCGCCTGTTCCAGATCCTCGCGCTCCACCACGCCAAGCGCCGCGGGCGTGTCGAGCCAGGGCCGTTCCAGGCGCGGGGCGGTGACGGTCACCGGCTCCAGTTCCACGGTCTCGGCAACAGCCTGGGCGCCATGCAGCCCGAGGACACACATGGCCAGGGCATTGATCCAGCGTTGCGTCATGGCTTTAACCCGGACATTGCACCAAGGATCGCGAATGATTGTGATCTCTGAGCCTGTCTCGTGCCGTCTCTGGAAGGAGAAGNNGGTTCGACTGAAGAGCAAGCGAGACAGGCTCAGAGGCTGCAAGCATCGCGATAGGCCGGCGGCGGTGTCCAAACTGTCGCCGCGCCTTGACGAACAGATGCGCTCATTTATTGCACGCACCCAGAGGGTTACACAAAGCCGCCGGCCGCCTTGGTGTAATGTCCGGGTTAGCCCGGACATTGCACCAGGCCCCGGACTATTGCTGCTCCAACGTCAGGTGCACGCTGGCCAGCCCTTCCCGGGCGTCACGTTCCAGCATCAAGCCGGTGACACGCACGGCGTAACGGCTTTCCAGGGTGGCGAGCCACAAGACAAGGTCATCGAGTGATGCGGCCTCGATCGATATCCGTGCTTGTCCGGACGGTTCTGCGCGGACTTCCGTCACTGTCCCTGCTACCGTGCCGTCACGGCGCACGTGCTCCATCAATTCGGCAAACGAACCCTCGTGAGGCCCCGCACCGACAGCTTCCGTCTGCGCCCGCAGACTGTGAGCGCGCTCGGCGGCCGCGTGCATCCAGGCCACGTCCCGGTAAAGGCCGCTGACCACCTGATCCATGTCCTTGGCCCGCACGTTCAACACCTGCCACGCCCACCCGTATGCCACCACGATGGCCAGCACCACCCCGCCGACCAGCAGGTTGCGCCGAAGCGGGGACCGGGAAGCGGAGGCCGGGGCGCTCACGGGCCGGCCCTCCGCAGTTGCACGCTGCTGTAGGCGTGTCCGTCCGTCGCGCGGGTCTGCGTGATCTCCACGGACCAGCCATCGGTGTAGGGGATGCGTTGTCTGAGGCGTTCCGGAGACTCGGCGCGATGATGGCGCAGTTCCAGGTCCAGTGAGCCCGGGCGGTAATCCAGGGTCTGAACCCGCAGGTCCGGCGTATCCACCATCAGGGGCGCGAGCCGCGCCAGCGCATCGTGGAACTCACCCGCCGACCCGGTCGTATCCCGGGTCAGATCCACCAGAGCGGCTTCCATGTCCCGCCGCGGCTGGCCGACCTCCCGGACACCATGCGCACTGCGATAGATCTCCCTGATGCGATCTTCCAGTATGGTCTGTTCATGCTCCTTGTAACGGATCTCGGTGTGCACCTGGATCAGGTGAACCCCGGCCCAGAGCACCACGACGATGACCGCAAACCGGCCCAGCACGCGAAAGCGGCCCGGACGCCGCCGGCCGTAGGGTCCCGTGAGCAGGTTGAGCGGCTCCTGTCCGGGCATCTCGCGGCCGATGATCTCCAGCAAGGATTCCTCGCTCACCTGCCGTTCTACCGGTAGCCGCCCGAAGGCGTCGGGTACATGCAGGGCCCTGTCAGTCTCCCATTCGGATCCGTGGCGCACGACCAGCAGGCGCCTGGGACCTTGCCCTCCATCCGAACTTGCCAGGTGATCGAGAACCCCTTCGGCGGCACGGCCACGCTCCAGGACGATCCCCCTGCCGGACCCGGTGTTCAGCCAGGCCCGGTCATCTTCCAGCCACAGCAGCCAGCCGCCCTGATCGTCCGCGGGCAGCACCGTGGTCTCGGGCACCATGGCCAGCGGGTGAATGCCCGCATCGGCCAGTCGCCGCACCCAGCCGTCCATCCAGTCGCGCGCCACTTCTGCCACGGGCGCCTTCTCATCGCCCCATGCCGGGGCCGCCACGCGATGCATGTCACCCTCCGCTTCCCGACCCCTGGCGGCCACTTCGGACCAGTCGACCCGCACGCGCGTGCCGGGTGCCAGTACCCGGACCGCGGGCACGGGCACGCTGCCGGCCAGGCCGGCTACCTTGTCGAGCCCGCCGACGCCCGACATCAGCAGATTGCCGGCGCTGTCCTGCAGCACGTAGGACACGGGGCCCTCGTCGTCCGGCAAGCGCAGCAGGAGTTGTCGCTGAATCATCCAGGTATCTCTTGCATGGGGTCGTCAGGGGCCCCATGCTACCAGAGCCGGCGGTTCGGCCGGGACGCCGCGGGCACCATGACGGGGTGCTGCACGGCAAATCTTTCCGGGGCGGTTGCGCAGGGCTCCCCGCCGTCACGGCGATGGGCTACACTTTGGATCGAAAATGAATGTCCGGCCGGTCACTGGCTGCAATGCCGACTCAGCAGCCGGCCGACCCGACGCACGCCTCAGGCAGGCGGCTGAACGGATGATCGGTGTCCGTCCGGATTCCTAGACTTCCTATTGGGGGATGCCTTAAGGATGCATGCCATGGATATCCGCAGACGTGGGGAGCGTCGTCGCTTCGGGAAGCATCCCGAGTTTCCGTTTCGGGACAGTGGGGGTCAGTGGGTGACGCAGAATCGGCGCCGCCTGGTGGACCGGCGTTTCAACCGCTCGGCGCTGGAGTCCCTGGAGGCCGCCCGCGAGGTGAACCTCGGGTCCCTGATGCTCCATTACCACGATCAGGTCGTGAACCTGCACGCGCGCAAGGATCCGTTCATCCTCGGCCGTCGCCAGACCTGCCACCTCGTGGCCAACCAGGACTTCGTGTCCCGGGAACATGCACGGATCGTCTTCCGCGACAACGACTTCGTGCTGATCGACCAGAGCCTCAACGGCACCTATGTGCGCCTGCACAACGGCGAAGTGGTGCACATCCACCAGGAGGAACTGGTCCTGACCGGATCGGGCTACATCAGCCTCGGCCAGACGCTCATGGAGAACGGCGACAACCTCATCTACTACTTCCACCGGGAACCGCAGCGCACCCGCATGGAAACAGGCACATAGATCGCCGGGGTTCAGACGAGAAGGGCGCCCTCCGGCGCCCTTTTTCATTTGGTCCCGGTGAGATGCGCGGGTCAGACTCAGGCCGCGGCCGACACCTCTTCGAGGAGCAGTGAGCGACCCCGCATCGCCTTGGGCTGGGGGATGCCCATGAGCTGCAGCACCGTGGGCGCCACCCCGCTCAGCCCGCCGCAGGAAGTGAGCCGCCAGCGGGCCTTGTCGATGATCATCAGGGGCACCGGGTACATGGTGTGCTGTGTATGGGGCTCGCCGGTCACCGGATCGACCATCTCGTCGCAGTTGCCGTGGTCTGCGGTCAGCACCACCGAGAACCCTCTCGCCACCGCGGCATCCAGTACCCGCCCCACCTGGGTGTCCATGGCCTCCACCGCGGCGATGACCGCGTCACGCACCGCCGTATGGCCCACCATGTCGCCATTGGCGAAATTCACCACGACGAAACCGTAGTGGCCGCTTTCGATGGCCTTGATGGTCTCGTCGGCCACCTCCCTGGCGCTCATCTCCGGCTGCAGGTCATACGTGGCCACGGGCGGCGAGGGCACCATGACGCGGTCCTCACCGGCGAAAGGCTCCTCCTTGCCGCCGTTGAAGAAGAAGGTGACGTGGGCGTACTTCTCGGTCTCCGCACAATGGAACTGGCGGATGCCTGCGGTGCTGATCACCTCGGCAAGCGTCACCGAGGGGCGCTCCGGCGGGAAGCCGATGGGCGACAGGAAACGCGGGTCGTACTCCGTCAGACAGGTCACGGAGACGGTCCGGAAATCGCCGCGATCAAAGGCCTTGAATTCGTCCAACCCCAGCGCCGCGGCCAGTTGCCGCGGGCGGTCGTTGCGGAAATTGAAGAACACCAGTGAGTCGCCGGGCCTGAGCATGCCCTCGGGATCAATGATGCGCGGCTGAATGAACTCGTCGGCCTCGCCGGCCTCGTAGGCGGCGCGGATCGCCTCGGCGGCGGACGCCGCCCGCTCCCCCTTGCCGTGAACGATGGCATCGAAGGCCTTTTGCGTGCGGTCCCAGCGCTTGTCGCGATCCATGGCGTAGTAACGCCCGCTCACCGTGGCCACGCGACCCCCGGCGGCTTCAAGCAGCGGCTCCAGGGCCTCCAGGTAGCTTGCGGCGCACTTGGGTGCGGTATCCCGGCCATCAGTGATCATGTGCACCAGGGGCGTCGCCTCCAGTTGCTGGCACAGGCGGATCAGGGCATGCAGGTGACGCACGTGACTGTGCACGCCGCCGTCGGACACCAGTCCGAGCAGGTGTACGGGCCGACCCGCATCCCGGGCGGCCAGAACAGCGCCGGTGAGCGCGGAATTCTCGAAGAAGCTACCGTCGCCGATGGCGTCGTCGATACGCACCAGGTCCTGGCGCACCACGGACCCGCAGCCCAGGGTCAGATGCCCCACCTCGGAGTTGCCCATCTGCCCGTCCGGCAGACCCACCGCGCGGCCGCACGCCTCCAGCACCGTATGGGGATGAGTGGACATGTACTCGTCCAGACGCGGTGTGCGGGCCTCCTGGACCGCGTTGTTCAGCTTGCTGGGATTCATGCCGAAACCGTCAAGAATCACCAGAAGCGTGGGGCAGCGGGGCGTCTTGTGCTCTTCGCTCATGGGGCTGTTCCGTCTCCATCCGGTTCATGTGTCCGGGCCCGGCCCGGGGCCCGCTCGGGGAGGCACATTCTAACAGCAAGCCGGGAATGCGTCGCGACGGAACACCGCGAGTCTAGCCCGCATATCTCACCGGGATCGCGGGAGCAGGCGAAGACGAGCCTGAACCGCGATCCCGGTGAGATATGCGGGCTAGAGTCAGCGGGTGGCGGAGGTTCAGGTCCGGTCGTCGCCCTTGTCCTTGTCGGGCTTGCCGGTGGTCCCGGCGTCGTCGCGAGACGGTTCGGCCTCGTCGTCCTTGTCCCCGGATGCACCGGTCTCATCGGTTGGCGTCTCTTCGGGCGCGCGCCAGCCACGTGACTGTTCCTCGGCGAGGCGGTCCAGCTCCGCATCCATCTCCTCCTCGCTCAGCGGACGATACTCATCATCCTCCGGGGCAGCAGGGCGCTCCTGCGCGGCGGAAGCGGCGCCGCTTGCGGCAGCCGCGGCACCGGCCGGCGCCGGGCCCGGACGCGGACCCGTTGCGGCCCGTGCGGCACCGCCCTCGTCGAGATCATCCTGATCCCAGCCCGAGTCGTCTGCCCCTTCCGCCGCTGCGGCCTCGCGCGCCCGGCGGCGCTGCATCATGCGCGACAGCACCAGACCCACCTCGAACAGCAGCCACATGGGCAACGCCAGCAGGGTCTGGGAGATGATGTCCGGCGGCGTAAGCACCATGCCTACCACGAACACGCCGATGATCACGTAGGGACGCTTGGCCGCCAGTTTCTCGGGCGTCGTGGCGCCCATGGACACCAGCAGGATGGTGGCCACCGGCATCTCGAAGGCGATGCCGAAGGCGATGAACAGCATGATCACGAAATCCAGGTAGCGCGCGATATCCGTCATCACCGCCACGCCTTCCGGGGCCGTGCTGGTGAAAAAGGCGAAGATCAGCGGGAAGACCACGAAATACGCGAACGCCATGCCCGCGTAGAAGAGCAGGGTGCTGGAGATCACCAGCGGCACCGCCATGCGCTTCTCGTGGCGGTACAGTCCCGGCGCTACGAAACCCCATATTTGGTAGAGCAGGTAGGGGATGGTGAGCACCACGGCCAGCAGCAGCACCAGCTTGAACGGGATCAGGAAGGGGGCCGCCACCTCAATGGCGATCATGCTGCTGCCTTCCGGCAGATGCACCATCAGCGGCCCGGCCAGCAGCGTGTAGATCTGGTTGGCGAAGGGGAACAGCAGCAGGAACACCACCAGGATGGCGAGCACGATGCGCAACAGCCGGTTGCGCAGCTCGAACAGGTGGCTCAGTAGTGTCCCTTCGGCCTGCGAGCCGTCGGTTTCCGGCCGCTCAGCTTTGGGACTCATCACGATCCTTTCGTGCGGGAGGCGTCTCGGCGGTACTCGGTGCGTTGGCGGTCTTCTCCGAGGCATCCGCCTTGCGCTGCTTCACGAGTTCGGTGGCCTCGGACTCGAAGTCGCCACCGGTGGAGGCGTCGGGTTCGTCCTTGACTTCTTTCTCGATGGACTTCACCAGGTAGGAGGTCTCTTCCACCTCACTGCGCAGGCTCTCCTCGGTGTCCTTCATCATGTCCTTTAGCTGACTGATCTCCTTGTTCTGTTCATTGAGCAGTTTGCGCAGCTCTTCGGTCTGGAATTCCTGCTCGATATCCGAGCGCACGCTGCTCACGAAGCTGCGCATCTTGCGCACCCAGAGCCCCGCCTCGCGGGCGAGTCCGGGCAGACGGTCCGGACCCACGACCAGCAGGGCCACCAGCAGGATGATGAGAATTTCCCAGAAGCCGATGTCGAACATGGCAATGCTCTGCCGCCACGATCACGCAGCCGCGCTGTGCGCGTCGTGACCGGGGGGAATCAGGCCTGGCGTTCCTTGTCCTTGGCGTCGGATTCCTTCTTGACCTCGGCGTCGATCACCCGGCCCTCGGTCTGGTCCTCGACCTCGCGGCGCTGCGTGGTGTCTTCGCCCTCTTCCTTGTCGGCATCGTCGCCTTCGCGAACCGATTTGCGGAAACTCTTGATGGCGCTGCCGAGATCGCCGCCCATGTTGCGCAGCTTCTTGGTGCCGAACAGAAGAACGACGATCACCAGAATGATCAGGAGCTGCCAGATGCTGATGCCACCAATACCCATGATGCTTTCTCCGAAATGTATGCCTGTATTCAGTTAATGATTGTTATTTGTTTGCGGCCCGGCCGGCCTTCTCGTCGATCCCCGAGACGCCGAACCGGCGCTGCAGTTCGGCGAGCACGTCCTCCGGCCCGAGGCCCTGGTGCGCCAGCATCACAAGGCAGTGAAACCACAGATCCGCCGTCTCGTGGACCAGCTGGGCGGCATCCCCGCCCTTGGCGGCGATCACCGTTTCGGTCGCCTCCTCGCCCACCTTCTTGAGGATGGCGTCGAGCCCCTTGGCATACAGACCCGCCACGTAGGAGCTGTCCGGCGCTGCCTGCTTGCGTTCCTCCAGCACCCGGGCGAGCTCGCTGAGCACCGCATCACCGCCGGTCATGACTTGCCACCATACATCTCTCCGGGGTCCTTGAGCACCGGCTCGACCACCCGCCAGCCGCCCTCCTCGAAGCGCTGATAAAAACAGTTGTGCCTACCCGTGTGACAGGCGATCCCGCCGCGCTGTTCCACCTCCAGCAGCAACGTGTCCCCGTCACAATCGAGCCGAATCTCCACCACCCGCTGGGTGTTGCCCGAGCTCTCGCCCTTGTGCCACAGGCGCTGGCGCGAGCGTGACCAGTAGACGGCCTCGCCGGTGGCCAGGGTGCGCTGAAGGGATTCCCGGTTCATCCAGGCAAGCATCAGGACCTTGCCGGTGCCCGTCTCCTGAGCAATGGCAGGAATCAGGCCGTCCGGGTTCCAGTGAATCGTGTCTAGCCAGTCTGGGGACATGAGGTGCTCGGGCGGCGGATCCGGCGCAATCTGCGACTTTATACGCTAATGGCGGAAGTTTAAACCACGCGGCATCCCGGGCCGGACCGCCGGGGCCGGTTCAAAGGCGCACTTCCACGCCCCTTTCCGCCATGTAGTGCTTGGCCTCACCCACGGTGTGCTGGCCGAAATGGAAGATGCTCGCCGCCAGGACGGCATCGGCGTGCCCCAGGGTGACGCCGTCCACCAGATGCTGCAGGGTCCCCACCCCGCCGGAGGCGATGACGGGCACGCGCACGGCGTCGGAGACGGCGCGGGTGAGTTCAATGTCAAAGCCCTGTCGGGTGCCGTCACGGTCCATGCTGGTGAGCAGGATCTCGCCAGCCCCGCAGGCCACCATGCGGCGCGCCCAGTCCACGGCATCGAGCCCGGTGTGCTTGCGGCCGCCGTGGGTGAAGATCTCCCACTGCGGCGGTTCGTCCGGTGCGGACACGCGCTTTGCGTCGATGGCCACCACGATGCACTGGGACCCCACCCGCTCGGCCGCCTCGCGCACGAACTCCGGGTTGTAGACCGCGGCGGTGTTGATGGACACCTTGTCGGCGCCGGCGTTGAGCAGCCGGCGGATGTCCTCCACCCGGCGGATGCCACCACCCACGGTCAGGGGGATGAACACCTGCGAGGCCACTTCCTCCACCACGTGCACCATGGTCTCGCGTTCGTCATGGCTCGCGGTGATGTCCAGGAAGGTGATCTCGTCGGCGCCCTCGGCGTCGTAACGCTGGGCGATCTCCACGGGATCGCCGGCGTCGCGGATCTCCACGAAGTTGACGCCCTTGACCACGCGGCCGCGGTCGACGTCGAGACAGGGGATGATGCGTTTGGCTAGCATAAGGGGAAAGGTACAAGGGACAAGGGACAAGGGTTGAAGGCCAGGGGTTTTTCCCCCTGTACCTTGTATCTTTTCCCTTGTAACTGAATTTCAACTATCCGCAAGTTTCTGGGCTTCGGCGAGGTCGATGGTGCCCTCGTAGAGGGCGCGGCCGACGATCACGCCGTCGATGCCTTCGTCGCTGACCTCGCACAGGCGGCGGATGTCGTCGAGGCTGGTCACGCCGCCGGAGGCGATCACGGGCACGTGCACGGCCTGGGCGAGCTTCACCGTGGAGTCCACGTTCACGCCCTGCATCATGCCGTCGCGGGAGATGTCGGTGTAGATGATGGCCGCCACGCCGTCCTGCTCGAAGTGCACGGCCATGTCGATCACGTCGTGGTTGGAGAGCTTGGACCAGCCGTCGATGGCCACCTTGCCGTCCTTCGCGTCCAGGCCGACGATGATGCGCCCGGGGAACTCCAGGCACATGTCATTGACGAAGTGCGGCGCGCTCACCGCCTTGGTGCCGATGATGACCCACTGTACCCCTGCTTCCAGATAGACCTGCACCGTGTCGTCGTCGCGGATGCCGCCGCCCACCTGCACGGGCAGGTCCGGATAGCGCTCGACGATCTCGCTGATGATGCCGGCGTTGCGCGGCTCGCCGGACACCGCCCCGTCCAGGTCCACCACGTGCAGGCGCCGCGCACCCGCCTCCAGCCAGCGTCCCGCGACTTCCACGGGATCGTCCGAAAAGACGGTGGCATCATCCATCCTGCCCTGGCGGAGGCGCACGCACTTGCCGTCCTTGAGGTCAATGGCCGGTATCACCAACATGCCCGTATCTCCCACGAAACTCATGTTCACTCCTTGCCGTCCCAGCGCATGAAATTTCTCAGCAGCGTGAGGCCGGGGGCCGCACTCTTTTCCGGATGGCACTGGATGGCGAAGATATTTTCTCTGGCGATGGCCGACGTGAAACGAATGCCGTAGTCGGTGGAGGCGGCCACCAGAGCGGGGTCACCGGCCTCCAGGTAATAGCTGTGTACGAAATAGAAGCGACTGTCCTGGGCGATGCCCCGCCACAGGGGATGATCGGTTTCCTGATGTACCTGGTTCCAGCCCATGTGGGGAATCTTCAGCCGGAGACCGTCGTCCGGCCCCCGCAGATCCTCTCCGAAAAACCGCACCCGACCCCCCAGCACGCCGAGACAATCGGTGCCTCCGTTCTCCTCACTATAGTCCACGAGCACCTGCATGCCCATGCAGATGCCGAGAAAGGGACGATCCAGAGCCACCCCCTTCAACACCCGGTCCAGCCCGCGGGCGGTCAGGGCCGCCATGCAGTCCCGGGCGGCCCCCTGGCCCGGAAACACCACCCGCTCGGCCTCGCCGATCGTCGCGGCGTCCTCGGTGAGCAACACGCGGGTGCCCGAAGGCGCCTCATGCTCCAGGGCCTTGACCACGGAGCGCAGGTTGCCCATGCCGTAATCGACCACTGCCACGGTGTTCATTTCAGGGTAATCCGGGGGCTTTCGGGGTGTCGTGGGTTGTCCGGCCTGTTCAGAGGCTTCCCTTGGTGGAGGGCGTGGCGCCCTGGATACGCGGGTCCGCCTCGGCGGCCATGCGCAGCGCCCGGCCGAAGGCCTTGAAGACAGTCTCGGCCACATGGTGGGCATTGCGCCCGCGCAGGTTGTCGATGTGCAGGGTCACGCCGGCGTGATTGACGAAGCCCTGGAAGAACTCTCCGAACAGGTCCACGTCGAACTCGCCGATGCGGGCCCTGGGGAAATCCACGTGATACTCCAGGCCGGGGCGGCCGGAGAAGTCCACCACCACCCGGGACAGCGCCTCGTCCAGGGGCACGTAGGCGTGCCCGTAGCGACGGATGCCCTTCTTGTCCCCGAGCGCCCTGGCCATGGCCTGGCCCAGCGTGATGCCGATATCCTCGACCGTATGGTGGGCGTCGATGTGCAGGTCCCCCTTGGCCTCGACGGACAGATCCATGACGCCGTGTCGCGCCACCTGGTCGAGCATGTGCTCGAGAAAGGGGACACCGGTGTCAAAGCTGCCCTGTCCGGATCCGTCCAGGTCGACGCGCACACGGATCCGGGTTTCCAGGGTGTCCCGGGAGACTTCGGCGATTCGCTCGGACATGCTGGCTTGAGGTGAATCCGCAGTGGGGTAACGGGCGTTCATCATAGCACAGGCACCTGTTTGGACACGGTATTATTACTTTGGGGCAGGTTGTGGGGTTGACCACCCTGGGGTATCTTGGAGACGCGCCGGCCCAGCGCCGCGAGCCAGGGACCCCGAAGCAGATGCCGCCCAACAACATCATCGACCTCCACGGACTCAAGCAGGCCTGCAGCAGTTGCAGCCTCCATGACCTGTGCATCCCGATGGGCGTCAGCGACCAGGAGCTCGAGGCCCTGGAACGAATCATCAACCGCCGGCGCCCCCTGCACCGGGGGGACTACCTGTACCGCCCGGGGGACAGCATGGAGGCCCTCTACGCCGTGCGTTCCGGGTCGGTCAAGACCTCGGCGTTGAGTGACGACGGACAGGAACAGGTCACCGGTTTCCACCTCCCCGGAGAACTGCTGGGCCTCGACGCCATCAGCGACGGCACCCACCCCTGTGCGGCACGGGCGCTCGAAACCACTTCCGTGTGCGAGATCCCCTTTGAACGGCTTGAGGAACTCGCAGGCCGGATCCCGGGCCTGCAACGCCAGCTGTTTCGCATCATGAGCCGGGAAATCCAGTCCGACGAACACCTGATGACGCTGCTTGCCAAGAAGTCGTCGGATGCGCGCCTGGCCGCCTTTCTGCTGAGCCTCTCCAGCCGCTTCGGCAAACGCGGCTTCTCACGTCAGGAGTTCAACCTGACCATGTCCCGCAACGACATCTCCAACTATCTGGGGCTGGCGGTGGAGACGGTCAGCCGCCTGTTCACCCGCTTCCAGGAGAACGGCCTGCTGGCCGTGGACCGCAAGCTGGTGAAGATTCTCGACATGGACCGGCTGCACCAGGTCGCCGGCGCCCAGGCCGTGGACGAACCCCGCTCGGGCAAGAAGGGCGGCTGACTATAAACCGAATTCAAGGTTCAACATTCAAGATTCAAGGGGTTCAGCCCCCCTTTGAATCTTGAATCTTGAATCTTGAATCGCCTTCCTCACCCCTCAATCCAGAACGTCACCGGCCCGTCATTCACCAGGCTCACCCGCATGTGGGCGCCGAAGCGTCCCGTGGCCACCTGCGGGTGGGCGACGCGCGCCCGTGCCACCAGTTCCTCGAAGAGCCGGCGGCCGGCCTGCGGGTCGGCGGCGGGGGTGAAGCTGGCGCGCATGCCCTTGCGGGTGTCCGCGGCCAGCGTGAACTGGGGCACCAGCAACAGTCCCCCGCCCGTGTCGTTCAGGCTCAGGTTCATCCTTCCCGCCGCGTCCTCGAACAGGCGATAGCCCAGGATGCGCTCCAGCAGGCGCGCGGCACGGGCCTCGGTGTCGGCCCGCTGGACACCCACCAGGGCCAGGATGCCCGGCCCGATCTCGCCCACCGTCTCGTCTTCCACCGCCACCGAGGCCCGGGTGACCCGCTGCAGCAGTGCGATCACCCGAAGCGCTCCGCGAGTTCGTCCGTGGTCCGCACCAGAGCATCCACGATACCCGGCTCGCCCGCGGAGTGGCCGGCGTCCGGAATGATCTCCAGCCGGGCGCCGGGCCACGCCGCGTGCAGGGCAAAGGCCTGGTCCGGCGGGCACACCACGTCATAACGGCCGTGGACGATGGCGCCGGGGATATGCGCCAGACGATGGGCGTCACGCAACAGCTGATCCGGCGCCAGGAAGGCATCATTGATGAAGTAGTGACATTCGATGCGGGCAAGGCTCAGCGCCACGTGCGGGTCCTGGAAGTGACCGACCACCGCCGGGTTGGGCAACAACGTGGCGGCACGCCCTTCCCACTCGGACCAGGCCTTGGCCGCGGCCATGCGTGCCACCTCGTCCTCGCCCGTGAGCCGCTTGTAATAGGCAGCCACCATGTCGGCGCGTTCGGCTTCCGGGATGGGGGCCAGAAAATCCGCCCAGTAATCGGGAAACAGACGCCCGGCACCCGCCTGGTAGAACCACTGGATATCCTGAGGCCGGCACAGGAAGATGCCGCGCAGCACGAGCCCCAGCACCCGCTCCGGATGCGTCTCGGCGTAGGCCAGCGCCAGGGTGGAGCCCCAGGACCCCCCGAACACCACCCAGCGGTCGATCTCCAGATGCTCGCGGATGCGCTCCATGTCCGCCACCAGGTGCCCGGTAGTGTTGTCCTCCAGGGCGGCGTGCGGCCTCGAACGGCCGCAGCCGCGCTGGTCGAAGAGCACGATCCGGTAGCGGGCCGGATCGAAGAATCGCCGATGCCAGGGCTCGCATCCCGCCCCGGGACCCCCGTGCAGGAACACCACGGGCAGGCCGTCCGACCGTCCGCAGATTTCCAGGTGGAGCCGGTGCGGATCGTCTACAGGGAGGGTTTCAACGCGATGGGGTTCGATGGGTGGATAGAGCGTTCTCATGGGAAATCCGTTGCTTGTGCTCGACAGGCGCCGGGTTCGGGGCTGGCCCGGCATCCGGGACCCCGGACAGGCCTCGCCCCCCGAAAAGCGTCCGTGTAGGCCAAATCCTACAAGGATTTGTGGAAGATTCTCACAAAAACCCGGTTTTTGCCCACTTCCACCCCTTGCACCAAAGGCGGATCATTTTCCTGCAACCACGGAGGGGAGGACCCAGGACATCCGGGCATTCCCGGCAGGACGCCGGGCCCGGGCGTGGCAGGGATGTCACCACGGAGCTTCATTCACCAATTGGCCAGGACGGCCCGGACCCCGGCACAGGAGTGCCGGGGTCTTTTTTCTTCAGCACTCAGCACTCAGCACTCAGCACTCAGCAATCAGCATTCAGCTTTCCCACTTCCAAATTCCCACTTCTCACTTCAAAACAGCCAGTCATCCAGGACCCCGTGTGCATCTTCCACCCCCTCGCGCCGGAGGGCGGAAAAGGGCTGTACGGTGGCCTCGATGCCTGCCTCACCCAGGGCGGCGGCCACCTGCCGGGCGGTGTCCATGGCGGGGCCGCGGCGCAGCTTGTCGGCCTTGGTAAGCAACACGTGGACCGGGAGTCCACGCGCCGCTGCCCAGCCGAGCATCTCGCGGTCCTGCCCGGTCAGGGGGTGGCGGATGTCCATGACCACCACCAGCCCGACCAGGGATTGGCGTTCACTCAGGTAGCGGGACATCAGGCGGCGCCAGGCGTCGCGCATCGCCACCGGCACCCGGGCATAACCGTAGCCCGGCAGGTCCACCAGCCGGCGCTGCCCGTCCAGGGAAAAGAAATTGATCATCTGGGTCCGACCCGGCGTCTTGCTGGTGCGGGCCAGGGACCGTTGGTCGCACAGCACGTTGATGGCGCTGGACTTGCCCGCGTTGGACCGACCGGCAAAGGCGACTTCGCGCCCCTCGTCGGGCGGCAGGCCCTTGATCCGGGCCGCGCTGGTGAGGAAACGGGCCTGACGGTAGAGGGGATTCAAGGGGTGCTCCGGCGGGGTCTCGGGGCCCGGGGCAGCGCCCCTGAAGCTTTTGCGGGTGAGGGGTGTTTGTGGTATACAGTCCGCCATTTTTCGACATTCACCGCCCCCGGGTCAACGCGCCGGGTTTGTCCTGTCGGTCACCTTACCAGATTACTTTTGTCTTGAAGCTCAGGAGTGAATCCACGATGAAGAAGTATGGCGTGATCGTCCTGGCCGCCGTCGGCCTGTCCCTGTCCGCCCCGCTGATGGCGGACGCCGGTGACCCGACCCGCGGCAAGGAACTTTCCGCGGCCTGTGCCGCCTGTCATGGCGAGGACGGCAACAGCGTCAATCCGGAGTGGCCGAAGCTCGCCGGACAGGGAAAGCCCTATCTGTTCAAGCAGCTCATGGACTACAAGGAAGGGCGCCGCGAGAACGCCATCATGGCCGGCCAGGTGGCGGGCCTGAGCGAGCAGGATATGCGTGATCTGGCCGCCTTTTACGCCGAACAAAGCACCACCACGGAGACCGCTGACGAAGCGATGGTGGAACTGGGTGAGCAGGTCTACCGGGGCGGAAACGCCGCCACCGGCGTGCCTGCCTGCATCGCCTGCCACGGCCCCAACGGTGCCGGTAACCCGGCGGCCATGTTCCCCAAGGTGGCAGGTCAGCACGCCCAGTACAGTGCCGACCAGCTGCGCCAGTTCCGCGACAACGCGCGCGCCAACGATGCCGGGCGAATGATGCGCAACACCGTGCGGCGCATGACGGACGAGGAGATCGAGGCGGTCTCACAGTACATGGCCGGATTGAGTCGGGACTGAACCACCGGGTGTCATGTCAGGTCCGGGACACGACACTAGCCGCCCCGTTTCGTCTGCAGTGCACCCGGCTCCCTCCCGGTTGCAGGTGAACTTGTGGCATGTTCGCAGTCAAACCACAGTGGCCCGCGTTGGTAAAGGGGGTCCCTGGCCGGAGAGGGGCCCCATAGGGTCGGCCCCGGCCTCGATGGGAGATGAGTAGGTAAATGAGCAGTACCACTGTCGAGACCCGGCGCCAGCCCAGGGGACGCTCCACTACGGTCATCGTTCTGGAGTTCCTGGGTTCCATGAATCTGGCCATCACGCTGCTGGTGGCCGTCGGCATTGCATCCATCATCGGCACGGTTCTGGAACAGAACCGCCCCTACCAGGAATACCTGCTGAATTTCGGACCGTTCTGGCACGAGATCTTCGCCGGCATGGCCCTGTACGACGTGTACTCCGCCGGCTGGTTCCTGTTCATCATGACGTTCCTGGTGACATCGACCGCCGTGTGCGTGTACCGGCATGCCCCGTCCATGATCCGGGAGATGCGCCAGTTCCGCCTGTCGGTGAAGGAAAAGTCGCTGCGCAGCTTCCGGCACAACGTCGCGCTGGACCTGGAGTCACCCCCCGACGCCGTGCTTGACAGGGCCCGTCGGGCCCTGACCAGCCGCGGCTACCGGGTCAGGGTCAAGGACCACGGTGACCACCAGGTGATGTCCGCCATGAAGGGGGCCACCAACCGCCTGGGGTATCTCTTCACCCACGTCGCCATCGTGGTCATCTGCGTGGGCGCCCTGCTGGACGGGCGCATGCCCCTGAAGCTGGCCGAGCTCACCGGCCGCCTGGTGGTGGAAACCCGCGACATCCCGGCCTCGCAGGTGCCGGCCATCAGCCGGCTCGGCCCCAACAACCCCTCGTTTCGCGGCGGCGTGGAGCTGGCCGAGGGCCAGAGCGCGGGCATCGTGTTCATCACCGTGCGCGACGGCTACGTGGTACAGGAACTGCCCTTCCGGGTGGAGGTTCGCGAATTCCGCATGGAGCATTTCGATACCGGGACACCGCGCCTGTTCGAGAGCGATCTGGTCATCTACGACGACGATCTGGACGAGCCCCTGGAGCACACCATCCGCGTGAACCACCCCCTCATTTACAAGGGTCACGCCATCTACCAGGCCAGCTTCGCCGACGGCGGCTCCGAGCTGAATTTCAACATCTGGCCGTTCGGGCCCCGGGGCGTGGAGCCTGTGCAGTTCGAAGGCAAGGTGTTCGAGAACTATCCCATGGAGGTGGATGGCCACGGGAACTGGCTGGTGGAGATTATGAATCTGGAGGTGCACAACTCCAACCGGTTTATCGACGATGACGGTAAGGCGGTGACGCGCCACCTGGGTCCCAGTGTGCACCTGCGTCTGCGCAACCAGGCCGGCGAATCCTGGGAGTTCGAGAACTACATGTACCCGGTAGAAGAGGAGGGCCGCCTGTTCTTTCTGAGCGGCATGCGCGAGGATGCCACACAGGAGTTCCGCTTCCTGCACATTCCCGTGGCGCCGGGCCATGAACGGCTGATAGACCTCCGGCCAGATCAGGCACGCGCCGACCACATGGGCGACCCTGTCATGGGGGCCGGCCCCGGCCCTACGGGCATCGAACGCTTCATGACCTTCCAGGCCATGCTCAGCAACCCCGAGGTGATCGAGCGGGTGGTGCAGCAGTCCGTCACCTCCGGCGCCATGCCCGTGGGTGACGAGGCCATGCAGACTCAGGTGGCGCAGACCATGGGGCGCCTGTTGAACGTGTTCGCCCAGGGTGGCTACGACGCCCTGGCCCATGAGATCGAGACGCGTACGCCCCCGGATCAGGTGGAGCAGGTCACGGACGTGTTCGTGCGCGTCCTTCACGCCGGCCTGCAGGCCCTCTACCTGGAGGTGCTGGCCGAGGAAGGCGTGGAGCAAATCTCCGAGGCGGACATGGTGTTCCTCGAGGACGCCGTAAGCGCAATCAATGCCGCCCGATTCTATGGCGCACCGGTGTTTTTCCAGTTGGCCGATTTCAACCACATCGAGGCCTCCGGCCTGATGATCACCAAAGCCCCCTACAAGAATGTGGTCTATTTCGGCAGCGCCATGCTGACCCTCGGCATCTTCCTGCTGTTCTACGTGGCCCACCGGCGTGTCTGGGTCTGGGTCAAGCCGGGAGAACAGGGCAGCCGCGCGGTGCTGGCTGGTACCAGCAACCGGAATATGGTGGAATTCGGGAAGGAGTTTCAGCAGCTGTCCGCCGCCGCCCTGGGCCATCGGCCCGGTGCAGACACCCAAGAGTCTCCCGAAAAGACCCCCTGACGGCTGCCCACTAACCGCCGCATGCGATGTACTGGAGAGGTGCAATAGATGTCTGTCCCCCACGAAGCGATCGAGATTGAATCACCCGGCTTTTTTCGCAGCCTGAGCACCCGCGACTGGGCGTGGGGGGTGTTCGTGGTTGCCGCAACCACGTTCATCCTGGCCGTCTACGGGGAGCGCATGGACCGCTACGAGATCGGCGTGCTGCTGCTGAGTGCGGGGGGCACAGTCTGGATGGGCTGGTACTGGCGCGCATTTCAGCCGTACGCCATCGTGGTGGGCGCGTTGTCGCTCATCGGCGTGCTGAGTTACGGGGGAGTATTCAGCGGCACGGGCGATCTTGCGCGCAACGAGACCAATTTCTTCCTCAAGTACCTGGTGTCCGGCCAGTCGGCCACCATGTGGATGTGTGCGCTGTACTTCGCCGCCACCACCGCATACCTGGCCAGCCTGTTCCGCTACAAGGACGGCACGCCGGCCCTGCGGCCCGCCCTGACGATCATGGCGGTGACCGGCCTGATCGGTGCCGGCTTCTGGTATGTCGGCTCATCCAACATGGTCTCGGGCGTGGAGTTCATTGCCCCCATGTTCCTGATCCTGACCGCCGCCGCCTTCATCGGCCTGTTCGCGCGCAGCGACTTCCCGGCCCAGGTGGGCACCGCACTGGCATGGGCCGGCTCGGTCATGGGCCTGGCCGGCCTGTTCGTGCGCTGGCGCGAGACCTTCCTGCACGATGCCACCTGGGGTTACATCCCGGTGAGCAACCTCTACGAGGTCTTCATCCTGTTCGCCGTGATGACGACGCTGATGTACCTCTACTACGAGCAGCGCAGCCGCAGCCAGGCCATGGGCGGTTTCGTGATGCTGGTGGTCAGCGCCTCGGTGGCTTTCCTGCTGTGGTATATCACCGACCGCCAGGCGCACATCGTGGAGCCGCTGGTGCCGGCGCTGCAGAGCTGGTGGATGAAGATCCACGTGCCCACCAATTTCGTCGGCTACGGCGGCTTCGCCATCGCCGCCATGCTGGGCGTGGCCTACCTGCTGCGCGCACGCGGCGAGCGGGTCAACCCGAATGGTCTGCTGGCCACCCGCCTGCCGTCGAGAGAGGTCATCGACGACGTCAGCTACAAGGCCATCGCCATCGGCTTTGCTTTCTTCACCATCGCCACCATCCTGGGCGCCCTGTGGGCGGCCGAGGCCTGGGGCGGCTACTGGTCCTGGGACCCGAAGGAGACCTGGGCGCTGATCGTTTGGCTCAACTATGCGGCCTGGCTGCACATGCGCTTCACCAAGGGCTGGCGCGGCGTCGGCATGGCGTGGTGGTCCATCGGCGGACTGTTCATCACCACGTTCGCGTTCCTGGGCGTGAACATGTTCCTCTCGGGCCTGCATTCCTACGGTGAACTCTGAGGCGGCACATGACACGCACACTCACACGACTCCTGACACTGGTTGCTCTTTCCAGCCTGCTGGCGCTGGGGGCGAAGGCCAACGAACCGGCCGAGGGCATCGACTACCAGGTCATCGACCCGGTCCCCACCCAGGCCGAAGCGGGCCGGGTGGAGGTGGTCGAACTGTTCTGGTACGGCTGTCCGCACTGCTACAACTTCGAGCCGCACGTGCACCAGTGGAAGGAACGCCACGCGGACAACGTGACCTTCCGTTACATCCCGGCGGTGTTCAACGACCTCTGGGCCTTCCACGCCCGTGTGTTCTACGCCGCCGAGGCCCTGGATCTGCTGGACACGCTGCACACGCCGTTCTTCCATGCCATCCATGCACAAGGTCGTCGCATGGCCGACGAACGCTCCGTGCTGCGCTTCGTTGAGCAGCAAGGGGTCGATCCCGCCAGGTTCCGTGCCGCGATGATCTCGGACGAGGTCACGGCCAAGGTGCGCGAGGCCATCCAGATGACCCGCGAGTACCGCATCGAGGGGGTGCCCGCGGTGGTGGTCGACGGGCGGCACCTGGTCAGCCCGAGCATGAGCGGCAGTTTCGAGAGAATGGTCGGGGTCATGGACTACCTGGTGGAACGGGCTGCGCAGGAGACCACCGCATCGCGCCAGTGAACCGCGCGGGTGGATCCGTGTGGTTTAGCACGCCCCGCCATCCGTCGTGTCCGATGAACCATCCGGTGCACAGCCGGTTGCACGGTCCGTGCGCCATGGGACAATGGAGGTCCCGTTGAACCATCCACCCGTTGGCCAGTCTGATGCGTTGACCGCAGACAATGAGTGACCCCTGCCCCGTGAAAGCCGAGCCC